>JACKLQ010000002.1:600000-900000 GCA_024235835.1 Thiobacillus sp. | reverse complement strand
ACGAAGGCGTAGAAGCAGGTGTCGTCACCGGGCACGTCTTCGATGTGATAGGCGCGGCCCTTGTAATAGTCCAGGTCGGTCAACAGGTCGGTCCAGACGGTGGTCCAGGTGCCGGTGGAGGATTCAGCGGCCACGGCAGCGGCAACTTCCTCGCGGTCCACGCCAGGCTGGGGGGTAATCTTGAAACAGGCCAGGATGTCGGTATCCAGAGGGGTGTACTCGGGCATCCAGTAGGTCTGGCGGTACTCTTTCACACCAGCGTTGTAGGTCTTCACAGCCATGTGTTAACTCCTTGTTTAGGATTGCGTTCAGCCTCGTGGCCGTTTTTGGGCCCGTCTGAGGTGGGCGAATGATGCGGTCAACTAATCATCAATAACAGTCACGATTTTCTATTAATGCGATAGATTAAAGTCTATATTTATCATTTTTCCCCTTCACGTTTCATCACGTGGGGCTTCCAACATAGACCATGCGCCACACCACATTCCGCCAGTTGGAGATCTTCGAGGCCATTGCCCGCCTGGGCAGCTTCACCCGGGCCTCGGAAGAGCTGTATCTCACCCAGCCCACGGTCTCCATGCAAATGAAGAAACTCACCGACACCGTGGGCTCGCCCCTGGTGGAACAGGTGGGAAAGAAGGTGCTGCTCACCGAGGATGGCAAGGAACTGGCCCAGGTCACCCGGGAAATCTTCGCTATCCTGGACCGCTACGCCATGTCGGTGGCCCAGCGCCGGGGCCTGGAGAAGGGCAAGCTCAAGCTCATGGCCATCACCACCGCCTCCTACTTCGCGCCCCGGCTGCTGGGGGAATTCGCCAGGCTGCATCCGGGCATCGACGTTAGCCTGAGGGTCACCAACAAGGAACAGGTGCTGGCCAGCATGGCGGACAACCTGGACGACCTCTACCTGTTGGGCACGCCGCCCGACGAGATCGACGTGGTGGCCACGCCCATCATGGACAACCCCATCGTCGTGCTGGCCGCCCCGGACCATCCCCTGACGAAGGAAAAACACCTGACCCTGGAGCGCCTGGCCAAGGAACCCTGGATCATGCGGGAGGCCGGGTCCGGCACCCGAAAGGCCATCGAGCGGCTGTTCCATGAACACGGACTGGAGATTCGCCCCCGCCTGGAACTGGGCAGCAACGAGGCCATCAAGCAGGCCATCCTGGCGGGACTGGGCATCTCCGCCCTCTCCTGCCACGCCCTCACCCTGCACCAGCCTGGCCAGTTCGCCGTGCTGGACGCGGAGGGGTTTCCCATCCAGCGCCACTGGTACGCTGTGCACCCGGCGGGACGTCAGATTTCCGTGGTGGCCCGTGCCTTCCTGGATTTTCTGCTCACCAAACAAGAGAATTCGGCCTGCTCGACCAACGTGAACCAGGCCTGCTGCGACTCACCCTGCACAAACAAGCTCCGTGCCGAACCCGGCGCATGAGAGCCGGTTTTCTTAGTTCGACCTGGGCTTGAGCAGGCGTTCCACGGCCCACACCGCCGCCTCCACCCGGGAACGCAGGCCCAGCTTGCGCAGGATGTGCTTGACGTGGACCTTCACGGTGCCCTCTGCGATGTCAAGCTCGCGACCGATGAGCTTGTTGATCATGCCGCCGGCGATGAGCTCCAGAATGCGCACCTCTTGCTCCGTGAGTCCTGCCTCGCCGACGTTTTCAGGACGGTTGCTGTGGCGAATGGCAGCGGCCAATAGATGGGTTAGAGCTTCCGAGACGATGACCCGGCCGCTGGCGGCGGCCTCCAGGCTTTCCACCATCTGCTCCGGTTCCATGTCCTTGAGCAGGTAGCCGTCGGCGCCGTTGCGCAGGGCCGCCACCAGATCGTCCGCCTGGTCGGAAACGGTGATCATCACCACCCTGGTTTCCAGGTCCCCCGCCTTCACGGCCTTGAGCACTTCGATGCCGCTCATGTCCTTCATGTTCAAGTCCAGCAGCAGCAGGTCGGGGCGCAGTCGCTTGACCAGTTCGATACCTTCATGGCCGTTGGCCGCCTCGCCCACCAGGCGAAAGGTGTCCATGGTGTTGAGCAACTGGGTCAGGCCGCGCCGGAACAGGGGGTGGTCATCGACGATGAGGACGCTTTGCGTGTTGGTGGTCATGGGTTTGAGTCTGGCTCCTGGTCTTGTTGTCAGGCAACTTCTTGGACTTGCACGGGCTGGGCATGGAAACGCAGGGTGACCCGGGTACCACCGCCGGGGCGGGGGCCCACCTCCAGGTGTCCATGAAGGCCCTGGGCTCGCTCCCGCATAATGGTCAGGCCATAGTGGAAGGTATCCTCGGCGATCGCGTCGATTTCCCCGGCCGGGCCGATACCGTCGTCTTCCACGCTGGCCTCCACCTCTACTCCGGCACCGTTCACCACCCGGACCCAGGCCTGGGATGCGTGGGCGTGTCGCAGCACGTTGGACAGGGCCTCGCGCATGATCTGCAGGGTGTGAATCTCCTGGTTTGGGGTCAGCTGGCAACCTTCCAGGCGGGTTTCCAGGTGGATACTCAGGCCACCCCGGGACGCATACTCGTCCACGGCGGCAGCCAGCAGGGTGAGGAAGTCGCTTTCCATCTTCAGGCGGAAGGTGGCCAGTAGTTCGCGCAACTGACGGTAGGCCGCGGTGATGCCCTCTCGCAGGTCACGCAGCACGGTCTCGGCCTGTTCCCGCCGCACCGGGTCCGACAACACGGGCTGTAGCAGGCTGGCCTGGATCTTCATGTAGGACAGGGACTGGGCGATGGAATCATGAAGTTCCCGGGCGATGGTGGAGCGTTCCTCCTGCAGGGCCAGCAGACGCTCCTGCTCAAGCTTGCGGCTCATGCCCAGGGCAATACCGATGTGCCGGATCAGAGCCTCCAGCAATTGCTCCTGCCAAAGCCCCAGGTAACGCCCTTGGGGCAGGGCGAGGCGCATTACCCCGTAGGTGCCGTCCATATCCCGCAAGGGCAGGTTGAGCTCGTGGCCGTCGGCCGTCGCGTTGTAGTGCTTGAGGCCCCCGACCAGAGCCACGGTGGACAAACACTCCGCGCATCCCTCGCCTCCCCGGTCGCCACAATCCGGCAGGCTGGAAGCCAGCAGACTCGCCGGCCCACCATGCTTGGCCTGGAGGCAGGCCATGCTGCCCTTCAGGTCCAGCAGGCCATCGAGCTCCGCCAACACTGCCCGGTAGGTCTCGGGGGCCGTGGGGGCATGGTGCAGCTGGGAAATGGCGTTGTAGAGCAGGGCCAGGCTGCGGTTGCTGCGAGTCAGTTCCGCTGTTTTCTCCCGCACTCTTTTCTCCAGATCCTGGTGGGATCGGAATACCGCCTCGGCCATGGTATTGAAGGCCTGGCCCACCCGCCCCAGTTCGTCCCGGCCCGTATGATGGGTGCGGGCGTTGAAGTCACCCACGCCGATGCGGGAGGCACCTCCCAGCAGGGCATCCAGGGGCAGCAGCACACGCCTGTGGATCATGAACAGGCCGATGAGCAGCACCAGGATGGTTAGCGCCACGGCACCCCACAGGATAGCGCGCAGTGTGCTGATTCGCTGCTCGGTATCAGCCTCCAGCTGGGCCACCATGGTGTTGATCTGGTCCACGAACTCGTCGATGAGCAGCAGCAAGCGGTTGTGGGTTTCCACCGGGAAAAGGTTGGGGCCTGCCAGGGCCTGCTCGGCCAGCTTGGGTTTCAGGCTCCGCCGCCATGTTTCCTGCACTTGGCGGTAGGTGGCCATGGCGGGGTTGTCCGGCTGTCGCCGCAGCACATCGGTCAGCATCTGGTGATTCAGTGTGGCCTCGAAATGGACGATGGCTGACTGCAGCAGGGTATGGTCCGTGAGATCGTTCTCCGCGTCGGAGAGGACGATGCTGCCCATGCGATGGCTCAGCCGCCGAAGGCTGCCCGCCACGTTGATGGCGCTGCCGCTGCCCTGGACCTGCTCGACCACCAGAGTCGAGATGACCATGCCGCCGATGCCGATGGCCGATACGGCCAGGATGGCCGCCGCCAGCCAGAGCATGATGGAACGCTCGAATAGGGCGTCCCTGACTCTGCGCATCCAGGTCTCCTGTCATGAGTTCAGGCCCGCGCCCGGGAATGGGGAATACCACCATTGATTTCCAGTGCCCTGCGCATTTCGGGTCAACAGACAAGGCCCATGGAAATTCAATTGGTTATAAGATACCCCGCATATCACTTAAGTGGTATCTCTAGTGTTCCTGTCGGGTATTCGACCCCTACGATCCCCACGCGCGGCCCCTAGACTTGACCTTTATCAAGGTCGAAACACCTCAATGGAGCCGCATGATGACCGCTACCCGGCAACACTTCATCCCCGAAATGCTGGCCCACCAGCCCGCCTTCCGTTGCCTGCATGCCAGTGAACTCGATTGCCTGGCCCAGGGAGCCTACGAGTACGCCGCCACCCGGAACGAGTTCCTGTTCCAGAAAGGCGATGCGCTACAGAGCGTGTACCTGGTCATCTCAGGCCAGATCAAGCTGTCCCTTACCAACCAGGGGGGCGTGGAAACCATCGTGCGCATGGCCTTCGCCGGCGACACCTTCGCGGAAGAGGCCGTGTTCCCCGGCTTGACGGCCCCCATCAACGCCCAGGCCAACAAGGATAGCCTGCTGCTGGTACTAAGGCAGACGGCCCTGCGGGAAGCCATGCGCCGCAACCCCGACCTGGCGGACTGCCTCATGGCCCGCATGGGCAAGCGCATGTGCCAGCTCATCGAAAGCCTGGAGACCTGCGTGCAGCGCAGCAGCACCCAGCGGGTGGCCCATTTCCTAAGCCAACGGGCGCCGGAAGCGGCCCACAGCTTCAGGGTGGAACTCGACGTCAGCAAGTCCACCATAGCTTCCCAGCTCAACCTGGCCCCGGAGACTTTCTCCCGGGTGCTCAAGCGGCTTTCCACCGAAGGCCTCATCAAACTAAAGGGACGCTGCATCACCCTGGTGGATCTGGACTCCCTGCGCGCCTACGCAGGCTGAGGCGAGCGCCAGGCGCTGAGCCTGGCACATCGGAACCACCGCCCCCCAACTCGGAAAGGGCGGTGGCAACTTTCAGCCGTTGAACATGCCCTCGGACAGCAGGCGGTCAACTTCCAGCTCGGCCTGGGCCCAGTCCTCCGCGGCATTGCCGCCATGGAACCCTCGCCGTTCGGCGATGTAATAGGCCGCCACCTCGATGTAGTGAAAGCGCTGCTCGGGCGTAACGGCCGAGGCGTTGGATTTCGCCGCCACCTTGGCCTTGCCGGCACCTGCCTTGACCGGCTTGGCGGCGGCCTTCGCAGGGCTGGCTGCCTTGGCCTTGGTGGCGGGGGTGCTGGCTTTCTTCGCCGCCGCAGCCTTGGTTTCCTTGGCAGGCGCAGCAGCCTTTGCCACGGGCTTGTCGGCAACGGCTTTCGGCTTGGCTGCAGTCTTGGCGGGCGCCTTCGGCTTGTCCGCTGCGGCTGCCTTCGCGGCGGTGGAGGTCTTCTTGGTCGCGGCGGTATCGGAAGGTTTCTTGGTACTGGCCATGGCTACTTTCTCCCCATCAATGGATGACAAAACAATCAACGCGATCTTATCGGCCGCGCCTTGAATCTCTTTAAGCAATATTGCTTATGGACGCATACCCCCTGCTTGGGATCAACCTGCAAGGGAACTCTGCTGAAAGCGGGATTTTGTTTATAACCCGAGCAGGTGGGCATGAACTTTTTGCTACCGTTGTCATGGTATTCACTCCGAAGTGGGGACCGCTGGTCCAGGCAAGGAATATATTCCTTGCCGCGAATGCCAGGGCACCCCCTCCACACACAGGACCGACGACTCTTCGTAGCCGGCCCGTTCCTCGCATTCACTTCGTCAATGCGAGGAAAAGCTCCGGCATCTTTTAGTTCCGGCCGCCGCTTCACGGCTTAACTTGCTGACGCAAGTTAGCCTTCACTGAAAATTGCCGTTCCTCGCATTCACTTCGTCAATGCGAGGAAAAGCTCCGGCAATTTTTCCGGCAGGCGCTGGATGTTGTCGATCACCGTGTACTGCCGGCCGAAGATGTTGCTGACGTATTCGTCGGCCTTGGGGTCCAGGCTGATGCAGTAGGTGAAGATGCCGTCCCGGTCCAGTTCCTGCACGGCCTGGCGGGTGTCCTCGATGAGCAGTTGCTCGTCCTGGGTGTCCACGTCGGAGGGCTGGCCGTCGGTGAGGATGAGCATGAGTTTCTTGTCCGCCTTGCGGGCTTCCAGGTAGTGGGCGGCGTGGCGCATGGCGGCGCCCATGCGCGTGGACCAGCCGGCCTGCATGGCGGCCAGGCGACCCTTGGCCTCGTCGCCCCAGTGTTCGCCGTAGCCCTTGATGTGCAGGTAGCGCACATCGTGGCGGGTGTTGGAATGGAAGCCGGCGATGGCGAAGGGGTCGCCCAGTTGTTCCACGGCCCAGGCCAGCAGGGAGACGGCTTCCTGGCTGAGTTCCAGGATGGTTTGCTCGCCGCCCGCCGCTTTTTCGTTGAGGGATTCCGACAGGTCCAGCAGCAGCATGACGGAGATGTCCCGGCCGTTGGTGCGGTGGCTCATGTTGATGCGGGGGTCCGGGTTGGCGCCGCCCTTGAAGTCGATGAGGGAGCGGATGGCCACGTCCAGGTCCAGTTCACTCCCCTCCTCCTGGTAGCGGATGCGCACCTTGTCCTGGGGCTTGAGCAGGTCGAGCATCCGCTTCAGGCGCTTGGCCAGGGCGCCGTGCTTCTGCAGCAGCTTGTCGATGTCCGCGCTGTTGCCCTTGGGGTGCAGGGCTTCGTAGACGCTGGCCCAGTCCGGGCGGTAGGTCTGGCTCTTGTAGTCCCACTCGGGGTAGTGGCGGGGCGGCAGGCCCTTCAGTTCCTCCCCCGGCTCGATCTTGCGCTTGGCGTCGAAGGCCTCTTCCTCGTCCCCTTCCTCGATGAATTTCCACATCTGCCGGTTGTCGTCCCGGTAGTCCACCACCGTGTCGTCAAAGTGGATCTTGGCGAACTGGTCGCTCTGGCGGCGGGTCTTGGCGACATAGCTCAAGGCCAGGGCGGCGATGTCCTTGGTATTGGATTCGGCGCCGTCCGCCAGCAATGCGTGAAAGCGGGCCACGTAATCCAGCAGGTTGGCGTCGGTATAGCCGTGGTCCGGGTCCAACAGGGCCCGGGACAGCATGGCCATACGATAACGCAGGCAGGAGGTGGTCTCCTCGTCGCAACCGCCTTCCACGGGCTTGGGATGCAGGCCCAGGAAGATGCGGCGCAGGCCCGGGTACTCCCGGCACAGCAGGTTTTCGATGCGGCAGTCCTCGAAGAACTCCACGGCCATGCGCTGGAAGGGGCTCCAGTTGTCGGCGATCTGGGCCTCGCTCCAGCGGCGGTGGCCCACCATGTGGGCCAGGGTGGCGCGGTAACGGTTCAAACCCGAGATGTCTCCGGCGTCGTCGTACACGTCCGGGATGCGCATGCCCAGCTTGTCGTAATAGGGCACGGGCTTGCGCAGTTCGTCGAAGGCGGTGGAATACGGCACCAGTTGGTCGCTGTCGGCCCACAGGCCGCGCAGGTAGAGGTCCAGCTTGCGCTCCACGTCCATGAACAGGGTGCCGTGGCGCTCCCGTTGCAGCACGGCGCGACTGTCGGCGGATTGGAGGCAGAAGTAGTCCTTCTGCCGTTCCGGGTGGTTGCCGTAGTTGCGGATGCCGTATTCCACCCACTTCTTCATGCCGGACAGGGTGAGCTGGGACAGCAGGAAGGGGGCCTGGGCCAGGAAGTCCGGCAGGCCGGGGCTGGGGAAGGTGGTGTGGTGGCCGTGGATGGAGCCGGTGGTGCGCTCCATGAAATCCAGGGTGATGTCCAGGTAGCGCTGCATCTGCTCCCGGGAATGGAGCCGGCGGGCCACGGGGGCCAGGGTCTGGAGGAAGGGCGTGATGGCCTTGCCGTTGGGAGACTTCTGCATGCGCTGGATGAGGGCCATGAACTGGGGCAAAGCCCCCTCGCCGATGGCCTTGGCGGTGGAGGGCCACTCCTCCAGGAAGGCCAGCATGGGCTCCACGCCCCGGCCCAGCTTGCCGATGACCCGGGCGGCTTCCAGATAGGCGTCGATGCCCGGCCGGGTCAGCACCGCCAGGGCCTCGGCCATGACGTCCTCGAACACGTCCTCCACCTGCTTGAAGCGGGTGTCGATCTGGGCCCAGTAGGCCTGCATCAGGGGGTGCTGGTATTCGGTTTCGGTCATCACTGCCACATTCTCCGTAGGTTGGCTCTTGTCCCCGCAAGGGGAGAGTCACGAAGCCCAACATATCCCACGCCAAGTTGGGCTTCCCTTGTCAGCCCAACCTACCTGGCCAAAACATCCCTATCACGCAAAGGTAGCGTCGATGGCGTGATCCAAGGTCTCGCGGATGTCGGCGTCGTCGGTGATGGGCCGAACCAGGGCCATGCGGCAGGCTTCCACCGGGTTCACGCCGTCCTTGATGAGGGTGGCGGCATAGACCAGCAGGCGGGTGGAGATGCCTTCGTCCAGACCGTGGCCCTTCAGGTTGCGGGCGGTGTGGCCGATCTTCACCAGTTTGCCGGCGGTGGCCTCGTCCAGGCCGGTTTCCTTGGCCAGGATGCTGGTCTCCAGCTCGGCGCCCGGATAGTCGAAGTCGAAGGCGGTGAAGCGCTGCTTGGTGGACTGCTTCAGGTCCTTCATCAGGGACTGGTAGCCGGGGTTGTAGCTGATGACCAGTTGGAAGTCGGGGTGGGCCTCGATGAGCTCGCCCTTCTTGTCCAGGGGCAGGGTGCGGCGGTGGTCTGTCAGGGGGTGGATCACCACGGTGGTGTCCTGGCGGGCCTCGACGATCTCGTCCAGATAGCAGATGGCGCCGATGCGGGCGGCGGTGGTCAGGGGGCCGTCCAGCCAGCGGGTGCCGTTGGCTTCCAGCAGGTAGCGTCCCACCAGGTCGCTGGCGGTCATGTCCTCGTTGCAGGCCACGGTGATCAGGGGCTTGCCCAACTTCCAGGCCATGTATTCCACGAAGCGGGATTTGCCGCAGCCCGTGGGGCCTTTCACCATCACCGGCAGGCGGTTGCGGTAGGCGGCCTCGTACAGGGCCACCTCGTTGTGCTGCTGTTGGTAGAAGGGTTCCTTGTGAACCTTGTATTGCTCTTTGTCGGTCATGATCAACTCTCCAACGAATCCGTCATTCCGGCGAAGGCCGGAATGACGCCTCAAAGTCATGTTCCCCCCATGGGCATCCATGGCCGGAACAAAAACGCCCCCAGCAAGCCGGGGGCGTTTCCTTGATGCCAAGCGTTTCAGCTTACTTGTGCACGCCCAGCTTCTCGCGCCAGCCGGGGAACAGCTTGTCGGCGTCGCCGGGGAAGGACTCGAAGGCGCGAGCGAATTCCTTATGCTCTTTCGCGAACTCGATGGGATCTGCACCTTGCTTCCAGCACTCGTAGGACTGGCGCAGGGAAATGGCGCCGGCCGCCGGGCTGTCGATGTGGCCGTAGGAGCCGCCGCCGGAGGTGTTGATCACGTTGCCGTGGCCCAGGTTCTCGAAGAAGCCGGGCAGACGCAGGGCGTTCATGCCGCCGGAGATGATGGGGGTGGTGGGCTTCATGCCGTACCACTTCTGGAAGTAGACCGGGCCCTGGGCTTCGTCGCGCTCGATCATGTAGGCGATGTTCTTGTCGGTCGCATCACCTTCCATCTTGCCGTAGCCCATGGTGCCCACGTGGATGCCGGAAGCACCTTGCAGACGGGACATCTTGGACAGCACGAAGGCGGTGTAGCCACGCTTGGCGGACGGGGAAGTCACGGCGCCATGTCCGGCACGGTGGTAGTGCAGGTACTGGTTGGGGTACTGGCGACGGGCGGTGGTCACCATGCCGGGGCCGCCCACGTAGCCGTCCACCAGGAAGGCCACCTTGTCGGCGTCGGGTCCGAAGGTTTCCAGGATGAAATCGGCGCGGGCCATCATCTCATAGTGGTCGTCAGCGGTGATGTTGGCGGAGAACAGCTTGGCCTGGCCGGTTTCGTCCTGGGCACGCTTCATGGCGTCATACACCAGAGGGTAGACCTTCTTGGCGGGGCAGAACACCTGGTTGCCCTGGGGCTCGTCGTTCTTGATGAAGTCACCACCCAGCCAGAACTGGTAAGCGGCGTGGGCGAAGGGCTCGGGACGCAGACCCAGCTTGGGCTTGATGATGGTGCCGGCGATGTAGCCGCCATCCTTGACCGGACGACCCAGGATGCGCCACATGTCGGAGATGTCCTTGGAGGGGCCGTCGAACAGCTGGATGGCGCGCTCGGGCATGTAGAAGTCGATCATCTTGGCATGCTCGATGTCGCCCATGCCCTGGTTGTTGCCGATCACCAGGGTCAGGAAGGAGACGATCATCATGCGGCCGTCGGTGATGTTGCGGTCGAACAGTTCCAGCGGATAAGCGATGCGCAGATCTTCGGTGGCTTCGTCGATGTGATAGACCAGCGCGTCCACACCCTTGGTGAAGTCGTCTGTGGTGGAGACTTCAACGTTGGTGCCGGTGGAGGATTCGGCAGCCAGGTGAGCGGCGGCTTCCAGGTAACCGTAGCCGGACTTGGGCTTCATCTTGTAGGCCACCAGGATATGCTTGCCACCCTTGATCAGATCATCTTCCTTGAGGGACAGGTCGGCGTAACGTGCTGATTGATCCATTGCTCATCTCCTAAAAAGTGGGGAAGCCCCAGTGCGAGTGGGGCGAACTATACGCAGGGTTATTGATAAGTAATATTCAGATGTTCTTATCCTGTGCATAATGAATAACTTATACCCCTTGCTTGCCGATCCTTGTCCGCGAGGCTGCCATGATCCACCCCACCCTGCGCCAACTCCAGGTCTTCGAGGCCGTGGCCCGGCATCGCTCCTTCTCCCGGGCGGCGGAGGAACTGCACCTGTCCCAGCCGGGCGTGTCCATGCAGGTGAAGCAACTGGACGAGATGGCGGGCCTGCCCCTGCTGGAACAGATAGGCAAGAAGATATTCCTCACCGAGGCGGGGGAAGCTGTCTTCCAGTGCAGCCAGACCGTGGCCCTGCAGATCGCCGAACTGGACGAGTCCCTGGCCCGCATGAAGGGCCTGGACAAGGGGGAACTGAAAATCTCCGCCGTCAGCACCACCAAGTATTTCGCCCCCCGGTTGCTGGCCGCCTTCTCCCAGCAACATCCCCAACTCAAGGTACGCCTGGACGTGGGCAACCGGGAGAAGCTGCTCACCGCCCTGGCCCACAACGACGTGGACCTGGTGATCATGGGCAAGCCGCCTGAGGATCTGGATCTGGAGGCCCATGCCTTCATGGACAACCCCCTGGTGATCATCGCCCCGCCCGGCCATCCCCTGGCCAGGCAGAAAGAAATTCCCGCCACCCGCCTGGAAGGGGAGACCTTCATCATGCGGGAACCCGGCTCCGGCACCCGGGCCGCCACGGAGCGCTTCTTCGCCGAGCACAAGGCGGCCCTCACCGCCGGCATGGAGATGAACAGCAACATCGCCATCCAGCGGGCCGTGGAAGCGGGCCTGGGCCTGGGCCTGGTGTCCCGCCATACCCTGGACATGGAATTGAAGCTGGATCGTCTGGTGGTGCTGGACGTGGAGGACACCCCCATCCTGCGCCACTGGTACATCGTGCACCGGCCCGGCAAGCGCTTCTCCTCCGCCGCCCAGAGCTTCATCGACTTCATGCGTGCCGATGCCGCCCGGGCCCTGGCGGAATAACCCGTCCGGTTTGAGATAATCCCCGCCCATTCCGTTTCCGGGCTTTCTTCCCGAGTCTCATGACACCCCAAGACCTGACCCACGCCATCGAGGCGGTGGAACTCTGCCTGGACTTCACCCGCCCGGCGGATGTCCAGCTTTCCGCCTTCTTCCGCAATTACCCCAAGCTGGGAGGCCGGGAACGGGGCTTCATCGCCGAGACCGTGTATGGCGTCATCCGCCGTTTGCGCAGCCTGGAACACCTGGCGGTAGGCGACAGCGGGCGCACCCCCACGCCCCGCCGCCTGGTGCTGGCCTGGCTGGCCCGCTTTGGCGGCTACAACCTGCGGGAGCTGGAGCCCCTGGTGGGCAAGCACAAGGCCGAGCTGGATTGGCTGCGGGGCATCAAGGCCGTGGACCTGTACGCCCTGTCCGACGCCCAACGCCTGGACCTGCCGGACTGGTTGTACGAACGCCTCGCTGCCCAGTACGGCGATGCCCTGCCAGGACTCATGGAGGCCCTGAACGCCCCTGCCCCCCTGGACCTGCGTGTGAACCCGGCCAAACTAGGCCGTGAGGAGGCCCTGGCCGCCATGGAGCAGGAGGGCCTGGCCGCCGAACCCACCCCCTGGTCCCCCCTGGGCCTGCGCCTGAAGGGCAAGCCCGCCCTGCAGAAGCATCCCCTGTTTCTGGACGGCAGCCTGGAAGTCCAGGACGAGGGCAGCCAACTGCTGGGCCAGCTCCTGGCCCCCCGACGGGGCGAAATGGTGTGCGACTTCTGCGCCGGCGCGGGCGGCAAGACATTGCTGCTGGGCGCCATGATGCGCAGTTCGGGCCGGCTCTATGCCTTCGACGTATCGGAAAAGCGCCTGGCCAAACTCAAGCCCCGCCTGGCCCGCTCCGGCCTGTCCAACGTCCAGGCCCAGGTCATCGCCAGCGAGCGGGACACCAAGGTGAAGCGCCTGGCGGGCAAGTTCGACCGGGTGCTGGTGGACGCCCCCTGCTCCGGCCTGGGCACCCTGCGACGCAACCCGGACCTGAAGTGGCGCCAGAGCCCCGAGTCCGTGGCCGAACTGATAGAGAAGCAGCAGTCCATCCTGGATTCCGCCAGCCGCCTGGTGAAAGCCGGCGGCCGCCTGGTCTACGCCACCTGCAGCCTGCTGACGGAAGAGAACGAGGCCATTGTCGAAGCCTTCCTGGCGGCCCATCCCGAGTTCCACCAGGTACCGGCAGGGGAAGTGCTGGCCGCCCAGCGCATCGAACTGGAAATGGGAGACACCCTGCGCCTGGACCCGGCCCGCCATGGCACGGACGGCTTCTTCGCTGCCGTGCTGGAGCGCAACCAGCCATGATCCGCCTGCTGTTGGCGGCCCTGGTGTCTCTGGCCAGCCCGTCGCCCCATGCAACCGAGCCCCTGGCCCTGGTGGCCCGGGGAGACATCCAGGTGGCCTTCACCCCCGGGGATGACGCGGGAGCCCTGGTGGTCAACGCCATCAACCGTGCCAAACGGGAAATCCTGGTGCAGGCCTACGGTTTCACGCACAAGGACATCGCCGCGGCCCTGGTGGCGGCGAAAAAGCGCGGCGTGGAGGTATCCCTGGTCGCCGACCGCCAGCAGGCAGAAAAGCTGGAGACCAGCCTGGTGGACTGGCTGGCCCGGCAGGGCGTGCCGGTCTGGATCGACGGGGACCACTCCGCAGCCCACAACAAGGTCATGGTGCTGGACGCGGGCACACCCCAGCCGGTCCTCATCACCGGCAGCTTCAACTTCACCCACGCCGCCCAGTACCGCAACGCGGAAAACCTCCTGGTGCTGCGGGACAATCCCCTGCTGGCCCAGGCCTATGCCGCCAACTGGCGCCGGCACCGGGCCCACAGCCTGAAGCTGTCCCGCTAGACTCCTTCGAATGGCCCGGCCTTGATGTACCGCTCATCACCCCTACATAACCCTACATGATCCGCCCGGTCCCCAATGGGCCAACCTGGGCGTAAAGTAATCTCCTGCAATTCCATATCGCTTACTTATGAACGTGCTTCTCAACGGCCTGATCCAGCTACCCTGGTGGGGCTACATCTTGGTCGCCTTGGCCCTGACCCACATCACCATCGCCGGCGTCACCATTTTCCTGCACCGCTGCCAGGCCCATCGGGCCCTGGAACTTCACCCCGTCATCTCCCATTTCTTCCGCTTCTGGCTATGGCTCACCACCGGCATGGTCACCAAGGCCTGGGCCGCCATCCACCGCAAGCACCACGCCAAGTGCGAAACCCCGGAAGACCCCCACAGCCCACAAGTGATGAGCCTTTCCAAGGTGCTTTGGGAGGGCGCCGAGCTCTACCAGGCCGAGGCGAAGGATGCCGAGACCCTGGAACGCTACGGCCACGGCACCCCGGACGACTGGCTGGAGCGCAAGCTCTACACACCCCACTCCGCCAAGGGCATCGTGCTGATGCTGGCCCTGGACGTAATGCTGTTCGGCCCTATCGGCCTCACCATCTGGGCCGTACAGATGCTCTGGATTCCCATCTTCGCCGCCGGCGTCATCAACGGCATCGGCCACTACTGGGGCTACCGCAACTTCGCCTGCGAGGATGCCAGCACCAATATCGTGCCCTGGGGCATCCTCATCGGCGGCGAGGAACTGCACAACAACCACCACGCCTACGGGAGCTCCGCCAAGCTATCCAACCGCTGGTATGAATTCGACATCGGCTGGCTGTACATCCGCACGATGGAAATCCTCGGCCTGGCCAATGTGAAAAAGGTGGCCCCCCGGGTGCGCTGGGGTGAGATCAAGCACTTCTGCGACGCGGAACTTCTCCACGCCGTCATCACCCACCGCTACGACGTGCTCACCCGCTATGCCCGGGCCATCCGCAAGATCACCGGACAGGAACTTGCCAGGCTGGGCGGCAACATCCCCGAGCGCAAGCAGGTGCTGCGCTGGCTGAACCTGGACAAGGCCGACCTCAAGACCGAGGAGCGGGACTCATTGGCCAAGGTGCTGGCCAGCAGCGAGCGTCTCAAGCAGCTCTACCAGATGCGCCAGGAACTGGCTGCCATCTGGGGCCGCTCTTCCGCCAGCCGGGAGCAGTTGGTGTTCCAGCTCCAGGACTGGTGCCGCAAGGCCGAGGAAAGCGGCATCGAGGCCCTGTCCCAGTTCTCCCTGAAGCTGCGCAGTTACGCCTGAGAAAGGCAGCTGACGCGCAGCCATGGCCATACGCCTGCCGGTCGCTGCCCTGCTGGTGGCCAGACTGAGGATCCGGGGAAAGTCATCGCCCGGGGCCCCCTGGTGAACAGTTTCCTGGCGGGCACCCGCACCCGTGCATGGCCCTGAGTCCGGCGGGGCGGGTACTGACCTGACGCCACGTCACGCGTGGCAGTCAGGCATCAGGGGCCCAGCTGCTGCAACTGCTCGTTGAGGATGAGGCGCCTGCGGTCGATGTCCCGCACCGCAGGGTGCTGGTCCGTATATTTCACCAGGAGCTTGGCCCGCTCTGCTTCCAGCCGCTTGATATGGGCCTGAATTTCCTCCCGGACACGGTAGGGCTCTTCCACCGACGGCCGGCTCTCCAGCCGTTGCACCCGCCGCTCCAGATCCTCCAGGCGATGTTGCATGACCTTTGTGTTGTCAGCCGCGGGGGAAGCGGACGGATCCGACGCGCACCCCGCCAGGAAGCCGACCAGCGCCGCCAGCGCCAGCGATGTCTTGCCCATACGTACGTGCCTGTCCATCTCCATCCCCCTTTCAAGCATGCGTATCCACCCTGCAAAGGGTAGGCCCTGGCCGGGCGCAAGGAAAGCGGGCGCTCCAAACAAAAAACCCCGCCGGGGCGGGGTTTCCCATACAACGGCCAACCAGCTTATTTCAGCTTGGTTTCCTTGTATTCCACATGCTTACGGGCCTTGGGATCGTACTTCATGATCGCCATCTTCTCGGGCATGGTCTTCTTGTTCTTGGTGGTCGTGTAGAAGTGACCGGTGCCGGCAGTGGACTCCAGCTTGATCTTTTCGCGTGCGCCTTTAGCCATGTTCGTTCTCCTTAGATCTCACCGGCGGCGCGCAGGTCGGCGAGGACCACGTCGATGCCCTTCTTGTCGATGAGTCGCAGGGCGGCGTTGGTGACGCGCATGCGTACCCAGCGGTTCTCGCTCTCGACCCAGAAACGACGGTTCTGCAGGTTGGGCAGGAAACGACGCTTGGTCTTGTTGTTGGCGTGGGAAACGTTGTTTCCCACCATCGGCTTCTTGCCGGTTACTTGGCATACACGGGCCATGATTCGTACCCCGGAATTCGGTTGGCGTAAAAAAGGAGGCGATTTATAGCACGGATTTCCTGCAAGGGTCAAAGCAAACCTCGCTCGGCGAAGGACAAGCCCCTGGTGCCGGCGACGATGAAATGGTCCAGCACCTTCACGTCCACCAGGCCCAGGGCTGTCTTGAGCTGGTCCGTGAGCCAGCGGTCCGCCTGGGAAGGCTCCGCCACGCCGGAGGGATGGTTGTGGGCCAGGATGATGCCTGCGGCATTGTGGGCCAGGGCCCGCTTCACCACCTCCCGGGGGTAGACCGAGGTCTGGGTGAGGGTGCCCCGGAACAGTTCTTCCCGGGCCAGCACCCGGTTCTGGGCATCCAGGAACAGGGCCATGAACACCTCGTGGCCCAGACCGCCCAGATGCAGGCGCAGGTAGTCCCGCACGGCACCGGGCGAACCCAGGGCATCCCCCTGGGCCATCTCCTCCCCCAGGGCCCGGCGGGCCATCTCCAGGACGGCCTGCAACTGGGCAAATTTGGCCGGCCCCATGCCGGGAAATGCGGCGAATTCGGCCTGGCTGGCATGGAACAGCCGCGTCAGGCTGCCGAAGTGGGCCAGGAGGTCCCGGGCCAGTTCCACGGCGCTCTTGCCCTTTACCCCCACGCGCAGAAAGATGGCCAGCAACTCGGCATCTGAAAGTGCGGATGCACCGCGCTGAAGGAGCTTCTCCCTCGGACGTTCGCCCTCGGGCCAATCGGTTATGGCCATGGCACCTCCCCTGTTTGATTATCGGGAGGCCCCATTCTCCAACAGGGTGATCCAGTGCACCACCGGCACGTCGGCGCCGGCGGCCAGATGGGTCTGGCAGCCGATGTTGGCGGTGGCGATGACATCGGGCCGGACTGTCTGGATATGCCCCAGCTTGCGCTCCCGCAGGGTGCGGGAAAGTTCGGGCTGGAGCAGGGAATAGGTGCCGGCGGAGCCGCAGCAGAGGTGGCTCTCGGCAAAGGGCACCAGTTGGTGCCCGGCCTGGACGAGGATACCCTCCACCACGCCCCGGACCTTCTGGCCGTGCTGCAGGCTGCAGGGGGGGTGGTAGGCCACGCGCCGGGGCTTGGCGATCCGGAGGGCGCCGAGATCCTCGGCCGCAAGCACTTCGGACAAGTCCCTGGCCAGGGCGGACACCCGCGCCGCCTTGGTTCGGTAGACAGGATCATGGTGCAGGTGGTGCGCATATTCCTTCACCAGGCTGCCGCAGCCGCTGGCGGTGAGGACGATGGCTTCCGCCCCCGCGCGAATGTGGGGCCACCAGGCGTCGATGTTGCGGCGCATGGCATTCAGGGCGGCGTCGGGCGCCGCCAGATGCTGGTCGATGGCGCCGCAGCAGCCCGCCCCCCGGGCGGCAATGAGCCGTATGCCCAGGCGGTCCAGCACCCGGGCGGCGGCCGCATTGGTCTCCGGGGCCAGTCCCGGCTGCACACAACCTTCCAACACCAGCATGGAACGGACATGGGCATTGGCGGGCCAGGCCTTGGCCTGGGTCGCGGGAGGAACATGCTCCCGCAAGGACCGGGGGAGGAATTCGCGCAAGGCCCGCCCCACCTTCAAGACCGGTTCGAACAGGATGGGGGTAGTCAGTCCGGTCCGCAAAGCCTTGCGCATGACCTGTTCGGACAGGGGCCGAGGCGCCCGCTGCTCGGCGACATGGCGACCGATATCCACCAGGCGCCCGTATTGAACCCCGGACGGACAGGTGGTCTCGCAGTTGCGGCAGGTGAGACAACGGTCCAGGTGCAGGCGGGTCTCCGCCGTCACCGGCTGGCCCTCCAGCATCTGCTTCATCAGGTAGATGCGGCCCCGGGGGCCATCAAGCTCGTCGCCCAGTATCTGGTAGGTGGGACAGGTGGCGTTGCAGAAACCACAATGGACGCAGGCGCGCAGGATGGCTTCGGCCTCCTTGCCTTCCGGCGTGTTCAGCAGATCGGCGGGCAGATGGGTTTCCATTACAGGCCTTGATACATCACGCCGGGATTCAAAATGCCCGCCGGGTCGAAACTGGCCTTGATGCGCTTGTGGAGGGCCAGCAGTGGCCCCGGCAGGGGCTGGAACACCTCGCCCCGCTCGTGATGAGCTCGGAACAGCGTGGCATGACCGCCCGCCGTGGTGGCAGCGGCGCGGATGCTGGCGGCCGGCGCGTCCGACACCAGCCAGCGCTGGGCGCCTCCCCATTCCGTGAGCCAGGTGCCGGGCAGGTCCAGGACGGGGGTCGCGGGGGGTACGGACAGGCGCCACAGGGGCCGATCCGTATCGAAGAACGGCAGGGTCTGTTCCCGTGCCCGAGTCCAGATGGACAGGTCTCCCACCTCCTCGCCCCCCATTGCCTCCCGGGCGGCGTTCACGCCTGCGTGGGTGCCGGAAAGACGGATCCAAAGGCGCTCGCCGTCGTGTAGGCTGGCGGACAGTGGCCAGGCCTTGCCCTGCCAGAAGGCAAGGCGCTCCAGGGCCGCAGGAGCATCCGCCTCCTGCACCACGGTGATTTCCTTGGCTGGCCCGGGCAGCGCCTTCAGGGAGACTTCCAGGATCACCCCCAGGCTGCCCAGACTGCCGGCCATGAGGCGGGAGACGTCATAGCCCGCCACGTTCTTCATCACCTGGCCGCCGAAGCTGAGGACCTCCCCCCTGCCGGTGAGCAATTTCACCCCCAGCACCGCGTCCCGTACCGCCCCGCCCCAGGGCCGCCGGGGGCCGGAGAGGCCGGCGGCCACCATGCCACCCACCGTGGCCGCTTCGGCGAAACGTGGCGGCTCGAAGGGCAGCATCTGGCCCTGCCGGGCCAACGCCGCTTCCAAATCCGCCAGGGGCGTGCCGCAACGGGCGGTGACTACCAGTTCCGTGGGCGCGTAGCCGACGATACCGGCATGGCCGGCCACGTCCAAGGAGTCGCCCACCACCCGACGGCCATAGAAGTCCTTGCTGCCGCCGGCACGGATGGCCAGGGGTGTCCGGTCGGCCAGTGCTGCCTGGACCCGGGCCTGAAGCTGGGTGGAAATATCGCTGGCCATGGCTAGAACCTGGGCAATTCCGGATGCGCCAGCTTGCCGCCATGCACGTGCATGCGGCCGAACTCGGCACAGCGGTGCAGGGTAGGGACGGCCTTGCCGGGGTTCAGCAGTCCGGCAGAATCGAAGGCGGCCTTCACTGCCATGAACTGGTTCAACTCGGGAGCGGCGAACTGGCTGCACATGGCGTCCAGCTTTTCCACGCCCACGCCGTGCTCGCCGGTGACCGTGCCACCCACCTCCACGCACAGTTCCAGGATGCGGCGACCGAATTCCTCGGTCCTCTCCAACTCGCCAGGCGTGTTGGCATCGTAAAGGATGAGGGGATGCAGGTTGCCGTCACCGGCGTGGAACACGTTGGCCACTTTCAAGCCGTATTCGTTGGACAGGCGATTGATCTCCCCCAGCACCCGGGCCAGGTGCAGGCGGGGGATGGTGCCGTCCATGCAGTAATAGTCCGGCGACAGGCGGCCCACGGCGGGGAAGGCATTCTTGCGCCCGGCCCAGAACTTCATGCGCTGGGCCTCGTCCTGGGCGGTGCGCACCTCGGTGGCGCCGGAGTCCAGCAAGAGCTTGCGCACCCGCAGGATTTCCTCGGACACCTCGGCGTTGGATCCATCCAGTTCGCACAGCAGGATGGCGGCGGCGTCCTCGGGATATCCCGCGTGGACGAAGGCCTCGGCGGCGCGAATGGCCGGGTTGTCCATCATCTCCAGGCCCGCCGGGATGATGCCGGCGGCGATGATGGCCGCCACGGCACCCCCGGCCTTTTCCACATCGTCGTAGGCGGCCAGCAGCACCTGGGCCCGCTCGGGCCGGGGCAGCAGCTTCACCGTCACTTCCACGATGACGCCCAGCAGGCCTTCCGAGCCGGTGAACAGGGCCAGCAGGTCCAGGCCGGGGCCATCCAGGGCCTGGCTGCCCAGGGTGACCAGTTCGCCGTCCATGGTGAGCATGGTCACCGAAAACACGTTGTGCACGGTGAGGCCGTACTTCAGGCAGTGGACCCCGCCGGAGTTCTCCGCCACATTGCCGCCGATGGAACAGGCGATCTGGGAGGACGGGTCCGGGGCGTAATACAAACCATAGGCGGCGGCGGCCTCGGAGATGGCCAGGTTGCGCACCCCGGGCTGAACCCGGGCGGTGCGGTTGGCGGCGTCGATGTTGAGTATCCGGTTGAATTTGGCCATGCCTAACAACAAGCCGCCCTCAATGGGCAGGGCGCCACCGGACAGCCCGGTGCCCGCGCCCCGGGCCACCACGGGCACGCCGTGCCGGCTGCACAGGCCCAGGACGGCCCGCACCTCCTCCACCGTCTCCGGCAGGGCCACCACCTCTGGCGTCTTGCGGTAGGCGGACAGGCCATCGCACTCGTAGGGGCGGCAGGCCTCGGCGCTGGCCAGCACCCGGCCGGGGAGTGCGGCCTGGAGGGTGGCGATGAAGTCGGGGGTCAGGGGCATGGGGCAGGATGATGCCAGTTTTTCAGGCCGGCCAATTTCGGACTCAGGCAGCCTTGGCTTCCTGCTGACCTTGCCCGCCTTCCCGCCTGGAGAGGCGCAGGAAGGCCGTCAGCAGTGCATCGTCACCCCCCACGTTGCCGGGAAAGATCACCACCGGCATGTTGGTGAAAGCCGGATGATCCCCGGGGCAGCGCACCACCGAAACGCCGGGCAGAATCTGGCCCAGGACCCTGGCCGACGCCAGCGCCAGTCCCTTGGACAGGGTGTCGTTGCTGGTGATGCCGCCCTTGCTGATGAGGTAGCCCAGGGTACGCGGCATGCCCCGCACCACATCCATGAGGAAGGCGGACACGGCCTCGCCGAAGGCCAGGCGGGTGGCTTCGTCGGCAAAGGTGCGTTCCCGGCGGCTGGTGAACACCACGGGGGTGGCGCCCCGGGCATGGAGGCGTCTCACCTTATCCAGCACTTCTGCCAACAAGGCGTCCCGGTCAGGCTGCACGCGATCCACATCCACTTCCACCGGCACGGCTTCCGGGTCCTGCAACAAGGCCTCCAGCTGGCGCGTGGACTTGCCCACGTGGGAACCCATGATCACCGCGCCGGGGTAGTTGCCCCGTGTCCATTGGCCCATGTCCGTGGCGGGAATGGGCTGGGCCGGCAGGCGTGCCAGCGCCGTGAGCAGGCTGGCGGCACTGCGGAACAGGAAGCGCTTGCCCCGGGCCACGGCTGCCAGCACGTCGGCGGCGAAGCGATCCAGGTCGTCCTGGACCTCGGCGTCCACCACGCAACAGACATTGCCCTTGAGGGCCATGAGCCGGTCCACCACGCCTGCCCGAATATCCTCCAACAGGAAGCGTTCCACGTCCTGGGCCGGGATGCGCCCCTTGGTCTTTTCCGCCACGTAATCCGGCAGGTAGCTGGTGGAATAACCGAACACGGAATCCTTGGCGAACTCGGTCTCCGAAGTGGGCACGGGCTTTCCGTCCACCATCAGGTAGTGCACGGAATCCCGGGTGATGCGGCCGCCCTCGAAGAAGGCCGGGGTAAGGAAGTGGGCGTCAAAGCCCCCCAGCTCCTCTGCCATGACATCCGTCTCCACGGGGTAGTGGCCCCGCAGGGTGGAATCCGAGCGGCTGACGAACAGGGCATTGATGTGCTGGCCGGACTTCTCCAGCTTCTCCAGCACCTGGTGCAGCTTCCAGCACACCTCCCGGGTGACCGCAGCGGCCCGCGTCGCATCCATGCCCCGGGTGTTGGTCAGCACGAAGAAGATGGGCGATGGGTCCAGCAGGGCCTGCTTCAAGGTGGCCTCGTCCCACTGGGTGAGCAGCAGGCAGCTATGCACCGTCTGGGAGCCGGTGGGGTCGTCGTCCAGGACGATGATCTTGGTCTTTGTCTCGGCCATGGCATTCATTCCTTCAGCCCGCCAGGGCGTGGACCCGCGCCGCCATCTTCGCGGCGGTGATGCCGTTGAAGTCCATGATCTCCGCCGGGCTGGCGGTGGTCTCGCCGCGCTTCCAGGCAAAGGTGTCGCGACGGGCCGCCCGGGTGCGCATCAAGACCGGCTCCAGGCTGGCGGAGGGGCCGCCGCTCACGGCCATGAGCACATCGCCGTCGAACAGGGCGTTGAAGTGGTCGTCGTCCATGAAGGCGTTGTCCGGCTCGGACACCGTGTCCCAGGCCACGTCGGTGGCGCGATACAAGCGGCGGGGGTTCACCACGGCGACGATGCGCACCCTGTAGCCTTCAGCCTCCAGCCTGTCCTTGGCCTCGAACACGGGCAGGTAGACCATGTCGCCGGTGACGGCGAAGACCACCGTTCCCTTGGTGCCGGAGGCACTTTCATAGATGGTGGCGGCGCCCTTCTCCACCGCGTCCCGGGCCTCATCCATGCCCATGTACACCGGCAGGGGGGACTTGGAGGCAATGATCACCATGCCCTTGTTGTAGCTGTTGGTGGCGTACTCGTAGGCGGCCTGGATGGCGTTGGCGTCACAGGGGAACAGCATGAACACGTTGCCGTTGCGCATCTGGGCGGCGAAGTAGTTCTCGATCTCCGGGCGCTGGTGGGTCCAGCCGTTGCGCCCCTGCTCCAGGGCGCCGGCGGTGAACATGGTCACCACGGAAGGCGTCTTGCGGCGCAGTTCGGCCATGGCCTGGGTGACCGTCTGGACGATGGGCCAGCCGTTGATGGCGAAGCTTTCATAGCTGAGCCACAGGGCCCGGGAGCCGAACAGGGACAGGCCGGCGGCCAGGCCGGCGCAGGCGTCCTCGTTGAGGGGCTCGTACACCTGGCCGTTGGGCTCCTGGTTGTACAGGGGATCCTGGGTGGGATGGCGGATCTTCAGGGCATCGTTGATGTTCTTCATGGCGGACGCCTCGTTGCCGTCGGCATTGGTCACCACGAAGCGCTCGTCCTGGCCGCCCACCCAGGCCACCAGGGCGCCCATGGCGGTGGCGGGCACGGCTTTTTCTCCCTTCTTGAACTCCTGGGTGGGGAAGGCACCCAGGGGCGCGATGTCCAGCACGTGCTCGGTGACCGCGGTCTTAACGGCGGGGCCGCCGCCGGCGCGCACGAAGTTTTCCCGCACGATGGTCCAGGCCTCGGGGTTGAGGGCGCGGCGCTTCAAGCCGTCGACGATCAGCGGCGCCTCCAGGGTATCGGCCGGATAAAGGTTGTGGGACTTGGCACCCAGGGTGTGCACGCCGGCGCCCTTCAACTGCTTGATGATGAAGGCGGTGAGCTTGCCGGACAGGGCGGCCTTGGCGGCCCGGTCCACGCCTTCCAGCACGGCCTTGGCAAAGGCCAGGCGCTGGCCGTGGGAGAAGCGGGAGGAATCCACATAGGCGCCGTCCTGGCCGGAATCGTCGAATGCCTTGGCATCCACCAGTACCACCTTCTCGAAGCCGTGGCCCTTCCAGTAGGCGATCATCTCGTCATTGGTAAAGCGGGACACCATGGAATGGTGCTCCTGGCTGTAGCCATTCCAGATCAGGGTGGGCAGGAAGTTGGTGACCTTGGGATAGGCGGTGTGGAAATGCATCATGGAATTGAGCACGTAGGGCTCCCCCATGCCGCCGTCGCCGATGGTCACCGGGAACAGCTTGCCGGGGTGCAGCAGGGCGCCGGCCATGGCGAAATGCTGGCCCTGCCCCAGGGGACCGGCGGGGGCCAACAGGCCCGGGATGGCGCCGGACAGGTGGCCCAGCAGGCCGTGCTTCTCCCGGAAGCGGGCCATCATGTCGCTCATGGTGCGGATGCCCATCTCCTCCAGGGAGGTGTCCAGGAACATGGCGCTGTAGAAGCCGGGGGCGTGGTGGCCCACCTCGGTGACGATGTTGGTGTGGCCCAGCATCACCAGGGAGGCGTAGGCCTCGGCGCTGGAGGCAAAGCCGCCGGGGTGGCCGGAGCCCTTGGAACCGCAGACCTGGAGGGTGACGTAGCGCAGGGCGTCGGCCATGAGCAGGGTCTGGTAGGCGGCAGTTTCATCCACTTCCTTGATGCGGCCGGTGGCGACCTCCACGGCGGGCTCGGTCCCATGGTTGTCGAAGCCTGGCCAGGCCTCGCCGAAGTACTGCATGCCGGCACAGAAATCAGGGGTCGTTTCAACGGTATTCAGGATGGCGTTCATGGCATTTCTCCAGGATCAGGCGAATGGGTAAGACTGCTGGGACAAATCCTAGTTAAATACTCAACTTTTCACAATACAGAAAATGTTCCACAATGTGGAATATAAACCCTGGAACAATCATGAGCGCCCCCATTCCCACCCCACCCTCATCAGGCATCCAGGTCATCGACCGGGCAGTGGCCCTGCTGGACGCCCTGGCTAATCACGATGAAGGCACCAACCTCAAGGTGCTGGGCCTGGACGCGGGGCTTTCCCCCTCCACCGCCTTTCGCATCCTGGCCGCCCTCCAGGCCCACGGCCTGGTGAGCCGGGACGAGGCCGGCCACTACCTGCTGGGTCCCCGCCTGACCCGCTGGGCCGGCAAGGTGCGCGTGGGTGGGGACATCCGAGAGGTGGCCCGTCCCCTCATGGAACGGCTCCGGGATGCACTGAAGGAGACCGTGAACCTCACCGTGCGCCAGGGGGACGAGGTGGTGTACGTGGAACGCGCCACCTCGTCGCGCATGATGCGGGTGGAGCAGGTCATCGGCAGCCGCGCCCCCCTCCACGTCACCGCCGTGGGCAAGCTCATGCTGGGGGAGGACGGCCGCGCCGCCGTGGTGGATTACGCCAAGCGCACCGGCCTGTCCGCCTTCACCCCCAATACCCTGAACACCGAGGCCAAGCTGCTGAAGAACATCAACCTCTCCCTAGCCCAGGGTTATGCCCTGGACAACGAGGAAGCTGAAATGGGCGTGGGCTGCATCGGCGCCCTCATTCGGGACGCCAACGGCCAGGCCGTCGCGGGCCTGTCCGTCTCAGCCCCCAGGGAGCGACGTCAGGATGCCTGGATCGAACTCGTCACCGCCGCGGCGGCGGAAATCTCCGCCGCCCTGGGGTACCGGGGTTGAGCGATGGGGCAACCCCGGAATCAGTGCATCACTTCAGGCGCAGGCAGGCTTCGCCAGTGATTTCAAAGGTGTTCTTGTTCTGACCTGGGCAGAAGCTCACCATTCCAGTGGCCTCGGCATTGAGTTTTCCCCCCAGGAACACCCCCGTGCCCCATTTCAGCCTGGTCATGCTCTCGGCCACATTGAACGAGCACTCGCTCTGAGGCACCGCGTAGAGCACCGTATCGTTCGCGGTCTTGAAGGATTCCAGCAGTTCGAACACCGCCGTATGACTCAGCTTGGTCGGGTTACCCAGGGCATCACGTTCCGTGACCGTACCGATGAGTGCGCCGCAGTCGTCGAACACCACCCTGCCGGCATCGTTTTCCATGGTCAGGCATAACTGGCCCACCTGCTTGGTTTCAGAAACGTTGACTGTCGCTGCCGTGCCCTCTGTGATGGTGACGTGGGTGTAGCCGGCCTTGCAGGCCAGGCCACCGGCCCAGGCCCCTTGGCCGAACAGAGCGATAGCGACGGAAGCAAGCAGCGTGGATTGCCGATTCATGGTGTCTCTCCTGTGTTAGGTGGTTTCTTCTGGATCGAGACCGGCCTGCAAGCGCGCTGGCGTTTCCAGCGTACTATTGAGCCTCCCTGTCCGGGTTGGATTCTAGGTCAACCGTATCCACTGTGGACATGCTCAAAATACAATGGCCCGGTTAAAACATGGGAACGAGCCTGTGGAGCCCAAACTCAAGCGCATCATCCTGGGAGTGACCGGCGGCGTTGCCGCCTACAAGGCGGCGGAACTGGCCCGGCTCATGGTGAAGGACGGCCTGGACGTCCAGGTGGTGATGACCGAGGCCGCCCGCCACTTCGTGGGCGCCGCCACCTTCCAGGCCATCACCGGCCACCCGGTGTTCACCGACCTGTGGGACGAGCGGGTGGACAACGGCATGGCCCATATCGACCTGACCCGGGGAGCCGACGCCATCCTGGTGGCCCCCGCCTCCGCCGACTTCCTGGCCAAGCTGGCCCAGGGCGTTGCCTCCGACCTGCTCTCCACCCTGTGCCTGGCCCGGGACTGCCCCTTGCTGTGTGCCCCCGCCATGAACCGGCAGATGTGGGAGGCTGCCGCCACCCAGCGCAATGTCACCCTTCTGGGGGAGGACGGCATTACCCTGCTGGGGCCGGACTGTGGCGAGCAGGCCTGCGGCGAAGTGGGCTTCGGCCGCATGCTGGAGCCGGAAGACCTGCTGGACGCCCTCCAGGCCCGCTTCCAGCCCAAGTCCCTGGCGGGCCTTAAGGTGGTCATCACCGCCGGTCCCACCTTCGAAGCCATCGACGCGGTGCGGGGCATCACCAATTCCAGTTCCGGCAAGATGGGTTACGCGGTAACCCGGGCCGCCCTGGAGGCAGGCGCGGAGGTCACATTGGTCTCCGGCCATACGTGCCTGAAGCCACCGCCCGGCGCCCGGTTCATCTCAGTAGTAAGCACGGCGGACATGCAGGCGGCGGTGGAGTCGGTCATCGACGATGCCCACATCTTCATCGGCGTGGCTGCGGTGGCAGACTACTATGTGCTCAACCCCAGCGAGCAGAAGATCAAGAAGGACGCCCACATCCTCACCCTGGAACTGGCCCCCAACCCGGACATCCTGGCCAACATCTCCAGCCGGCCCAAGCCCCCCTTCTGCGTGGGCTTTGCCGCCGAGAGCGAAAACCTGGAGGAGTACGCCGAACTGAAACGCCGCCGCAAGCACCTGCCCCTCATCGTCGCCAACGACGTCAAGGAAGCCATCGGCACAGACGCGGTCCAGCTCTACCTCCTGGACGAGGACGGCAAGCACGTGCTGGAACAGGCAGACAAGCGCACCCAGGCCCGGCGCCTGGTGGCCCACATCGCCAGGCTATACAACAACCAATATCAGTGAAGGGTGAAGGGTGAAGGGTCCGCGCCCACGGCGCTCAAGGGGGAAGGGTGGGTGACGGCCTTACACCCTTCCCCTGCACCCTTCCCCCTGCACCCTTCCCCCTTTACTCTCCTGCTCCCCCTTCACCCTTCACCCTTCACCCTTCACTAAGAAAACCATGCAAGTCGACCTGAAGATCCTGGACGAGCGCGTCCGCGACCAACTTCCCCACTACGCCACCCCCGGCAGCGCCGGCCTGGACCTGCGGGCCTGCCTGGATGGCCCCGTCAGCCTGAATCCGGGGGAGACCAAGCTCATTCCCACGGGCCTGGCCATCCACCTTGAGGACGCGGGCTACGCCGCCGTGATCCTGCCCCGCTCCGGCCTGGGCCATAAGCACGGCGTTGTGCTGGGCAACCTGGTGGGCCTCATCGATTCCGACTACCAGGGCCAGCTCATGGTGTCCCTGTGGAACCGGGGCCAGGAGCCCTTCACCGTGGAGCCCTTCGAGCGCATCGCCCAAATGGTCATCGTGCCCGTGGTGCAGGCCCACTTCAGCGTGGTGGAGGAATTCGGGACAAGCCAGCGGGGCGAGGGCGGCTTCGGCAGTACAGGCAAGGCCTGATCAGCACTGTTCCCAAGGCAGCCCGTCAAACCGCCAGCCGTTCCGGGTGGAACGGCGGTGGTGCTCGTCCAGTTCCCCCTCGAAGCCGTACAGCACGTTGTAGACCTCGGGGAAACCGTTCTTCTCCAGGAACTCCCCCGCCTCCTTTGACCGGTTGCCGGAGCGGCAGATGAGCACCACGGGCCGGTTGTGGGAGGCGGCGATGCGCACTTCCCCGAGGAAGCGAGGGTTCAGGTCCCAGTTCTCGCCTTCGTACCAGGGGATGAGGATGGCGCCAATGGGGTGGCCCACGAACAGGAATTCCCATTCCGACCGGCAGTCGATGAATACGGCGTTGGGGTTGCTCTCCAGGAGCGCTGCGGTTTCCTTGGGCGTGAGATGTTGCATGGATGTCTCCTGTTGATTGGCACTGTCCTGCCGATGCTACCGCTTAACGGTCCAGTACCCAGGCGATGATGGCCTTCAGGTCGGCATCGTTCACGCCTGTCTGGGGCGGCATGGGGGTGGGTCCCCAGGTACCCTTGCCGCCCTTTCGCACCTTCTCGAACAGACGCGCCGCAGCTCCCGATTCACCCTTGTATTTCTTCGCCACGGCCTTGTAGGCCGGCCCCACCATCTTCACCGCAACGTTGTGGCAGGCCAGGCAGCCGTTGGCCTTGGCCAGGGCTGCG
This sequence comes from Thiobacillus sp., assembly GCA_024235835.1. Classification (NCBI taxonomy): domain Bacteria; kingdom Pseudomonadati; phylum Pseudomonadota; class Betaproteobacteria; order Nitrosomonadales; family Thiobacillaceae; genus Thiobacillus; species Thiobacillus sp. The sequence continues at coordinate 871,842 of JACKLQ010000002.1, read as the reverse complement.
CCGTCCGCGGCCTGGGTCGCCATGGGTGCCAGTCCCAGGGCCAGCACCCCAAAAACCCTGCTTTGCTTCCTCATGTCTTTCTCCTTCCACTCAGACCATTCCCACTGTATTCAATGGGTTATACCCAGGGATGCACGCATCCCGAGTATCCAGACTAGACCATTACGGCCCTGCCCGTAGGCGCCGGAGGGCGGAGGGGCGGATGCTACAATGCCTCCCTTTTAGGCAGCGCCACCATACCCCATGCCAAACCGCAGCGCCGAACTCCTTGCCTTGGCCACCCGCCGCATCCTCATCCTGGACGGCGCCATGGGCACCATGATCCAGCGCTACAAGCTGCAGGAGGCGGACTATCGCGGCACCCGCTTCGCCGACTGGCCCAGCGACCTGAAGGGCAATAACGACCTGCTGCTGCTGACCAAGCCGGAAGTCATCCGTGAAATCCACGGCCAGTACCTGGCCGCCGGCGCGGACATCCTGGAGACCAACACCTTCAACGCCAACAGCATTTCCATGGCCGACTACGGCATGGAAGAGCTGGTGTACGAGCTGAATTTCGAGGGGGCCAGGCTGGCCCGCTCCGTGGCGGACGAGTACACGGCGCAAACCCCGGACAAGCCCCGTTTCGTGGCCGGGGTGCTGGGCCCCACCAGCCGCACCGCCACCATCTCACCAGACGTGAACGACCCGGGCTTCCGCAACGTCAGCTTCGACCAGCTGGTGGACACCTATTACGTGGCCACCGACGGCCTGGTGAAGGGCGGCGCGGACCTGCTGCTCATCGAGACCATCTTCGACACCCTGAACGCCAAGGCGGCGGTGTTCGCGGTGAAGAAGTACTTCGACGACACGGGGGAAATCCGCCCCATCATGATCTCCGGCACCATCACCGACGCCTCGGGCCGCACCCTGTCCGGCCAGACGGTGGAGGCCTTCTGGAACAGCCTGCGCCACGCCGAGCCCTTCTCCTTCGGCTTCAACTGCGCCCTGGGGGCCAAGGACCTGCGCCAGCACGTGGCGGAAATCGCCGCCAAGGCGGACTGCCTGGTGTCCGCCCACGCCAACGCGGGCCTGCCCAACGCCTTCGGCGGCTATGACGAGACGCCGGAACAGATGGCCACAGCCATGCGCGAATGGGCGGAACACGGCTTCCTCAACATCGTCGGCGGCTGCTGCGGCACCACGCCGGACCACATCCGGGCCATCGCCGAGGCGGTGGCGCCCTTCCCGCCCCGCACCCCGCCCGCCATCGAGCCGAAACTGCGCATCTCGGGCCTGGAGCCCTACAACCTGGGGGCCGGCGACCTGTTCTGCAACGTGGGGGAGCGCACCAACGTCACCGGCTCCGCCAAGTTCAAGCGCCTGGTGCTGGAAGCCAGGTACGACGAGGCCCTGGACGTGGCCCGCCAGCAGGTGGAGGCCGGCGCCCAGGTCATCGACATCAACATGGACGAGGCCATGCTGGACGGCGATGCCGCCATGGTGCGCTTCCTCCACCTCATCGCCAGCGAGCCGGACATCGCCCGGGCGCCCATCATGCTGGACTCCTCCAAGTGGTCCATCATCGAGGCCGGCCTGAAGTGCGTGCAGGGCAAGCCCATCATCAACTCCATCTCCCTGAAGGAAGGGGAGGCGGCCTTCGTGGAGAAGGCCACCCTGGCCCGGCGCTACGGCGCGGCGGTCATCGTCATGGCCTTCGACGAAACGGGCCAGGCGGACACCTACGCCCGCAAGGTGGAAATCTGCCAGCGGGCCTACAAGCTGCTTACCGAGCAGTTGGGCTTCCCGGCCGAGGACATCATCTTCGACCCCAACATCTTCGCCGTGGCCACGGGCATCGAGGAACACGCCAACTACGCCGTGTACTTCATCGAGGCGACGCGCTGGATCCGCACCCACCTGCCCCACGCCCACATCTCCGGCGGGGTGAGCAACGTCTCCTTCTCCTTCCGGGGCAACGAACCCCTGCGCGAGGCCATCCACACCGTGTTCCTCTATCACGCCATCCAGGCGGGCATGGACATGGGCATCGTCAACGCCGGCCAGCTGGGCATCTACGACGAGATTCCCGCCGACCTGCGCGCCCTGGTTGAGGACGTGGTGCTGAACCGCCGCCCCGACGCGGGGGACCGCCTGGTGGCCGCCGCCGATACCGTGAAGGGCCAGGCCAAGGAGTCCACCGAGGATTTGAGCTGGCGCGAGAAGCCCGTGGGCGAGCGCCTGACCCATGCGCTGGTGAAGGGCATCACCGCCTATATCGAGGCGGATACGGAAGAGTGCAGGCAGTCCTTCGACCACCCGGTGAAGGTCATCGAAGGCCCCCTCATGGATGGCATGAACGTGGTGGGGGACCTGTTTGGCGCCGGCAAGATGTTCCTGCCCCAGGTGGTGAAGTCCGCCCGGGTCATGAAACAGGCCGTGGCCTACCTCACGCCCTACATCGAGGCCACCAAGACCGAGGCCCAGGCCAAGGGCCGCATCCTCATGGCCACGGTGAAAGGGGACGTGCACGACATCGGCAAGAACATCGTCGGCGTGGTGCTGGGCTGCAACGCCTATGACGTCATCGACCTGGGGGTCATGGTGCCGGCGGACCGGATCCTGGACACCGCCGAAGCCGAGAAGGTGGACATCATCGGCCTGTCCGGCCTCATCACTCCGTCCCTGGAAGAGATGAGCCACATCGCCGCCGAGATGCAGCGCCGGGGCATGGCGCAGCCCTTGTTGATCGGCGGCGCCACCACCAGCCTGGCCCACACGGCGGTAAAGATCGACACCCACTACGAAGGGCCCGTGGTGTACGTGAAGGATGCCAGCCGAGCCGTGGGCGTGTGCACCCAGCTGCTGTCCCCGGACCTGCGCGGCGACTTCATCGCCAAGACCAAGGCGGACTACGTGGGCGTGCGGGAACGCCATGCCGCCCAGCAGGGGGAGAGCAAGCGCATTCCCCTGGCGGCGGCCCGGGCCAACAAGTTCAAGACAAACTGGGCAGCCACCCAGCCGGGTGCCGAGGCCCACGCCTGCCCCGCCTGCGACGTGGCCACGGCCGTCGCCCACGCCTACACACCGCCCGTGCCCAAGGCCCTGGGCATGCAGGCCATGCGTGACTACGACCTGGCCGAACTGGCCCAATACATCGACTGGACCCCCTTCTTCCAGGCCTGGGAGCTCCACGGCCGCTATCCGAAGATTCTGGAGGACGAGGTGGTGGGCGAGGAGGCCCGCAAGCTGTTCGCCGACGCCCGGGCCATGCTGGAAAGGATCATTGCCGAGAAGTGGGTGGAAGCCCGGGCCGTGGTGGGTATCTTCCCCGCCAACACGGTGAACGATGACGACATCGAAATCTACGTGGACGAGGCCCGCTCCGAGACCCTCATGACCTGGCACAACCTGCGCCAGCAGATGCAGCGTCCAGCGGGCCAGCCCAACTGGTGCCTGGCGGACTTCATCGCCCCCAAGGAAACCGGTGTGCTGGACTACATCGGCGCCTTCGTGGTTACCGCCGGCATCCGCGAAGAGGAAAAGGTCAAGGAGTTCCAGGCCCAGCACGACGACTACCAGGCCATCCTGTTCAAGGCCCTGTGCGACCGCCTGGCGGAGGCCTTCGCCGAACGCCTGCACCAGCGGGTGCGCACCCAGTTCTGGGGCTACGCCCCGGAGGAGAACCTCTCCAACGAGCAGCTCGTGAGCGAGGAATATCGCGGCATCCGCCCCGCCCCCGGCTATCCCGCCTGCCCCGAGCACTCGGAGAAGGGCCCCCTGTTCGAGCTGCTGGACGCCACCGCCAACATCGGCGTCTCCCTCACGGAAAGCTATGCCATGCTGCCCCTGGCCTCCGTATCCGGTTTCTACTTCAGCCACCCCGACAGCCGCTACTTCGCCGTTGCCAAGATCGACAAGGACCAGGTGGAGAATTACGCCCGCCGCAAGGGCTGGGACCTGAACACCGCGGAACGCTGGCTGGCCCCCAACCTTGGCTACGGCAGGTAAACCACCGCCCATGGCCGACGAGCACAAGCTGTTGATCGACACCCTTCACCTGCCCCAGGGCAAGGGGGTCCTGGGCCTGACCCATTGCCCTGGACGATGCCAGACCGAAGCGAGTGCCGGCTTGCCAAGGCGGGACCTGGCCATGGACCTGTCCTCCATCCGCGCCTGGGGAGCCACCGTCCTGGTCACCCTCATCGAGGCCCACGAGTTCGAGCAGATGCGGGTGGAGCACCTGGGGGAGATGGCCGAGGCGGAAGGCCTGGAATGGCACCACCTGCCCATCCCCGACATGGACGTGCCCGACTGGCATTTCGGCACGCGCTGGTTCTATTCCGGCCTGCGCCTGCGCCGCCTGTTGCGCCAGGGGGGCCGGGTGGTGCTCCACTGCAAGGCCGGCCTGGGCCGGGCGGGCACCATCGCCGCCCACCTGCTCGTGGAACTGGGCATGCCCCCCGCCGAAGCCGTGTCCCAGGTGCGCCGTGCCCGGCCGGGGGCGATCCAGACCCGTGCCCAGGAGGAGCACGTACACGGTGTATCCAAGATCAACGCCCGGCAGGACGAGGCCATGGCCCACCGCCTTGCCTGCCTGCTGGGGGGGGCCCTGGGCGACGGCTTCGGTTACCCCGTTGAATATGACAAGGTGGCCGCCATCCAGCGCCGCTTCGGTGGCGGCGGCCTGCGCATCCCCCAGTACGAGCACGGCCAGATGGTGGTGTCCGGCATCACCCAGCTGACTCTCTTCACCCTGGAAGGCCTGACCCGGGCTCATCTGCGCAAGGAAACCGACGATGACAGCCTGCTGCGCCAGGTCCGCACGTCCTACATGGACTGGCTGGAAACACAGGGAGGCAAAGCCCTGGGCAACGAGGCCAGCCGGCTGATGAAGCACGCCGCCCTGCACGTGCGCCGCTCCCAGGGCAAGACCTGCAAGGTGGCCCTGGAAGCCGGCGGCCTGGGCTCGCCGGATGCCCCCATCAATGACAGCAAGGGCAGCGGCGGGATCGTGCGCATCGCCCCGGTGGCATTGATGCCCAACATGGATGCCGGCCGGGCATTCAGCCTGGGCCTGCGCGCCGCCGCCCTGACCCATGGACACCCCAGCGCCTATCTGCCTGCAGGCATCCTCGCCGCCGCCCTGTGCCTGCTGCTGCAAGGCAAGACGGCACCCGAGGCCTTCCAGCGGGCCAGGGAACTGGCCCAGGGCCACGCCGGCTGCGGGGATACCATCGCCCGGCTGGACGCGGCCCTGGAGGCCGCGAAGCGCCACCACCTGGCCCACATCCCACCGACCCTGGGACAGGGCTGGGCGGGGGATGAGGCCCTGGCCATCGGCCACTATGCCACCAGCCGCAGCCTGGATTTCGCCAAGGTCATGGCCACCGCCGCCAACCAGGACGGGGACTCTGCCGCCGCCGCCGCCATCGCCGGCCAGTTGTACGGCACCCAGTTCGGCCTGGAGCACCTGCCCCATGCCTGGATCCGACGCCTGGACGTCCTGGACTCCCTCTGCGACGTGATGGAATGGGGCCAGGAGCTATGGACCGGGCCTGCAGCATCGTGACGTCGCCCTTCGCCTCCACCGCCGACCTGGAGCAACGGTTTTCCAAAGGGCTGGCGGACATGCTTGCGGAGCATGACGGCCTGGGTGTGTACGTCCTCTGCCTGGCCAACGCCGCCTATGATGACGGCCTGTGGGCACGACTGCGCGAGCCCCTGGCCCGGCGTCACCAGTCCCACGCCCGGGATATCTCTGATGCCCTGCGCCAGGGCCGCCGCCTGACGGAGCCCGATGACGACCTGATGGTGTTTCTAAAGCTCCTGGCCATCGGTTTCGACGGGGTGGAGACCACCTCCCGGCGACAGGCCGGGCCCTGGCACATCCAGTTCAACCCCATCCGCGCCCTTCGGCCGCCCAGGGCCAGCGGCGGCAGGGTGGAGGGACTGCGCCGCCCCTTCGATGCCGCCGGCTTTCACTTCAACAAGCCCTTCCTGGCAAAGGAGGTGCTGTGGGAAGGCGACCTGGCCGGCAAACCGGCAAGGGTGCTGTACAACAAGTTCCCCTTCGCTCCCCTGCATGGCCTGGTGGTGCCGGAACCCTTGCTCGGACGGCCCCAGTGGCTCACCCCGGAACTCCATGGCTGGGCCTGGGACACCGTGGCCGAGATGGGTGGCCGGCTGCCGGGCATCGGCCTTGCCTATAACAGCCTGGGGGCCCAGGCCTCGGTGAACCACCTGCACTTCCAGAGCTTCCTGGGAGCGGAAAAACTCCCAGCGCTTGACTCCCGGTTCGCCCATAACGGCGGTGCGGAGTCCTATCCCCTGCCCTGCCAGGTTTCGGACGAGCCGGAGGCGGCCTGGTTCCTGCTGGACGAGCTGCACCAGCGGGACGTGCCCTACAACCTCGTCTATACCCAAGGCCGGGTGCACATCCTCCCCCGACTGGCCCAGGGCAAGCACCCTACCCCGCCCTGGGGCGCGGGACTGGCCTGGAGCGAACTGGCCGGCAGCATGACGGTCTTCAGCCGGGAAGATTTCGAGGCACTGGCGGAACCGGACATCACGGCGGCGCTCTCAGCCCTGGCGCCCTGAGTTTCCATGCGCCAGCGTCCCCGACGCGCCCCTTTCACCCGTTTCCTAGTCATGGCATTGTTCGCAGAAATGAAACAACCCCCTGACTCGCTCCGCTCGTTTCCCCCCGGGGGGGAGGTCAGTTCCTTCGGTACGGCCGTGCGGAACTGACATGAAACAACCCCCTGACTCGCTCCGCTCGTTTCCCCCCGGGGGGGAGGTCAGTTCCTTCGGTATGGCCGTGCGGAACTGACATGCCACCGCGCCTGATCCTTCTTCTTCGCCGCCTTATTCATTACGCCTTCCATGCGGCGGGCGGGGCGGTGATCGTCGTGAGCCTGGTGGCCCTGGCGCTGAAGTTCTGGTTCATGCCTGACGTGGACCGGTTCCGGCCTGAACTGGAAGCCGCCGCAAGCCGGGTCGTGGGGGTGCCGGTACGCATCGGCGCCCTGGCGGCGGACTGGCATGGCATCAACCCGCGCCTCACCCTGCGGGACGTGCGCCTGATCCCCGCCGCCGGCGAGCCCCTGGTGCTCCCCCACGTGGAGGCGGTGGGCTCCTGGTTGTCCCTGGCCCTGCTGGAGCCCCGCCTGCGGCGCCTGGACCTGGAGCAGGCCCGTTTTCCCCTGCGCCGCGCCCCGGACGGCATCATCTACCTGGCGGGCATCCCCATCAACGGGCCCGGCGGCCCCAGCCCCTTCCCCGACTGGCTGATGCGCCAGTCCCGCATCGTCGTCAAGGATGCCCAGGTGGGCTGGGTGGACGAGAAACTGGGGGCCCCACCCCTGCAGTTAAACGGGGTGCGCCTGCTCATGGAGAACGGTTTTGGGCACCACCGCTTCGGCGGCGTGGCCCAGCCTTCCGGCGGAGCGAACCGCCTGGACCTGCGGGGCGACTTCCGGGGCAAGTCCGTGCATCAGCCCCAAAGCTGGAGCGGTCGTTTTTATGCCCAGGTGGGGCAAGCCCGATTCGGGGAATGGTCCCACTGGGTGCCCTGGGCGCAGGATGCGGTGAAAAGCGGTCTTGGCGACCTGCGCTTCTGGTTCGACCTGCAGCAGGGGAACGTGGTGGAACTCACCGGAGATGCCCGCTTGAGCGACGTCAGCCTGAGCATCCGACAGGACCTGCCAGAGCTGCGTTTTGAAGACCTGGAGGGTCGCATAGGGTGGGCCCGCGAGAATGTCAGCCATACCGTGACCGTGGACAGGCTACGCTTCAAACTTCCGGACACCCCCCTTACCGCGCCGGCCAGCCTGCGCGTCAACCTCACTCCCGACGACCGGGGAAGCTTCAGCCGGGTGGAGGCCGAGGCGGGCAACCTGCGCCTGGAAGCCCTCACGGCCCTGTCCGGAGCCCTGCCCCTGCCCCGCCAAGGGCATGATCTCATCGAATCCCTCGCGCCCCGGGGTCTGGTGGAAAGCGCCCGGGGCCATTGGGCAGGCCCCCGTGATTACGCCCTGCACCTGGACATCAGGGAAGGCGGCGCCCGGGCCTATGCCTCTCTGCCGGGCCTTTCCGGCCTGGACCTGAAGGTGGACGCTGACCAGAAGGGCGGCAAGGCCACCCTGACGGGCCGTGACTTCCGCCTGGACTGGCCCCAGGTCTTCCGCCACGAACTGGGCTTCACCGGGCTGGACGTGCAGACGGACTGGCGCCTCAACGGCCAGGTGCGGGATATTTCCTTCCAGGCCAGGCGACTGGCCAACGCCAACCTGGACGGCACGGCCCAGGGCAGCATCCGCTTGCCAGAGCGTGGCAGCCCCGTGGTGGACATCAGCGCCCACCTGAGACGGGGCGAGGCCAACGCGGTATATCGCTACCTGCCTCACGCGGTGTCCGAGAATGCCTACAACTGGCTCCGCCGGGGCCTGCTGTCAGGTCATTCCGACGACACCCGCCTGACCCTGAAAGGCGACCTGGCCCACTTCCCCTTCGATCGGGGGCATGGGGAATTCCGGGTCAGCGTGCGCATGGTTGATGGCGTATTGGACTACGCCCCGGGCTGGCCCCGCATAGAGGGCGTCCATGGCATGCTGACTTTCCACGACAAGGCCATGAGCCTGGTGGCCGACCGCGGACGCATCATGGCGGCCCAGCTGGGTCCCGTGAAGGTGGGAATCCCGGACCTGCACTACTCGCCGGAAGAAATCGTCCGGGTGGAGGGATACGCCAGGGGCGAGACCCAGGCCTTCCTGGACTTCGTGCGCCAGTCCCCCGTGGACGGCTACACAGGCCATTTCATCAGCCCCTTCTCCGCCCAGGGCCCGGGCGTGCTGGCCCTGAAACTGGCCATGCCGGTGAAGCGCACCGAGGACACCACCGTGGGTGGCGCCTTCACCTTCCAGAACAACACCTTAAGGCCTGGCGGCAAGCTGCCCGAGCTCAGCCGGGTCAACGGCGCCATCACCTTCACGGAAAAAGCCGTCCGTGGGCAAGGCATCCAGCTACGGGTGCTGGACATGCCCGCCCGTTTGGACCTGGACAACCAGGCAGGTGGCCTCCATGTCCACCTGGCGGGCAATGCCAGCGCCGAGGCCCTGCGCCCCCACCTGCCCGGGCTGCTGGCAGGAAGGGTACGTGGCGCGGCGTCCTGGCAGGCGGACATCGGCCTCAACGCCAATGGTCAGACCGCCGGCCTCAGCCTGGCCTCGGACCTGGTGGGCCTGGCCCTGGACCTGCCCGCTCCCCTGGGCAAGGCCGCAGCCCAGAGCATGGCCCTCCAGGTCAATCATCAGCCCGAGGCGGACGGCGGCGACCGGGTCACGGCCCGCTACGGCAGCCTGGCCCAGGTGAACGCCAGGTTGCCCAGGGCCGGCGAGGCCCGGGTCAACCTGCACCTGGGTGCGGGGGAGGCATCGGAACCCATGGAGCCGGGCCTGTGGCTCAACGGCAACCTGCGCTTCCTGGACCTGGATACCTGGCGACGCCAGGACTGGGGCCTGGCTGCTCTTGGAACGGACGACAAGCATCCCCTGCCCTTCCGCCAGGCAAGCCTCACCTTCGGCGAGCTGCTGATCCTCGACCGCCGGCTGCATGACACCCACATCCGCCTCCAGCCCTCCGGCAAGAGCTGGAGCCTGCAGATGGCTGGCAAGGAAATGACGGGGGAACTGGTCACCGTGCCCGAGCAGCGGGGCCAGCGTCTGCTGGCCAACTTCAAGCGCCTTTCCCTGCCGGACCCGGAAAACACCGTGGCACTGACCACCCCGAATGGTTCCGGCGACAGCATGCGCCTGACCAACGTGGAGCTCAAAGTCCAGTCCCTGGCCTGGAAGAAGCGTGAACTGGGTGAGATGCGCCTGCGCCTGTCACCGGTGAAGACGGGCTTCCAGGTGGACCATTTCCTGCTCTCGCCACCGGAAGGACGCCTGGAAGGCAAGGGCATGGTGTCGGACCATTCCCGCCGCCCCACCCAGCTACAATTGAAGCTTTCCACCCAGAACCTGGGCAAGCTCCTGGCCCGCCTGGGTTACCAGGACGCCATCCGGGGGGGCGAGGCGGAGTTGAGCGGCACCCTGGGCTGGATGGGCAGCCCGGAGGACTTCGAAGCACGCACCCTGGAAGGGGACCTGGAACTCAGTGCCCGCAAGGGTCAGTTCCTCAAGGTGGACCCCGGCGCCGGACGCCTGGTGGGCGTGCTGAGCCTGCAGTCCCTTCCCCGCCGCATCAACCTGGACTTCCGTGACGTATTCTCCCAGGGATTCGCGTTCGACGAGATTGCCGGTAAGGTCCACCTGGAAAAGGGCACCGCCTACACCAAGGACCTGCGCATGAACGGCCCGGCCGCCAAGGTCCGCATGAGCGGACTGGTCAACCTGGCCCAGGAGACCCAGAGCCTGACCCTGCAGATCCAGCCCCGGCTGGAAGATACCGTGGCTGTGGCCAGCGCCATCCTGGGGGGGCCGGCCGTGGGCCTGGGCGCCCTGCTGGCCAACAAGGTGCTGAAGAACCCCATTGGCCAGGCTGCAGGCTTCGAATACACCGTCTCCGGATCCTGGAAGGAGCCGGTCATCGCCAAGGTGCCGCGCAAGGCCACAAGCCTCCAGGGGGAATCCGCGCCCTAGGAGTTGCCGCTGGTCCGATGGGCACCCTAAATCTCGCATAAATATTGCCCGGGCGGGATTTCCTTGTGTACCCTCGGACCATTCCTCCCGCGCAGTCAGGAAACGCCCGTGAACCGCCCCACCAAGAGCACCGCCAAGACCTCCAGCTTCGCCAAGGCCCGTACCCGCGCGGTGGCCAGGCCGATGCCGGAAGCCGGCAAGGAAGCCCATAGCATCGTACGCATGGCGGCCGTGCAAATGGCCTCCGGCCCAAATGTGGCCGCCAACCTGGCAGAGGCGGAACGCCTCATCGGCATGGCGGTGGGGGCGGGGGCGCGACTGGTGGTCCTGCCGGAATATTTCGCCATCATGGGCCTGAAGGACACGGACAAGGTGGCTACCCGGGAAACTGCGGGCAAGGGTCCGATCCAGAAATTCCTCGCCACCCAGGCCAAGAAGCACGGCATCTGGCTGGCTGGCGCGGGCGTACCCCTGGCCTGCGACAATCCCAAGAAGGTGCGCAACAGCTGCCTGGTGTACGACGACAAGGGACGCCAGGTGGCCCGCTACGACAAGATCCACCTGTTCGGCCTGGCCCTGGGCACCGAGCATTACAAGGAGCAGAACACCATCGAGGCCGGCGACCAGGTGGTGGTGGTGGACACCCCCTTTGGCCGCATCGGCCTGTCCATCTGCTATGACCTGCGCTTTCCCGAGCTGTACCGGGCCATGGGCGACGTGGACATCATCCTGGTGCCCTCCGCCTTCACGGCCACCACGGGCAAGGCCCATTTCGAAACCCTGGTGCGGGCCCGGGCCATCGAGAACCTGGCCTATGTCATTGCTCCCGCCCAGGGTGGCTACCATGTATCCGGCCGGGAGACCCACGGCGATTCCATGATCGTGGATCCCTGGGGCAACATCCTGGACCGCCTGCCCCGGGGCTCCGGCGTGGTAGTGGCCGCCATCAACCCCACCTATCAGGAAGGCCTGCGCAAGAGCCTGCCGGCCCTGAAGCATCGCACCCTGGATTGCCGCGGCAAGACCAAGGTGGAAATCATCAAAGCGTGAACGCCCCCGGCAGGTGACGGGCCGGAACCATTCGGGGCCCCGCCCCACCCATCTACATTCCTACCCCGCGCCCATACCCATGACTTCATCGCCCCATTTCGCCGCCGCCGATGCCACCCTGCTGGCCCCCAACGACGTGGATGCCGCCCAGTTGGACGGCATCTTCGGACAGCTCGCCGCCCATCGGGTGGACAATGCCGACCTCTATTTCCAGTACACCCGCTCCGAGGCCTGGAGCCTGGAGGAAGGCCAGGTGAAGTCCGGCAGCTTCAGCATCGACCAGGGCGTTGGCGTGCGCGCCGTGGTGGGTGACAGGACCGCCTTCGCCTATTCCGACGACATCCGCCTGCCCGCCATCCGCGAGGCGGCCGACACGGTGCGGGCCATCGCCGCCGCTGGCCGGTCAGCCACCGCCCGCGTGCCGGGCCGGGTGGAAGGTCGCAGCCTGTATGCCCCCACTGACCCCCTGGCCACTCTCTCCGAAGCCGACAAGGTGTCCCTGCTGCACCGTCTGGAGGACTACGCCCGTAAGCAGGATCCCCGGGTCACCCAGGTCATCGCCAGCCTGGCGGGGGAATACGAAGTCGTCTTCGTGACCCGCCTGGATGGCCGCAGCGCCGCCGACGTGCGCCCCTTGGTGCGCGTGTCGCTGCAGGTCATCGTCGAGGACCAGGGCCGCCGCGAGCAGGGTTCCGCCGGCGGCGGCGGCCGTTTCGACTACGGCTATTTCAGCGACGACCGGCTCGAGGAGTACGCCCGACTGGCAGTGAGCCAGGCCCTCACCAACCTGGATGCCCGTCCCGCCCCCGCTGGCGCCATGACGGTGGTGCTGGGCTCCGGCTGGCCCGGCATCCTGCTGCACGAGGCCATCGGCCACGGCCTGGAGGGTGACTTCAACCGCAAGGGCTCCTCCGCCTTTTCCGGCCGCATCGGCCAGCGGGTGGCCGCCGACGGCGTCACCGTCGTGGACGACGGCACCATCCCGGACCGGCGCGGCTCGTTGAACGTGGATGACGAAGGCACACCCAGCCAGCGCACCGTGCTCATCGAGAACGGCATCCTGAGGGGCTACATGCAGGACAGCATGAATGCGCGCCTGATGGGCATGTCGCCCACGGGCAACGCCCGCCGCGAGTCCTTCGCCCACCTGCCCATGCCGCGCATGACCAACACCTACATGCTGGCGGGGGGCAGGAATCCGGACGAAATCATCGCCTCGGTGAAGAAGGGCCTCTACGCCGTCAACTTCGGCGGCGGCCAGGTGGATATCACCAGCGGCAAGTTCGTATTTTCCGCCGCCGAAGCCTACATGATCGAGGACGGACGAATCACCTACCCGGTGAAGGGCGCCACTCTCATCGGCAACGGCCCGGACGTGCTTACCCGGGTATCCATGATCGGCAACGACATGAAGCTGGACCCGGGCGTGGGAACCTGCGGCAAGGAAGGCCAGAGCGTGCCCGTGGGCGTGGGCCAGCCCACCCTGCGCATCGAGGAACTCACCGTGGGCGGCACCCACGCCTGAGCCTCGCCACACCGGAAACAATAAAGGCCGGGCGTGCACCCGGCCTTTTGCATGGTGGCGGTGGCTCAGTCCTGGATCTTCAGCTCCACGCGGCGGTTACGCATGCGACCTTCCTCCGTCTCGTTGTCGGCGATGGGCATGGATTCGCCATAACTCTTGGCCGACAGGCGCTCGGCGTCGACGCCCTTGGAGATGAAGTACTGCATCACCGCCTTGGCGCGGCGCTCGCCCAGACCCAGGTTGTACCAGTCCGAGTTGCGGCTGTCGGTGTGGCCCCCGATCTCCACCTTGACGCCAGTGTTGGCCTTCAAGGTGGCCACGGCATCGTCCAGGATGGCAATGGCGTCGGGCCGCAGGTTGGCCAGGTCATTGTCGAAGTTCACACCATGCAGGACGATGACCTTGGGCAGCGAGCATCCCTTGGCATCCACCTGGTCGCCGGCGGGGGTGGTGGGGCACTGATCCAGGTCATCCACCACACCGTCGCCGTCGAAGTCCATCTCGCAACCCTGGGCGTTCACCTTGCGGCCGGCCGGGGTGGTGGGACACTGGTCCAGGCGGTCCACCACACCGTCGCCATCGCCGTCCAGCTCGCAGCCATCCGCATTCACCTTGGCGCCTGTGGGCGTACCCGGGCACTTGTCCAGGGCGTCCACCACGCCGTCACCGTCGCTGTCCAGTTCACAGCCCTGGGCATTGACCTTGCGGCCGGCCGGGGTGGTGGGGCACTGGTCCAGGCGGTCCACCACACCGTCGCCATCGCCGTCCAGTTCGCATCCCTGGGCGTTCACCTTGGCGCCCTTGGGCGTGTTGGGGCAGCGATCCTTGTCGTCAGTGACACCATCCCCGTCACTGTCCGTCGGCTTGGGTGCCGCAGCGGGAGTGGGAGCGGGCGTTGGCGCGGGCTTCGCCGCAGCCACGTCACCGGGGCAGGGCGGATCCAGCAAGGCGCGACCCGGACAGCCGATGGTCTTGTACAGTTCGTAGCCGGTGGTCTTGCCGCTGTTGCTGGCGGTATTGGTGGGATCGTAATAACTAGCGGCCTGGGCAGTGCTACCCATGGTCAGCAGTACGAGGAAAGCAAGCGGTTTGAGTTGCATGTTCGCTCCTTGTTGTTTGATCGGACAGGATGCCGCGCCGATGAAAAGATGGCGCGAGGGATTCGGTTTGGCTGGAGGCTGGGTGGGATGACCTCATCGGCAGGCCTGTTCCGGGGCGCAGACACCAGGACAGGCGCCGGGCTTCATTTTTTCAGTGCATCCCGGATTTCCCGCAGCAGGACGATGTCCTCCGGCGTGGGTGGGGGTTCAACGGGAGCGGGTGCTTCCTCCTGGCGCTTGAGCTTGTTGATGGCCTTCACTGCGATGAATATGGCCAAGGCGATGATGGTGAAATCGACGATGCTCTGGATGAAGGCCCCGTACTTGATGAGGGGCACGCCGGCCTTCTCCGCCTCCGCCAGGGTTCCGAAGCTCTGGCTGGAAAGGTTGATGAAGAGCTGCTTGAAGTCCACGCCCCCCATCATGGCCCCCAGGGGTGGCATGATCACGTCCTGGACCAGGGAAGTGACGATCTTGCCGAAGGCGCCGCCAATCACAACGCCCACGGCCAGGTCCACCACGTTGCCACGCATGGCGAATTCCTTGAATTCCTGCACGAAGCTCATGTCGCTCTCCTCATTAGTGGTTCGCATGAAATCACACTTGTCACCTGGCTACAGTGCCCAAGCTCACACCGACTTCAGCCCCATGGGGCAGTGGATCAATCCCCGCTCATGCCCGCCACGGTGATGCCAGCCTGGCCGGCAAAGGCAAGCATCCGGTTGATGGAGCGTACGGCGTTTCGCCCCACGGCCGGATCCACGCGGATCTCATTGTCGCCCGTCTCCAGCACATGCAACAGCTTCTTCAAGCCATTCATGGCCATCCACGGACAATGGGCACAGGAAACGCAGGTGGCACCCCGGCCGCCGGTGGGTGCCTCCAGCAGGGTCTTGCCGGGAGCGGCCTCCCGCATCTTGTGGAAAATACCGTTGTCGGTGGCGACGATGAGCACGGGGTTGGGCAGTTCGCCGGCGGCGCGGATGAGCTGGGTGGTGGAACCCACCACGTCAGCCAGGGCGATGACGCTGGCGGGGGATTCAGGATGCACCAGCACGGCGGCATCGGGGTGCTCCGCCTTGAGGGAGCGAATGCCATCGGCCTTGAAGCGCTCGTGCACCACGCAGGAGCCCTGCCAAAGCAGCATGTCTGCGCCGGTGGTGCGCTGCACGTAGTCACCCAGGTAACGGTCCGGCGCCCAGATCAGCTTCTTGCCCTGGTCCGCCAGGTGTTGGGCCACCTTGACCGCGATGCTGGATGTGACCACCCAGTCCGCCCGGGCCTTCACCTCGGCGGAGGTGTTGGCATAGACCACCACGGTCCTGTCCGGATGGGCATCGCAGAATCTGGAGAATTCGTCGGCGGGGCAGGACAGGTCCAGGGAGCATTCCGCCCCCAGGTCCGGCATCAGCACGCGCTTCTCAGGGTTCAGGATTTTGGCCGTCTCACCCATGAATCGCACGCCCGCCACCACCAACGTCCTGGCCTTGGATGCATGGCCGAAACGGGCCATCTCCAGGGAGTCCGATACGCAGCCCCCCGTCTCCTCAGCCAGGCGCTGCAGGTCAGCGGCGGTGTAGTAGTGGGCCACCAGGACAGCATCCTGTTCCGCCAGCAGACGCTTGATCCGGGCGATGAGTGTCTGCCGCTCGCCAGGCTCCAGATGCTCCTCCACGACGGGGGGAACATCCTTGACGGCATGGGCATGGGGGACGGAGGAGGATGGGGACGACATGGACAGTACGTGAATGATCGGGATTTCGGTTTTAGAGGGGGGGTGGGGGCCTGTCAAGCGGGATGCTCGTTGACTGCGCTGATAGACTTGGCCCATGCGACAACTGATTCTCGACATACGCCCCGACGACCCGCCCGGTTTTGACAATTACCTGCCGGGACCCAATGCCGAGGTAACGGCTGGACTTCGCTCCATGAACGGCCCGGCCAAGGCCTTCTCCGGAGAACACGTGATCTACTTGTGGGGCGAGAGCGGCGTGGGCAAGAGTCATCTTCTCCAGGCCTGGGCCCGCCACGCCGGCGCTGGGGTCTGCCACGCCGGCCCCTTGCCGGAGACCGACTCCGCGCTGCTGGCCGTGGACGACGTGCACAACCTCGACGAAGCGGACCAGATACGCCTCTTCTCCCTTCTCAATGCCGCTCGGGAATTGGGAGGCCGGGTGGTGGTCGCCGGTTCTTTGCCTCCGGGACAACTGGACATACGCCCGGACCTGGCCACCCGCCTGGCCCAGGGCCTGGTGTTCCGCATCCAGCCCCTTTCCGACGCAGACAAGGCCCTGGCCCTGGGCATCCGCGCCGAGTCCCATGGTCTGCGGCTTGGCGACGACCTGATCCGCTACATGCTGACCCATTGCCGCAGGGACCTGCCCCGCCTGCTGGCCATGGTGGATGCCCTGGACACCCTTTCCCTGAGCCGGAAACGGCCCGTGTCCCTGCCTCTCCTGAAGGAGTTGCTGCAGGCATCCGCCTGAACCCGTTCAGACGATGAGACTACTCTGCGCCATCAGCCACCACGGCCTGGGACACCTGGCCCAGGCCGCGCCCGTGCTGAATGCCCTGGCCATGATGCGGCCCGACCTGGACTGGCTGATCTGGTCCGGCCTGCCGAGGCAAGCCCTCGAGCAGCGTATCCGCATA
The DNA here is from genome assembly GCA_024235835.1 of Thiobacillus sp. Taxonomy (NCBI): domain Bacteria; kingdom Pseudomonadati; phylum Pseudomonadota; class Betaproteobacteria; order Nitrosomonadales; family Thiobacillaceae; genus Thiobacillus; species Thiobacillus sp. The sequence goes on along the minus strand of JACKLQ010000002.1, from coordinate 854,893 downwards.
CGCTTCGACCATCGCCACGAAGGTGCGGATCCGGGCTTGCTGATGAGGGACGCGGTGCGCGTGGACAGACAGGGGAGTCTCCATGCCTATCGGGAGCTCCATGGGCAATGGCCCGCGCGCGTGGCCAGGGAAGCGGACTGGCTGGGCAGTGAGCATGTGACAGCGGTGCTGAGCAACGCGGCCTACCTGCCCCTGGCGGCTGCCGGCAAGGCCGGCATCCCCTCTCTGGGATTCTGCTCGCTCAACTGGCTGGATATCGTCCATCACTACCTTGGGGACGCCCATGAACTGGCCCAGGCCTTCGCGGACATGCGTGCAGCCTATCTGGATGCTCGCGCATTCCTGCGCCTGGCACCAGGCCTGCCCATGGCGTGGATGAACAATCTGGAGCCCGCGCCCCCCGTCGCGCACCTGGGCCAATGTCGGAGAGGGGAAATCGATGGCGGGCTGGGTCTGAGGCCGGACGCAAAACTGGTCATGCTGGGGTTCGGCGGCGTGGCCTATGAAGGCACCACCCCCCTGCCCCACCTCCCGGGGGTTGTCTGGCTGGTGCCCGACACCTGGCCGCGGCAGCAACGCGAGGACATACGGTCCTTTCAGGAAGTCGGGTTGCCCTTCGCGGACCTGCTTGCGTCTTGCGACGCCCTGGTCACCAAGGTGGGTTACGGCAGTTTCGTGGAGGCGGCGGGCCTGGGATTGCCCGTACTGTATCTGGACCGGCCGGACTGGCCGGAAACGGCCTGGCTGGCGCCTTGGCTGCAAGCACACGCGCGAGCCCGCGCCATCGACGAGCGGACGCTGTTTACACCGGCGCTGGGCGGCGCGCTGGAATCTGTTTGGGCGAGCCCGCGCCCCACCCCCCCGGATATCGGAGGCGCGCCGGCCATTGCCCGGCGCGTCATCGAACTGCTTGAACTGTAATCAGCCCTTGTTGGCTTCCGCCGCGATTTCCGCGTGCACCTGAGCCATGTCCACCTCCCGGGCCCGTGTGATGAGATCATCAAAGGCACCGGCGGGCAACGCTCCGGGCTGGGCGTAAATGATGACCTTCTCGCGGAAGATTATCAGGGTGGGAATGGAGCGGACCTGGAAATGGCCGGCCAGTCCCTGTTGTTCTTCAGTATTCACCTTGGCGAAGGTGATGTCCGCATATTTGTCGGCGGCGGCCTCGAACACGGGCGCGAAGCCGCGGCAGGGACCGCACCAGGGCGCCCAGAAATCGATCACGACAAAGTCGTTGTTGAGAACGGTCTGCTCAAAGTTTTCGTCGTTCAGTTCCAATACGGGCATGGGCCACCTCTGTTATCTCGTTGCGCCCTTCTAGCAAAGGCAAAAAAAAGACCGGCTCTAAGGCCGGTCTAGGCATGTTACCACGCTCAAGGAGGGATAAAACTCTTACGCCTATCTAGTGGAGAGCACTTTCGCTGTCACCCCGCCGTTGCCAGACGGGGGCGGTGCTCCCCCGATTTTCTCCACATGTTCGAACCCATCTTCAGGTTGGCTTTGACTTCGGCACGATTCACCGCGGCAATCAATTCCGTGGCCAGGAGCCTGGCTTGGCTTGGCGTCAGACTCAGCAACCTGGATTCGCTTCCGTCCCCAACTCTGAGGGAAATGTGATCCGTACCATCCAAGCCCGCGACTACCGTTACTTCCACTTTGTCCTGTTGAGATTGAATCATTTGACTCCCCTGGTTAGACCAAATGGCTACCACCGGGAAGCACGATCCATGCCATGGACAGAAATCAGATTGGCGCGCACAACTCATTAACTTTTAAGCAATTATTAAAAAACTCCTTGCGGCACGGAAAATTCATCTGATGAACGTCTCGACACCCCTGTCAAACTTTCAACAGTCAGACAGAACCATGCCGCCCAACATATAACTTTGTGTGTGAGCTCGATCACTTCAGCCCGAGCATGCAGAAAGTGGAAGGTGGTAATTGCATGGAGGACTGAAGATTGCCAGGCAAAGGCGATGTCCCGCCGGTTAATGAAATAACCCGCGCAACGAATTGGATGCCGGGTGAGCAGCCACTGAAGCAGGCGCTCCATGAAGCCTGGCGCCGCCAGGCGTACTCGGGAACTTATCCGGAGGAATGGCCCTGCGACGGGCACCCATGATCACAGGCCAGTGCGAGGCATGGTGTGAGGCCCCGCACCGGCTACCCCATCGTGGACGCAGCCATGCGCCAACTCAACCAGACGGGCTACATGCACAACCGCCTGCGCATGATCGCCGCCAGCTTCCTGGTGAAGGACCTGCATGTGGACTGGCGCTGGGGCGAGCGCTACTTCGCAGACAAATTATTGGACTACGACTTGGCGGCCAACGTGGGGGCGTGGCAGTGGAGTGCCGGGGTGGGCACGGATGCCCAGCCCTGGTTTCGCATCTTCAATCCGGTGACCCAGTCGGAGCGGTTCGATGCGGAGGGGCGGTTCATTCGGCGGTATGTGCCGGAGTTGGCGGGGGTGTCGGATCGGTTTTTGCATGCGCCCTGGAAGATGTCGGTGGCGGAGCAGGTGGGGTTTGGGGTGGTGATGGGGCGGGATTACCCGTTACCCATCGTGGACCATGCGCGGGCGCGGGAGGTGACCTTGGCGTTGTTCAAGGACATGCCCGCGGGCTGAGTCTGTCTCCTCCCTTTTTCACAAGGGGTCAGCGGGGCTCAACGTGGGTTCAGGCCAACCTACGCTTGCCTCTTGAAAAGGCGTCCTAGGAGGGCCAGCCCTAGCCCCATCATTATCCAGGTTCTCGGTTCCGGGACCGGAGCTGACAGCACGACATTGTCAAGGGCAATGGCTTCCATTTCGGGTGTGTAATGCTCGGCGTTGATCCACAGGGCATCCAGGTCGGAAAGCACGGCAAGCAACTGGGCGTTGGAGGCAGGGGCCCCCGAGAATATGTCGCCGACCCGCCAACCACCGCCGGAAAGGGTGATTTCGATGTGGCTCCAGCTGATGGGTGTGGTGTAAAGCAGACTGGATGTGGCGTCATAGACCAGCGTCATGCCTGCGCCCTTGAGAACCACCTCCGCTTCGTTGGCATAGCCGGTGCCAGGTGTGAATACGGAATAATCGAAAGACAGGGTGCCACCAAAAGCGGACGATTTGTCCCCCAGGAATGTTGCCGGAGCACTGAAATAAGTCCAATGGTTGTCGGGATCTATCAGCACGATCGAGCCGGAGAAGTCGGGGTTACCGTCCATGTCTGGCAATGGACCGACCGATGCCACGACGGACCAGTCGGGCGAGCCTGTGGTGGTCAGCCCGCCCCAGCCCTCCGCATCGGTTGCGAATGTGCTGCTGGCGAGGGGGATGCCGGCCAAGGCTGGCATGGAGAAGCCCCCGACGATGAGGGCGATGGCAACGGATTTGGTATGCATGGCACTCCCTGTCTGGATGGTTTTTATTTGATCGGAACCGTGCTCGATTTACACGTGAACCACGGCATTGATGTTACCGCGTCGAATGTTATGGACACCAGACCACCTTTGGGTGCGCCCAACGGAGGTTTCCAGGCTGAATTGCTGTACTGCGTGCATGTTCCCCGGGCAACCCTCTATCATCCCGGACCATGGATGCACACAAACTCATCCCCCACCCCGACACCCCCTGCGATGCCGTCCGTGGCATCGAGGTGAACGTGCACCTCGCCCCATCCGGAGACCTCATTCTTACCTACACCCTCAAGGCAGACCTGGCGGCCCTTCGCATCCCACCGGCCATGACTCCCGCCCGGGGGAAGGACCTGTGGAAACGTACCTGCCTCGAGGCCTTCCTCCAGGGCGAGGACGCCCCCGCCTACCGGGAATTCAACTTCTCCCCCTCCGGCCAATGGCAGGCCTATGCCTTCACCGACTACCGCCAGGGCGGCCCGCTGGCGCTGGCCCCCGCTCCAACTATGGGGCGCATCGACAAAGACGGCCGGATCACGCTGAAATGCAAGCTTCCCGCCGAGGCCCTGCCCAAGGGCACGCTGCTACGCTTGGGTATCACCGCCGTCATCGAGGACGTCGACGGCGGCTTGTCCTTCTGGTCCCCGCGGCATCCGCCGGGCGAGCCGGATTTCCACCATACCGACAACTTCGCCCTGACTTTCTCGCGTCCATGAAATTCGGCCTCGACCGCCTGCTGCGGGAACCTGAACTGCGTGCCCCCCTGAAGGGCAAACGCATGGCCCTGCTGGCCCACCCCGCCTCCGTCACGGAAGACCTGACCCATGCCCTGGATGCCCTGGCGGCCCTGCCGGAGATCAGGCTCACCGCCGCCTTCGGTCCCCAGCACGGCCTGCGGGGCGACAAGCAGGACAACATGATGGAGTCGCCGGATTTCCAGGACCCGGTGCACGGTATCCCCGTGTTCAGCCTGTACGGCACAGTGCGCCGGCCCACGGACGCCATGATGGACACCTTCGACGTGCTGCTGGTGGACCTCCAGGACCTGGGCTGCCGCATCTACACCTTCATCACCACCCTGCGCTACGTGCTGGAAGCCGCCGCGCAGCATGGCAAGAGCGTGTGGGTGCTGGACCGGCCCAACCCCGCCGGTCGTCCCGTGGAGGGCCTGACCCTGCGGGCCGGCTGGGAGAGTTTCGTCGGTGCCGGGCCCATGCCCATGCGCCACGGCCTGACCCTGGGGGAACTGGGCCATTGGTTCATCAATGAACTGAAGCTGGACGTGGACTACCGCGTCATAGAGATGCAGGGCTGGCAGCCGGACGCGGCACCGGGCTACGGCTGGCCCCTGGTTGAGAGGGAGTGGATCAACCCCAGTCCCAACGCACCCAACCTGTCCATGGCGCGCTGCTATGCGGGCACGGTGATGCTGGAAGGCGCCACCCTGTCGGAAGGGCGGGGCACCACCCGGCCCCTGGAGCTATTCGGCGCACCGGACATGGATGCCCGTGCCGTGATTGCCAGGATGCACGACCTGGCGCCCCAGTGGCTGCAGGGCTGCCGCCTTCGGGAATGCTGGTTCGAGCCCACCTTCCACAAGCACGCGGGCCGGTTGTGTTCTGGCGTGCAGATCCATGTGGAGGCGGGGCATTACAACCATGCCGCCTTCCGCCCCTGGCGGCTCCAGGCCCTGGCCTTCAAGGCACTGCGGTTGTTGCGGCCAGAATATCCCCTCTGGCGGGACTTCCACTACGAGTACGAGCACGACCGCCTGGCCATCGACCTCATCAACGGCAGCGAGTTGCTGCGCCGGTGGGTCGATGATCCATCGGCGCAACCCGTTGATCTGGATGCCTTGACTAAGAAAGATGAGGTTGCTTGGTTAAATATGCGGGAAGCAGTGCTTTTGTATAGCTGAGTGTGGACCCCAAGCGGACGTTGGTGTTGTAGAGCTAATACATTCCTACATTGACTTAAATGCCAAAGAGAATCAGGGAGCAAAAATGGCAATTTATCGATGCAACAAGTGTGGACACGTGGCTGAACTTGCCCAAGACAGCGTGGGTATGACAGTGGATTGCCGCCAATGCGGACAACCCAGCACTGTCCACGACACGGTGTTCTTTGTGCGCAAGGTTTTGGAAAAATACTTTTCGATGCAGGCCTCTCTTAAGCGGGCTGAGGCAGTGACGGATGCGGTGGAAGATAGAACCAAGGAGGAACCCCAGGAACAAGGTCGCTCTACCGCTCTGGAGGGTATCAACGTCTACAACACAGACCTGATCAGCTCTGATCTGCAGCACGGTCCGATCCATGACTGGTTCACGACCAAGAGCATCAAGATCCAGCCAAATCACAGAGCCGTCGACACCACAGGTTTTTTTGATGAGGTGGCTGTCGAGATCGGGAGGAATTACGAGTTGTTCAAGATGGTGGTGGACCAGATTCGATATGCCCAGACCAAGAACCACACCAGCGTAAATTTCAACTTGTCTAAGCGCGCCCAGAAGGAGGCCCAATCCATCGCGGCCTTTTGTCGACAGCTTTACGACTACTCCTTTGCCTCAAAATATTTTTATCAGAAGCCCGAAAAAATTGTCCGTCTGGGCGTGCAGGTGTCACCGCAGATCCAGAGTTTCTTTGCCGGAGAATGGTTGGAATGGTTTGCGTTGATGCAGGTGCTGGAACTGAGCCAGGAGTCACGTGCTCGTCTTTCCTGTACGCGAAATCTAACGCTTACGTTTTCCAATGAAGACGCCCATGAACTGGATGTGTTCTGCATCCTGAATGAAAAGATGCCGGTATGCATCGAATGCAAGTCAGGTGAATTCAGACCGCTCATCGACAAGTATGTCGGTCTGCGAAAAAGGTTGGGGCTTAACAAAGCCCAATTTGTTATCTGTGTTGCGGGTTTGCCTGACGATCAGGCTGCTGGTCTAGGCAGCATGTATGACCTTACCTTCGTAAATGAACAGGGGCTGAGAGCCCATCTGCAAAGCTTGGTGCGGTAGCATTTCCAAAGCTGGATGTCGCGCTGCTCAGCCCGACTTACCCCTGGTGTTTGAGCCCTTCCCGCACCGTGGGGTAGCGTAGTTGGAAGCTCAATTCTTTCTTGATGCGCCGGTTCGAGAGCTGGCGGGACTCTGTCAAAAACGTGCGCATGGCCGGGGTGACGGCGGCGATGACCTCCGCCCGGCTCAGGCGGGGTGGCCTTGGCAGGTCCAGGTGGTCCGCCACCACGTCGAACCAGTCGCCCATCTTCAGGCCGCTGTCGTCCACGGCGTTGTAGAGCCGGTTGGGACGGCCCCGGAACAGGGCGGTGACGGCCAGGCGCGCCAGGTCATCCGCGTGGATGTGGTTGGTGTACACATCGTCCTTGGCAAGGATGGCGGGGAGCCCTTTCTTGACCCGCTCTGCAGGCATGCGGTCCTGAGCGTAGATGCCGGGTGCCCGCAGGATGCTGACCCTGGGACCGCCACTGCCGAAACGGCGCAGGCGGGCCTCCGCGTCGGCCCGGCGTTTGGCGCGGGTGTTGTTGGGGCGGGAAGGCCAGGTCTCCGGCACCACCGCGCCGCTGCAGTCGCCGTAGACGCCGCTGGTGCTGATGTAGACCAACGACACTGATAAACTGGCTCGCCCCAGGGCAGCCAGCAGACGTTTGGTCCGAGGGTCGGTCTCGCCTTCTGTGGGGGGCGGCGCGAAGTGCAGGACCCGGTCCGCCAGGGCGGCGATGCGGGCCAGGCTCTTGCGGTCATCCAGGTCGCCCCCAATTGGAGTGACGCCAGCGGCGCGCAGTTCGTCATGGCGTTCCCTGGACCGGGCCAGGGCATACAGGCGGGCATGGCCCCGGAGTAGCCGGGCTGCCCTCAGGCCCACGTCGCCGCAGCCGACGATGAGAATTCGCATATGCAGTGTGTTCGAGAGGATTGTTTGATGTCTTACCAGGTCACGATACAGCCCAGCGGCCATCAGTTTACCGTCAACGAGGGCGAGACTCTGCTGGGCGCCGCCCTCAACGCCGGCTTTGCCCTGCCCTACGGTTGCCGCAACGGCGCCTGCGGGGCCTGCAAGGGCAAGGTGCTTTCCGGGGCGGTGGACTACGGCGTGCATCAGGAAGGCGCCCTGACGGCGGAGGACAAGGCCAAGGGCCTGGCCCTGTTCTGCTGTGCCCAGGCCCAGTCCGACCTGACCATCGAGGTGAAGGAAGTGGGGGCTGTGAAGGACATTCCCGTAAAGACCCTGCCCTGCCGCGTGGAGCGCATGGAGAATCTTGCGCCGGACGTGATGGCCCTATGGCTCAAGCTGCCCTCCAACGAGCGGCTCCAGTTCCTGCCAGGCCAGTACATCGATTTTCTGCTCAAGGACGGCACCAGGCGCAGTTTCTCCCTGGCCAACACGCCGGAGGCGGATGCCCTGCTGGAACTCCACATCCGCCATGTGCCCGGCGGCAAGTTCACGGACCACGTGTTCAACACCATGAAGGTGAAGGACATCATGCGCATCTCCGGTCCCCACGGCAGTTTCTTCCTGCGGGAGCCGGCGGACGGCCTGGCCAAGCCCGTTCTCTTCCTGGCAGGCGGCACGGGTTTCGCTCCCATCAAGAGCATCCTGGCCCATGCCTTCCACCATGAGGTGGATCGGGAGATGGTGCTTTACTGGGGCGCCAAGGCCCTGGTGGACCTGTATGAGCCTCAGGTGCCTGCCGGCTGGCAACAGGCCCACAAGAACTTCAGCTTCATCCCCGTGCTGTCCGCCCCGGCGGCGAGCGACAACTGGTCGGGCCGCACGGGCTACGTGCATGAGGCCGTGCTGGCGGATTTCGAGGATTTGTCGGGCTATGAAGCCTATGTGTGCGGTGCGCCGGCCATGGTGGATGCGGCCCGAAAGTCGTTCTCAGCCAGGGGGTTGCCCGAGGACGCCTTCTTTTCCGATTCCTTCGATTTCCAGCCGTCCACCTGAGGCCCGGCCCCCCATGCCGCGGGGCGGCCTGCGTCAACCGGGCGGGGGTGTAATGCCTTGCCCCGGGATTTCAGCGGTCTTGGGCTTGTCCTCGATGGACTGTGGGAGCTGGAGTTTCTCCAGCAGGTCCTGGGCGTGGCAGTCCCGGGCCTTCTTCAAGGCCTTGCGCAGCTTGCGCTCGTCGCCGGCGAAGTGGGCTCGAAGGGCATCCAGCAGGGCATGATCGGCGGCGGTCTGGTGGCGGTTCTGGCGCCAGGCGCGCAGGTCTTCCGGTAGACGCAGGGCGGTACGTGCAAGATGCAGCAGAAAACTCGCCAACACGAAGCCGCCCGCCAGCAAGGCCACCGTCAGCAGGAAAGACATCTCCAGGCGCCAGGGTGGAAACACGACGATGACATAGCCCTGGTCCAGCCGGGCAATGAGGGTGATGGCCACCGCGAGGGCGAACAGGGTCAGGATCCAGAAGGCCGTCCTCATTCCTTGCCTCCGCGCACCGCCTGCACGGCCTTCAGGCTGGCCTTGATCTGAGCGTCCTTCAGGGCCACGGGGGCCTGGAGCAGGTCGCCCACGCTGGCCAGGAAGGCCTGGGTAGCCGGGTCGTGGCGGCTGAAGTGCCGCTCCACCCAGGCGCGGGCTTGGCCAAGGTCGCCGCGGAAGGTGGCCTCATCCCGCTGGATCATGGCCAGGCGGGCGGAGAGCAGGCGCATCTTCAGGTTCTGGTGCAGGAAATAACTCTGCGCCGGGGTCAGCAAGGGCAGTTCCGGATGGTCCAGGCGGCGTATGCGCAACATGCCCTTGATCTCGTTCCAGGCGTCCCGGCTGAAGGCGCCCAGGGTGTCCAGGGTACCGCTTCGAGGGGGCGCGGCGGCGGGCGGCGCGGGCTCGCTGTCCGCCTCGGTCTTCAGGTTGTCCACGGCCTGCATGAGGGCCTCCAGGCGCGCGCTCACACCGTCTATGTCCGCTGCAGGCAACAGTTTCAGCCGTTCCATGTCCTGCAGGATGGTTTGGCGCAGGGGAGCGAACTGGGGCTTGGCCAGTTTCACCAGACGGTCGTTGGCCGCTTCCAGGCCGATCAGGGCGGCCTTGACGTTGCCGGCCATCTGCAACTGCTGCTGGGCCAACAGCAGGGTCTGCTCGATGTCTGCCACCACCCGCTCGTCGGCGCTGTCGGCCAGCTCCTGGTACATGGCGTTCAGGGCCACCTGCTGGTTCTGGGTTTCCTGGGCCAGGTTCTCCAAGGTCATGAGACGGTTCTGCAGGTCAGCCAGGGCCTCGTTGGCGGCCTTGGCCGCGGCCCGGGCGTCCCGGCTGGCGGTATCGAACTCGCCGATGCGCCGGGCCAGCTGCACCTCCAGGGAGCGCATCTGGGTGTAACCCTGCCAGCCCACCGCCACGGCGCCCGCCACGGCCACCAGGGCCAGCACCAAAGCGGTGGGGGCGATCCAGCCGTGACGGCTGGCGGGCTTTCCAGTGGGGGAAGTGGGCGGTGAGGTGAGGATGGGTTCTTCAGTCATGGGTGAAGTATTCCACAAGGCTGGCTGTGAGTTCTGCCCCGGGGGGCAGGGGGGCGATCGCCGTCAGAACTCCAAGCGCCTTGGCGTGGCTCGCGATGCGCGGATGAGGAACGAACAAGGGCGTCTTCATCAGGAAAGGCCGGCCGGCGTCGCCGAGGAGTTGCCACAGATTGTCCAGGGTCTCGCTGCTGTAGGCGGTGACTGCCTGTATATCGCCGGTCCTGAAGGACTCCAGGATGGAGGATGTGTTCGCCATTTCCGGCATACCCCTGCGGTAGCACTCGGCGTAGGCTACCTGGGCACCCCGCGCCCGCAGGGCCTCGGCCAGGGTCTCCCGGCCGCCCTCGCCGCGAAAGATGACGACATGCCGGCTGGATACCTGCTGCAACTCTGGCAGGGACAGCAGATGCTCGCTGTCGGCGCCGTCATCCGGTTCCAGGATTTGAGTGAAACCCAGGGCGCCCAGGGCCTGGGCCGTACCTTGCCCTATGGCGGCCATGGCCAGTCCCTTAGGCCAGGAGCAGCAAGTCTTGACAGCCGCCAAGCCCCGCTGGGCGGCAGTGGGGCTGATGAAGATGGCCAGGTCGAAGCGGTCCAGGCGGGCGAGGAGTTCCTGCAGCGGGGCCGGATCGCTGGGGGGCAGGATCGCCAGGGCGGGGAAGAGTATCGGGCGGGCCCCCAGTTGCTCAAGTCTTCGTACCAGGCCGGCAGCCTGTTCCCGGGGTCGTGTGACCAGGACGCCGAGACCCGCCAGAGGAACTTCGGAAGGGTCTGTCCCCGGGCCACCCCCCGTGGAGGCCAAGTCGTTCTTGGGGCGGCCCGGTGAACGACTCGAGGGGGTCATGGGTTGCGGTGGATGATTTCCGCCAGCAGGGTATCCGCGCCTTGGCTGATCAGGTCCTGAGCCGCGGCCAGGCCCACCGCCTCGGGGTCGTCCATGGCGCCCGAGGTTTCGCTGCGGTAGAAGCGGATGCCCTCCAGGTCGGCGACGAAGGATCGCAGATGAATCCGTCCATCCCTTATTTGCGCGAAGCCGCCGATGGGGGCCTGGCAGCCGCCCTGGAGCCGGCGGCTCATGGCGCGCTCGGCCCGCACGCAGGCTGCGGTCTCGGGGTCATTCAAGGGAGCCAGCAGGGCGGCGATATCCGGTCGGCCGCTGCGGATCTCAATGCCCAGGGCGCCCTGGCCCACCGCCGGCAGGCTTTCCTCTGGCGGGATCTCTGCACGGATGCGGTCCTGGAAGCCAAGGCGCTTGAGGCCTGCGGCGGCCAGGATGATGGCATCGTACTGGCCCTCGTCCAGCTTGCGCAGGCGGGTGTTCACGTTGCCCCGCAAGGTGTCGATCACCAGGTGGGGGAAGTGGGCGCGAAGCTGGGCCTGGCGACGCAGGCTGGAGGTGCCCACCCTGGCGCCGTCGGGCAGGTCGGCCAGGCGGGCGTAGGCGTTGGAGACAAAGGCGTCCCGTGGATCTTCCCGCTGGGAGATGGCGGTAAGCTCGAAGCCCTCTGGCAGGTCCATGGGCACGTCCTTGATGGAGTGCACGGCCAGGTCGGCACGGCCTTCCGCCATGGCTACTTCCAGTTCCTTCACGAACAGCCCCTTGCCGCCGATGCGGGACAGGGGGGAGTCCAGGATCTGGTCCCCCTGGGTGGTCATGCCCAGCAGTTCCACCTCCAGGCCGGGGTGCAGGGCCATGAGGCGGGCTTTGACGTGTTCCGCTTGCCAGAGGGCGAGTTGGCTCTCCCGGGTGGCGATGACGATCTTATTGTTCATATATGTGACCTAGGGCAGACGAACTATTGGGCTTGTACGAAAGCCTGACTAGAATGTTTATGAATCTTGGAAAACGGCGATGAAACAAAGACTTGTATTTCTGTCGGCGATTGTAGCATGGGCCTTGGCCACCCCCTTCCAGCCCGCATGGGCTGAGGAAGGCGTGCCCTATGCGCGCAACCTGCAGAAGGACGGCAGGCTGGCGGACAGGAAGAACGGCGTCGTGCTGGTGATGTTCTCCGGCGAATACTGCGGCTACTGCGAGCAGGTGCTGAACGAGTTCCTCATCCCCATGAGCCGCAACCCGGACTACCAGAACAAGCTGGTGATGCGCCGGGTGGACAACACGGGCTTCACCACGGTGAAGGACTTTGACGGTACGGTGGACGACCACCGCAAGTTCAGCAGCGAGCAGGGCATCCGCATGGTGCCCACCGTGGTGCTGTTCGACAAGAACGGCAGGCAGTTGGGCAAGCCCCTGGTGGGGCTTACCACCGTGGATTACTACGGCTACTACCTGGACCAGGCCATCGACGCCGCCCTGGCCAAGGTCAGGGGCGGCAGCACCACCTTGCGCTAACCCGGGTCGAAGTCCTTGACCACGTGGGCCTGGCGCCGGGAGACGGGCAGTTGTTCAGGCCAGTCCCGCAGCAGAGTGACCCAGTGCCCCCCTTCGGCATCATGGATGCGCTTGAAGCCCAGCACGTGCTGGCGGGCCACAAGGCAGTTACGGTGGATGCGCAGGAAGGCCTCGGAAAACTCTTCTTCCAGCTTGACCAGGGACTCGTCCAGCAGGTATTCCCGCTCCCGAGTGCGGGCCGTGACGTAGCGCTGCTCGGCCCGCAGATAGAGCACGTCCGCCACTGGGATCTGCCACACGCGGCCCCGTTCCTGGGCAGTCATGTGGCTGCGGCTGGCTGCGGGGGCACGGCGTGGCACCCGGGATAGCGCCTCCTTCAGACGATTCAGCCGCACGGGCTTCAACAGATAGTCCACCGCCCGCAGATCAAAAGCCCGCAGGGCGTGTTCCTCATGGGCCGTGACGAAGATGACGGCGGGAGGATGGGGCAGGGCGGCTATGTGCCGGGCCGCGTCCAGGCCGGTGATGCCTGGCATGTTGATGTCCATCAGGATGACATCGGCCAGCACCGTGGCGCACTTGGCCAGGGCGGCTTCCCCGGTGGCGGCTTCTGCCACCACCTCCACGGGAAGTTCACCCGCCAGGTCCGCCAGCAGGGCCTTGAGGCGCTCCCGGGCAACGGGCTCGTCATCCGCCAGGATGAGGCGCAGGGGATCACTCACGCCCGGACCCCGGGGGTGAAATCAGAACGAAGGCGGAAGTCTCCTTTGTCATAATCCATCCCTGTCATGATTTTCCGGCGAACGCTACCACCCCATGAGCCAAAACGAAAAGCAGCACGATGCGAAAACCTGGTCCGGACGCTTCACCGAGCCGGTGTCGGAACGGGTGAAGCGCTATACCGCGTCCATCCCCTTCGACTGGCGCCTGGCCCCCTTCGACATCCAGGGCTCCCTGGCCCACGCGGCCATGCTGCACAAGGCGGGAGTGCTGACGGGCCAGGACCTGGAAGACATCCGCCGGGGCCTGGGCGAGATTCTGGCAGCCTTCGAGGCGGGCGACTTTCCCTGGACCCTGGACGACGAGGATGTGCACTTCACCATCGAGCGGGCCCTGACCCGCAAGGTGGGGGATGCGGGCAAGCGCCTGCATACGGGGCGTTCCCGCAACGACCAGGTGGCCACGGACATCCGCCTGTGGCTGAGGGACGCCATCGACCGCATCCTGACCTTGCTGAGGAATGCGCGCACGGCCCTGCTGGATCAGGCGGAGCAGCATGCGGACACGGTGATGCCCGGTTTCACCCACCTCCAGGCCGCCCAGCCGGTGACCTTCGGCCACCACCTCATGGCCTGGCACGAGATGCTGGTGCGGGACAGCGAACGCCTCGCGGATTGCCGTCGCCGCGTTAACCGCCTGCCCTTGGGTGCCGCTGCCTTGGCGGGCACCAGCTTTCCCATTGACCGGGGGTTCGTGGCGCATCAACTGGGTTTCGAGGCGGTGTGCGAGAACTCCCTGGACGCTGTGTCGGACCGGGATTTCGCCATCGAATTCCTTGCCGCGGCCGCCCTCGTCATGACCCATCTGTCGCGCATGTCCGAGGAACTGGTGCTGTGGATGACGCCCCGCTTCGGCTTCATCGACCTGCCAGACCGCTTCTGCACCGGTTCATCCATCATGCCCCAGAAAAAGAACCCGGACGTGCCCGAGCTCATGCGCGGCAAGACGGGGCGCATGAACGGTCACCTGGTGGCCCTGCTGACTTTGATGAAGGGCCAGCCCCTGGCCTACAACAAGGACAACCAGGAGGACAAGGAGCCCCTGTTCGACGCCGTGGACACCCTGGTGGATTCCCTGGCCATATTCGCCGAGATGGTGCCGGGCATCCGCGTGAAGGCGGAGGCCATGCGGCGCGCCGCCATTGAAGGCTTCGCCACCGCCACGGACCTGGCGGACTATCTGGTGAAGAAGGGGCTGCCCTTCCGCGAGGCCCACGAGGCCGTGGCCCGGGCCGTGCGGGCGGCGGAGGAACGGGGCTGCGACCTGGCGGATCTGCCCCTGTCCGAGTTGCAGTCTTTTTCGCCCCTGGTGGGTGAGGACGTGTACGGCGTGTTGACCCTGGAGGGATCGCTGGCGGCGCGAGACCACATCGGCGGTACCGCCCCCAACCAGGTCAGGGCCGCCGTGGTCCGCGCCCGCTCACGCCTGTAGCTGGATGTCCCTGCCCGCCTGTGCAGAGGCGAAGGCAGACAGGGCGGCGAACAGTTCCTCTCCGCTGCGCGTATCCCGCCAGGCGCTGCCGTCCCAGCGGTAGTGGTAGCCGCCGCTCTTGGCGGCCACCCAGATTTCCTGGGTGGCAGACTGCTTGTTGATGATGATCTTGCTGCCATTTTCGAACTCCACCTCCAGGATGCCGCCGGGAGCCAGTTCGAAATCCAGGTCGTCATCCACCGCCTCCAGGGCGTGTTCGACCCCGCGCAGGGTATTGTCGGCCAAGCGGGTGTATTCACTCTCGGTCATAGGTGCTCACAAGTAATTCGCCGGGCCGCCCCGGTTCTTTCCTGGCCCCCACGGGGGGCGGCTACGACCATGGGGGCGGAGCCGGGGCCATTCACAACATGCTAGACTCTGGGCCGGATTTTAACGGTGCCGCCATGCGCTTTCCGAGCCGATATCTCATCTTGTCGTGCGTTCTACTCGCCCTTGCCGCCTGCGGCAAAAAGGGCGATCTCTACCTGCCCGACACTCCCGCCAAACCCCAGCAAACCCAAGCCGCGAAATGAATCACCTCACCCGTCGGAGCGGCCTGCTCCACGTGGAGGATGTGCCTCTGGATGCCATCGCCAGCCAGTTCGGCACGCCCTGCTACGTCTATTCCCGCGCAGCCCTGGAAGAGGCCTACCGGGCCTACGACCAAGCCCTGACGGCCCATCCCCACCTCATCTGCTACGCAGTGAAGGCCAACTCCAGCCTGGCGATCCTGAACGTGTTCGCCCGCCTGGGGGCAGGCTTCGACATCGTCTCCGGCGGTGAACTCGCCCGGGTGCTGGCGGCGGGAGGCGACGCCGGCAAGGTGGTGTTCTCCGGCGTGGGCAAGAAGGAGGAGGAGATGCGTGTCGCCCTGGAGGCGGGCATCCACTGCTTTAACGTGGAATCGGAAAGCGAACTGGCACGGCTCAACCGCGTGGCGGGAGAGATGGGACGAGTCGCTCCCATCAGCCTGCGCGTGAATCCCAACGTGGACGCCAAGACCCATCCCTACATCTCCACCGGCCTCAAGGAGAACAAGTTCGGCATTGCCCACGAACAGGCTCAGCGGGTCTACCAGGAAGCCGCGGCCATGGCCCACCTGAGCCTGGTCGGCATCGACTGCCACATCGGTTCTCAACTGGTGGACGTGTCGCCCTTCGGCGAAGCCCTGGACAAGGTGCTGGAACTGGTGGCCGCGCTGAGCGCGAAGGGCATCCGGCTGGAGCACATCGACATCGGCGGTGGTGTAGGCATCCGCTATCGGGATGAGTCACCCATCGCCAGGGATGCCTACGCTGAGGTGTTGCTGTCGCGCATGGCGGGACGCAACGAAACACTCGTCATCGAACCAGGTCGCTCGCTGGTGGGCAACGCGGGATGGCTGCTGACCAAGGTGGAATATCTCAAACACGGCGAGGCCAGGGACTTCGCCATCGTCGATGCCGCGATGAATGATCTCATGCGGCCCTCCCTGTATGACGCGTGGCATGACATCGTGCCCGTGCAGGAGCGGCAGGGCACCCCGCGCAACTACAGCATCGTCGGGCCAGTGTGCGAGAGCGGTGATTTTCTCGGCCATGATCGCGACATGATCCTCGCGGAAGGAGACCTGCTCGCTGTCTGCTCCGCGGGGGCTTATGGCATGACCATGAGCTCCAACTACAACACTAGGCCACGTGCCGCGGAAGTCATGGTGTTGGGCTGCAAGGCGCATGAAATCAGGGCTCGCGAAAAGGTGACAGATTTATTCGAACAGGAACGTGTGGTGCCCTAGTGCATGCCGGCAACAAATATATTTACAAAAGCGCGTAGCCCCTTGCGGAGCGCGCTTTTTTTTGTTCTACAATCGAAGCGCGCCTCATAAACTTGTGGAAATGCTTGAGGCACAAGGCTTTCCGGCCGATTACCTTTCTAACAGAGGAGTCACATATGCCTGCTGCTAAGTCTGCTAAGAGCACCACGACAGCGAAGAGCACCACCAAGAAATCCACTGCTACTGCGGCCGCGAAAGCGGCCGCACCTGTAAAGAAAGCCGCCGCGCCCAAGGCTGCTGCCGCCAAGCCCGCTGCCAAGAAAGCCGTAGCGCCCAAGGCTGCTGCCGCCAAGCCCGCTGCCAAGAAAGCCGCCGCGCCCAAGGCTGCTGCCGCCAAGCCCGCTGCCAAGAAAGCCGCCGCGCCCAAGGCTGCTGCCGCCAAGCCCGCTGCCAAGAAAGCCGCCGCGCCCAAGGCTGCTGCCGCCAAGCCCGCTGCCAAGAAAGCCGCCGCCCCCAAGGCTGCTGCCGCCA
This sequence comes from Thiobacillus sp., assembly GCA_024235835.1. NCBI lineage: Bacteria > Pseudomonadati > Pseudomonadota > Betaproteobacteria > Nitrosomonadales > Thiobacillaceae > Thiobacillus > Thiobacillus sp. The sequence continues at coordinate 838,134 of JACKLQ010000002.1, read as the reverse complement.
AGCCCGCTGCCAAGAAAGCCGCCGCCCCCAAGGCTGCTGCCGCCAAGCCCGCTGCCAAGAAAGCCGCCGCGCCCAAGGCTGCTGCCGCCAAGCCCGCTGCCAAGAAGGCCACCGCCCCCAAGGCTGCTGCCGCCAAGCCCGCTGCCAAGAAAGCCGCCGCGCCCAAGGCTGCTGCCGCCAAGCCCGCTGCCAAGAAGGCCACCGCCCCCAAGGCTGCCTGAGTTTTTCATTCGTACTCAAAAGGCGGGCTTGTCCCGCCTTTTTCTTTTGGCTCAATTCGCGTTAATTAGTGACGGGCTCATCTCCTGAGCCCCTGGTTTGCCAGACTGGCCCCATCGGCACGGTGAACAGGAGGGCGAAATGAAGCCAAGGGAACTGAAGAAGCTCAAGGAGCTGTTGGCCAGACTGACCTACGGGCAGCGCCAAGAGCTGATGAAAGAATGGGCGAATTCGAGGCCAAGTGGGATGACGCCTACTTGCCGATTGGCCAGTCCTGGCGCCGGAATTGGTCACGGATCGTCCCGTTCTTCGACTACCCGCCGGAGATCAGGAAGGTGATCTACACGACCAACGCCATCGAGTCGGTGAACATGAGCCTGCGCAAGATCACCAAGAACCGCGGCTCGTTCCCGAGCGACGAGGCCTTGCTGAAACTGTTCTACCTGGTGCTGCGCAATATCAGCCAGAAATGGACCATCCCCATCCGAGATTGGAAAGCCGCATTGACCCGCTTTACCATCCAATTCGAGGACCGGATGACCAACCTCTAACCAAAACCCCGTTTACACAAAATTCGGGACACCCTCACATGGCCAGAATCAACCAAGGCACATAACTCCTTCAACATTCTCCCCCTCTACCCACTTTTTGCGTTTGTCTGGAAAAGCGATTATTAGATACACCACATGTGTCCCATGCATCCTATCCCAGCCTAAGCGTTGGCCCCCATTCCCCTCTGAGCCGCCTCGCCAGGGCGGAAAACTCGGGGGTTTTCGGCGAGTATGTTTGAGCCCCAAAGGGGCGAGTTACGCAGCCGCCCGAGTTTTTTGTTCTGGCGAGGGGACCCGAAGGGCGGCGAAGCGGGGCGGCCTTCTTCTGGTTACACTTCTGGTTACTCTTCTTGGCCGCTCAAGAAGAGTAACGCGCTGCCGGGCGCCCCCGGCCAAACACCCTGGCCTTACGTGGTGCCGGCAGAGCAACGCACTCATCAACGCTCCCGCAAACGCAACCGACGCTGGAATCCCCCCTCCCCCCCTTTGGGAAAGGGGGGAAAGACTCAGCCTGCGGGCATGTCCTTGAACAACGCCAACGTCACCTCCCGCGCCCGGGCGTGATCGACGATGGGCAGCGGGTAATCCCGCCCCACAACCACCCCACACCCCACCTGCTCCGCCGCCGGCATCTTCCAGGGCGCATGCACATACTTGTCCGGCACGCCAGCCAGCTCCGGCACATACCGCCGAATGAACCGCCCCTCCGCATCGAACCGTTCCGACTGGGTCACCGGATTGAAGATGCGGAACCAGGGCTGGGCATCCGTCCCCACCCCCGCGCTCCACTGCCACCCCCCCACGTTGGCCGCCAGGTCGTAGTCCAATAATTTGTCTGCGAAGTAGCGCTCGCCCCAGCGCCAGTCCACATGCAGGTCCTTCACCAGGAAGCTGGCGGCGATCATGCGCAGGCGGTTGTGCATGTAGCCCGTCTGGTTGAGTTGGCGCATGGCTGCGTCCACGATGGGGTAGCCGGTGCGGGCCTCACACCATGCCCCGAAGTGTCCGGGCGGGTTGGGCCAGGGCAGGGCGTCGAACTTGGCCTGGAACGCGTGTGCCGTGGTCTCCGGGTAGTGCCACAGCAACATCTGGTAGAACTCCCGCCAGACGAGTTCCGAAAGCCAGGTATCAGCGCCCTCCCCGCCTTGCTCCAGGACGAAACGGGCCAGATCACGGACTGAAATGGTGCCAAAGCGCAGGTGCACGGAAAGGTAGGACGGCCCCTTGACGGCGGGGTGGTCCCGGGTCTCCCGGTAGCTGTCCATGCGGCCCTGGAAGTCCTGCCAGCGGGCCTGGGCGCCGGACTCGCCAGGGACAATGCCAAGGTCATTCAAATTGGTGGCCTCAAAGCCCAGCTCAGCCAAGCTGGGCATGGCCTCACCACCACCCGGCGCCAGCTTGTGCAGCCACTCCTCCACCGGATGAGGCGCCAGGGCGGCGGCATCCAGCCGCCCCAGCCAGGCCCGTTTGTAAGGGGTAAAGACGTGGAAGGGCTTGCCGGCGGCGGTGAGGATGTCGTCGGTATCGAGGACCACCTGATCCTTCACCAGATGGAGATCGCGGCCGTCCGCCGCCAGGCTTCGGGCCACGGCCGCGTCACGTTCCCGGGCAAAAGGCTCGTAGTCCCGTGCGGCGAACACGGCCTCCACCCCCAGGCGGGCGGCCAGACCCGGGATGGCCTGGCGGGCGGACCCGTGCAGCACATGGAGTACGCCGCCCCGGGCCTCCAAAGCCGCCTTCAGGGCGGCCACGCTGGCGTGGATGAACTCCACCCGCCGATCGGCCCGGTCCGGCAGGGCATCCAGGATGTCCGCATCGAACACGAAGACGCAGTGCACCCGGCCGGCCGCTTGGAGGGCGGCGCTGAGGGCGGCATTGTCGTTGAGGCGCAGGTCGCGCCGGAACCAGATGAGGGCGGAATGCATCGGTGCATTTTGAGGTCGCGAAGGGAGGGTTACAATGAATCATCCTTTGTGGAACCCACCATGGAAAACGCCAACTTCACCGACCACTTCCTCATCGCCATGCCCAACATGCTGGACCCCAATTTCGCCGGCACGTTGACCTATGTGTGCGACCACGGGGAACAGGGAGCTCTGGGTGTGGTGGTGAACCGACCCATCGAACTGGACATGGAAACCCTGTTCACCCAGATCGGCCTGGACCTGACGGATGATCTTCTCAAGAAAGCCACGGTCTACTACGGCGGCCCGGTGCAGGTGGAGCGGGGCTTCGTGCTGCACCGGCCCGTGGGGGACTGGGGATCCACCCTGTCGGTGAACGACAAGGTAGGGCTCACCACCTCCAAGGACATCCTGGAGGCCACGGCCCGCCAGGAAGGGCCCAAGGAGATCATGGTGACACTGGGCTACGCTGGCTGGGGCCCCGGCCAACTGGAGGACGAGATCAAGCAGAACGCCTGGCTCACGGTTCAGGCGGACCCGGAGGTGATCTTCGCCCTGCCGCCGGAGGAACGCTTCTCCGCCGCCATGCACCTGCTGGGCATCGACCTGTCCATGCTCTCCGAGGAAGCCGGCCACGCATGACCATGACCACCCCCGGCTCCCCTGAGTCATCGGAGCCGCCCCCCCAGGGGGCCAGGAAACACTTGGGACGGCCCGACGTGTTCCCTGAGAAGGGAGCATTGCTGGCCTTCGACTTCGGCCTCCGCCGCATCGGCCTTGCCGTCGGCGACTGGGAAAGCCGCCTGGCCCACCCCCTGGAGGTCATCGACGCGGAAGACAACGAAACCCGTTTCGGTCGCATTGCCGCCCTCATCGCGGAATGGCGTCCCTCGGACCTGGTGGTGGGCCTGCCCCTTTCCATGGACGGGGGGGAGCATGAACTCACCCGCCGGGCCCGTCGCTTCGCCAACCAGCTCCACGGCCGCTTCGGCCTGCCCGTGATCCTTGTGGACGAGCGCCTGACCTCCTTCGACGCAGACCTGCGGCTGCGGGAGGCCGGTGTAAAGGGCAGGGCACGCAAGGGCCTGGACGATACCCTGGCGGCCCAGCAAATCCTGCAAGACCTATTGGACCAACCCCCGGGATCAAGCCGACAATGAACCTGCCCACTCCTGAACAACTCATCGATAAGCTCGTCGAGCAAATCTCGCCCGCCATTGGCCCGGAGGGTTGGCAAGACCAGGCCCTGGTGGGCATGCACACCGGCGGCGTCTGGGTCATGGAGGCCCTCATGGAACGACTGGGCCTCCAGGAAGTGGCCACCGGCACCCTGGACACCTCCTTCTACCGGGATGACTACACCCGTCGGGGCCTCCACGATGACGTGAAGCCGTCCCGCATCCCCTTCGACGTGGAGGGTCGGCGCATCCTGCTCATCGACGACGTGCTCAACACGGGCCGCAGTGTACGGGCCGCCATGAACCTGCTGTTCGACTACGGCCGCCCTGCCAGCATCCGCCTGGCCGTGCTGGTGGACCGGGGCGGCCGGGAACTGCCCGTCTGCGCGGACTACATCGGCCTGCGCCTGGACCTGCCCTCAAATTCTCACGTCAACCTGGCCCGCGACGAAGGAGGCCAGCTCTCCCTGGTTGTTTCCGAAAGGACGCCATGAGCCCTAACCTGCAGCTGACCGAAGACGGACGCCTGCGCCACCTGCTCACCCTGGATGGCCTGCCCGCCCGCATCCTGACCCAGATCCTGGACACCGCCGAATCCTTCATCTCCGTGGGGGACCGGGAAGTGAAGAAGGTGCCCCTGCTGCGGGGCAAGGCCATCTTCAACATCTTCTTCGAGAACTCCACCCGGACCCGCACCACCTTCGAGATCGCGGCCAAGCGCCTCTCTGCCGATGTGGTGAACCTGAACATCGGCGCCTCTTCCCAGAGTAAGGGCGAGACACTGCTGGATACGGTGGCCAACCTCTCCGCCATGCAGGCGGACATGTTCGTGGTGCGCCACTCCGCCGCCGGTGCCGCCCACCTCATCGCCCGCCACGTGGCGCCCCACATTTCCGTGGTCAACGCCGGCGACGGCCGCGCCGCCCACCCCACCCAGGGCCTGCTGGACATGTACACCCTGCGCCACTTCAAGGGCCCGTTCCACAACCTGCGGGTGGCCATCGTCGGCGACATCCTCCATTCCCGAGTGGCCCGCTCCCAGATCCATGCGCTCACCACCCTGGGCTGCCCCGAGGTGCGGGTAGTGGCCCCCCGCACCCTGCTGCCCCGGGACGTGGAAAGCATGGGGGTGCACGTATACGAGCGCATCGAGGAAGGCATCAGGGACGTGGACGCGGTGCTCATGTTGCGCCTGCAGAACGAACGCATGCAGGGCGCCCGCCTGCCCAGTTCCGGAGAGTTCTACAAGCGCTGGGGCCTGACGCCGGAGAAGCTCAAGTACGCGAAACCCGATGCCATCGTCATGCATCCGGGCCCCATGAACCGGGGGGTGGAGATCGACTCTGACGTGGCCGACGGCAAGCAGGCGGTGATCCTGCCCCAGGTCACCTTCGGCATCGCGGTCCGCATGGCGGTCATGAGTCTGCTGGGGGGAGGCCAGGCATGAAAGTTCATATCAGGAATGGTCGCGTCATCGACCCGGCCAGCGGCCTGGACCAGGTTCAGGACGTGTTCGTGGCGGCGGGCCACATCGTGGGCATGGGAAACGGTCCCGATGCAGGCCCAGCAGATTTCCACCCCAACCAGGTCATCGACGCCAGCGGCCTGGTGGTGTGCCCCGGCCTGGTGGACCTGGCGGTGCGCCTGCGGGAGCCCGGGGGCGAACACATGGCCACCCTGGAGTCCGAGATGCATGCCGCCGCCGCCGGGGGCATCACCTCCCTGGCCTGCCCGCCGGACACGGACCCGCCCCTGGACGAGCCCGGCCTCATCGACATGCTCAAGTTCCGCGCCAAGCACATGCCCGGCCCCCGGGTGTACCCCGTGGGCGCCCTCACCTGGAAGCTCCAGGGGGAACGCCTGACGGAGATGGCGGAACTGAACGAGGCGGGCTGCGTCGCCTTCACCCAGGCCAACGCCCGCATGGAAAACACCGAGGTCCTGCTGCGGGCCCTGGAATACGCCAAGACCTTCGATCTGCCCGTATGGCTGCGCCCCCAGGACGCCTTCATCGGCCGTGGCGGCGTGGCCCACGACGGCATCGTCTCGGCCCGCCTGGGCCTGCCCGCCATTCCCGTGCCGGCGGAGACCGTGGCTCTGTCCACCATCATCCTGCTGGTGCGCGAGACCAAGGCCCGGGTACACCTGTGCCGACTCTCCAGCCGGGCCGGCGTGGAAATGGTGCGCCGGGCCAAGCACGACGGCCTGCCCATCACCTGCGACGTGGGCATCCATCACGTGCACCTGTCGGAAATGGACACGGCGGACTTCAATTCCAACTGCCACCTGATCCCGCCCCTGCGCAGCCTGCGGGACCGGGACGCCCTGCGCCAGGGCCTGGCGGACGGCACCATCGACGCCATCTGCTCGGACCACGCCCCGGTGGACGAGGACAACAAGCAACTGCCCTTTCAGGAGAGCGAGGCGGGGGCCACGGGTGTGGAACTGCTGCTGCCCCTGACCCTGAAATGGGCTCGGGAGGCCGGCCTGCCCCTCAGCCAGGCCCTGGGCTACATCACCCACCGGTCGGCGGCCATCCTGGGGGTCCCCGGCGGCCACCTGGGTACCGGCGGACCGGCGGACCTGTGCCTGTTCGACCCGGAAGCCTGCTGGACCGTCACCATGAACAGCCTCACCAGCCTGGGCAAGAACAGCCCCTACCTGGGCCTGGAGGTCCAGGGCCGGGTGCGCTACACCCTCATCGACGGCCACCTGGACTACAAGCGGTAGCCCCGCGCTTGCCCCTCAACCGGCCCGCTTGAACTCCGGCGGGCCGGCTTCATATGATCCGTAATTGAACCCCTAGAAAGACCAAAGGATTCCCATGGGACAGTTTGCATACGACGTGGACGCCGGCAATTTCCAGAGCATCGTCATGGATGGCTCGCAACAGGTGCCGGTGGTGGTGGATTTCTGGGCCCCCTGGTGCGGCCCCTGCAAGTCCCTGAAGCCCATCCTGGAAAAGCTGGCGGAGGAATTCCAGGGCAGGTTCATCCTGGCCAAGGTGAACGCCGACGACAACCAGGAACTGGCGGCCCAGTTCGGCGTACGGGGCATTCCCGACGTGAAGGCCGTTTACCAGGGACGCATCGTGGACCAGTTCTCAGGTGCCCAGCCCGAGTCCGCCGTGCGGGAATTCCTGGCCCGCATCCTCCCCTCCCCCGCCGACGAGCTGCGGGCCAAGGCGGCAGAACTGCGGGCGGGGGGAGACCTGGCTGGCGCTCTGCAAATCCTGGGGGAAGCCTCCAAGCTGGACATGCAGAACGAGCATATCCGCATCGACGCCGCCGAGATTCTGCTGGAGCTGAACCAGTTGGACGAAGCGAAACGCCTCCTGGACAGCCTGGCCTCCGTGACCCAGATGGACGAGCGGGTGCAGCAGCTCCTGGCCCGCCTGAGCTTTGCCCACGGCGGCCAGGAGGGTGGCAACGAGCAGGAACTGCGGGACCGCATCGCCGCCCAGCCGGACGACATGGAGGCCCGCCTTGACCTGGCCAACCTGCTGGTGGCCCGGGGCCGCCACGGAGAAGGCCTGGACGAATTGCTGGAAATGGTGCGCCTGGACCGCGCCTGGAACGAGGAGGCGGCCCGCAAGCAGATTCTGGCCGTATTCAATCTGCTGGGTGGCCACCCCCTGGTCTCCGAATACCGCCGCAAGCTGGCCAGTGCACTGAACTGAGCCCCGGGGAAGGGTGGCGCAACCCCCCGTCACGGCCTAAGCTTCAGCGGTCGTCTGCGCGGGAGTCCAGGGTGCCCAGTTCCACATTGCGGCTAGACAAGCTGACCGAGCTGGCCGGTTTCGAGGTGACCGGCCAGTTCACCGACAACCTCTATCGCCTCACCTGCATCGTGGGCGACCTGATGTCCGCCCGGCGGGTATCCCTCATGTTGCTGGACACCGGCCCGGAAAAAACTACCCGCCTGCGCCTGGCGGCCCTTTATGGCGAACTGCCGGAGATGGCCTGGAAGGAGGAAGTGGCGCCGGGTCAGGGCATTGCCGGCCAGGTACTGGCCAGCGGCAAGTCCCTGCGGGTGACGCGCATCGAGCGCTCCGCCTGGAAACAGGCGGCCCGCCACGCCCAGGAAGGCGGCAGTTTCATGGCCTGCCCCGTACCCGTGGCCAGTGCCCCGGCAGGCGTGCTCAACATCAGTGGTCCCGTGGGGAGGTCCACCTTCAGCACCGCGGACCTGGCTTATGCCGAGCTCGCCGCCCTGCTGGTGGGGCGTGCCATCCAGATGGGACGCCTGGACCGGCTGCTGGATTCCCGCCTGGCCCAGATGGCCTTCACCCTGGAAGGCAGCCAGGACGCCTTCAACGTGGTCTCCCTGTCGGCCCACGAGCCGGACCGGGTGGCGGGCATGCTGGCCCGGGCCTTCTACCGGGAGATGCGTCATTGCGGCTTCTCGCCCAATCAGGTCATCCACGCGGCGGGGGAAATCCTTTCGGAACTTACCTCCAGCCTGAACCGTCACAAGCGGCGTATCCATCAAGGCAGCGAGCCTTCGGGCTAGGCCGGAAAGCCACTCATGAAACCTCATATCCTCGTTATTTGCCTGGCCTTGCTGGGGCCTGCCACCTGGGCTGCCGCGGATGCCCCCATCGACACTCCTGCCAACACCGCCGCCTCCCCCGGCGATGAAGTCCCGGGTCCGTCGCCCCAGGTGCAACGCTGGGCCGATCGATGCACGGATTTCACCACCAATGGCTGGGCCTTCAAGGCGCCCGCCAACTTCCTGCCCTGGCTGGAGGTGTTCAGCGAGCCAGGCATCTGGCTGGAATTCGCCCATCGGGGCCTGGACCCCCAAACCTATGTCCGGACTGCCGACAGCCTGCTGGAACCAGACATGGTGAAGAACTACCTGGAATGGACCGACCCCATCATCTACGAAAAGTGGGCCAACGCCCTGGCAGAGCCCCAGTTCGTCACGGCGATCAATGCAACCCTGTTCGACCCCGGGAAATTCATGCGCTGGGTGATGCTGCCCCTGGACCCCAAGCCCTGGAACATCCTGCTCACTGCCGCCAATCCGGAAACCTGGGGCAAATGGCTTACTGCCCCCCTGGACCCCAGGACCCAGGCCCTGTTCAACAAGGCGGCGGACCCCAACACACTGCTAAGACTCATCCAGGCATGGGAAGACCCGAACAACTTCCCGGGCCTGACCGTGTTCCAACCGGCATCCGCCTCGTCCTACGGCACGACGTCCCCCGCCACCCTTCGCAACTAGGGTCTGGCGAGATAGTCCCCCGCCAGTTTCACGTAGCCGTCCGCCAGATAGGCGAAGTAGTCCAGCTCTTCAGGCGTCAGGAGGCGCACCTGCTGGACCGGCCGGCCCAGATACAGCCAGCCGGATTGCAGCACCCGCCCCTCGGGCACCAGGCTGCCGGCTCCCAGCAATACCCGGGGCTCCAGCACCGCTTTGTCCATCACCAGGGCACCCATGCCGATGAGGCATTCGTCATGGATGGTGCAGCCATGCAGGATGACGCCGTGGCCCACGCTCACGTCCCGCCCTAGCACCAAAGACGCGCCATCAGGGTCGCTGGCTCTGCGGTGGCTGACATGGAGGATAGAGCCATCCTGGATGTTGCTGCGCGGACCGATGCGGATGCTGTTCACATCCCCCCGCACCACCACGTTGGGCCAGAGGGAGGCCTGGTCGCCGATCGCCACGTCGCCAATGACCGTGGCCGTGGGGTGGATGAACACCTCCCTGCCCAGTTGGGGAGTAAAGTCGCGGTAGCTTTCAATGGCCATGCAGACAGGCTCTGGAAAATTTGCGTAATGGCCGCAAGTATAGAAGCCAACCCCCTCACACCATGAAAACCATGAATCCCTTGCTCGACTTCTCCGGCCTGCCCCGTTACGCCGAAATCAAACCCGAACACGTCACACCCGCAGTGGATGAGTTGCTGACCGAGAACCGTGCCCTGGTGGCCCGCCTGACGGCTGGGGATGTGGCCCCCGCCTGGGCCAGTTTCGTGCAACCCCTGGAGGACGCCAACGAACGCCTGTCCCGGGCCTGGGGCCAGGTTTCCCACCTGCACTCGGTGCTGGACAGCCCGGAACTGCGGGAGGTGTACAACGCCAACCTGCCCAAGATCACCCAGTACTACGCCGAACTTGGCCAGCACGAGGGCCTGTTCCGCCAGTTCAAGGCCCTGGCCGCCAGTGCGGAAGCCACCAGCCTGAACACAGCGAGAAAGAAGATCCTGGACAACGAACTGCGGGATTTCCGCCTGGGCGGCGCTGAACTGCCGGAGGACAAGAAACCCCGCTTCATGGAAATCCAGGAGGAACTGGCCAAGCTGTCCGCCAAGTTCGAGGAGAACCTGCTGGATGCCACCAAGGCCTGGTCCAAGCTCATCGAGGACGAGGCGGAACTGGAAGGCTTGCCGGCGGATGCCAAGGCCATGTTCGCCGAAATGGCCGAGGCGGACGGCAAGGCCGGCTGGAAACTGAACCTCCAGGCCCCCTCATTCCTGCCCGTCATGCAGTTCTGTTCCAACCGGGCATTGCGGGAAGAGATGTACCGGGCCTATGTCACCCGGGCCTCGGAATTCGGCCCGCCAGAACTGGACAACACGGACCTCATCCGCCGCATCCTGGAACTGCGCCAGGAAGCCGCCAGGATGCTGGGTTTCCACACCTACGCCCAGGTATCCCTGGAACCCAAGATGGCGGAAACCCCCCAGGAGGTCTTGGCCTTCCTGGAAAACCTGGCCACCCGGGCCAAGCCCTACGGCGAGAAGGACATGGCCGAGCTACGGGCCTTTGCCGCTGCCGAGCTGGGCCTGGCGGACCTCCAGGCCTGGGACACGGCCTACGCCAGCGAGAAGCTGCGGGAGGCCCGTTACGCCTATTCCGAAACCGAGGTGAAGCAGTACTTCCAGGAACCCAAGGTGCTGGCGGGCCTGTTCCGGGTCATCGAGACCCTGTACGGCCTGGAAATCCGCGAAGACCAGGCGCCCGTGTGGCATGAGGACGTGCAGTTCTTTGCCCTGAAAGACAAGCAGGGACAACTCATCGGCCAGTTTTACCTGGACCTCCACGCCCGGGACACCAAGCGGGGCGGCGCCTGGATGGACGATGCCATCACCCGTAGGCGAAAGGAAACTGGCATCCAGACCCCGGTGGCCTATCTGAACTGCAACAACAGCCGCAGCGTGGGCGGCAAGCCGGCCCTGCTCACCCATGACGACGTCATCACCCTGTTCCACGAGTTCGGCCACGGCCTGCACCACCTCCTCACCAAAGTGGAGGATCTGGGCGTGTCCGGCATCAACGGGGTGGAATGGGACGCGGTGGAACTGCCCAGCCAGTTCATGGAGAACTTCTGCTGGGAGTGGGACGTGGTGCGCCACATGACCGCCCACATCGACACCGGCGAGCAGATGCCCAAGGCTCTGTTCGACAAGCTGCTTGCCGCCAAGAACTTCCAGGCGGGCATGCAGACCCTGCGCCAGATCGAGTTCGCCCTGTTCGACATGCACCTCCACCACGACCTGCCCCCGGGCAAGACCGCCCTGGAGTTGCTGAACGAGATCCGCGCCCGGGTGGCCGTGGTGATCCCGCCGGCCTACAACCGCTTCCCCAACAACTTCTCCCACATCTTCGCCGGCGGCTACGCAGCGGGCTATTACAGCTACAAGTGGGCGGAGGTGCTTTCTGCGGACGCCTACAGCCTGTTCGAGGAGAATGGCCAGGTCGGCGGCGTGCTGAACCCGGAGATCGGCCACCGCTTCTGGAGCGAGATCCTGGCCCAGGGCGGCGCCCGGCCGGCCATCGAGTCCTTCAAGGCTTTCCGGGGCCGGGAGCCCACCATAGACGCCCTGCTGCGGCACAACGGCATGAGCTGACCCCCCGTCGCCAGGAGCGATGGCCCCCCCGCGCTTGTGCGTTGAGTAACGCGGCTTCTAGAATCTGGAACAAACACTCGGGAGAACCGTGATGATCAGGGCCGCATCAATACTGTTTTTTGCTGTCACAAGCATCGCCCAGGCCGCCGAGGTCTACCGCTGGGTGGACCCTGCCGGTGGCGTGCATTACACCGATCGCCCCCCTGCATCTACCGTGAAGCAGGTAAAGACCCTGTCCGGCAAGGGCAACGTCGTGGAGGTGGACAAGGAGTCCTTCGAGACCAAGATGGCCCGGGAGAAGAGCCCCGTGATCCTCTACGGCGGCGAATGCGGCATCCTGTGCGACGAAGCGCGGTCATTCCTGAACCAGCGTGGCATTCCCTACCAGCACAAGGACCCCTCCAAGGAGCCCGAATATGCCGTGGAGGTCAAGAAGCTGACGGGCGCCCTGCATGTGCCGGTGCTGGTTGTGGGCAAGGCCCACCAGAAGGGATTCGAAGCCTCTTCCTGGGGCAGCATGCTGGACGCCGCGGGCTACCCCAAGGCGCCATTGATCCCACCCAAACCGTGACACTGGAGTTCTAATGCATCGCCTCGCCGGCTGGCTGGGGCATGGCGGCCATGAGGCCGCCCTCGCCCTGGAGGACATGCTTGCCCCGTGCAGCGTCGCCCGTCCCCGACATGTATTGACCGACAACGGCCTGGGCCTGGCCGCCAGCCTTTCCGTGGCCAGGGAGGGCAGCCTGGTGGCGGCCATCAGCGGCCGTCCGTTCATGGTAGGCGAAGCGCCCTCCCCCGCCGGGAACCTGCTGCGGCTTTGGCGCCAGCATGGCAAGGAAACGCCGAAGCACGTCCACGGCAATTTCAGCCTGGCCATCCTGGACCTGGCGGACCAGAGTGCATTCCTGGCCCTGGACCGCATCGGCGCGGAAAAGCTGGCCTATGCAGCCACCCCGGAGGGCCTGGTGTTCGCCAGCCAGGCGGACATGGTGGCCAGCCACCCGGCAGCGGGCAGGGATCTGGACCCCCAAGGCCTGTTCAATTTCATCTATTTCTTCCAGGTGCCAGCGCCGGGCAGCGTGTTCAAGGGCGTGAGGAAACTGCTGCCGGCCCAATGGATGCAATGGCGCAAAGGCCAGGTCAGCACGGGCTACTACTGGGCCCTGGAGTACCAGGATGAGCCACGAGATGATTTTGATGCCCAGTCCAAGCGGTTCCACACCCTGCTGCGGCAGGGCGTGGAACGCGCCTGGGGCCAGGACAACGTGGCGGCCTTCCTCTCGGGCGGTACCGACAGTTCCACCGTCAGCGGCGTACTCAAGGAAATATCCGGCCAGGGACGCACCTATTCCATCGGCTTCGATGCCGGCGGCTTCGACGAGATGGAATACGCCCGCATCGCTGCCAAGCGCTTCGGCCTGGACTCCAGGGAGTACTACCTGCAGCAGGCGGATGTGCTGGATGCCATTCCCCTCATAGCCCGGCATTACGACGAACCCTTCGCCAACGAATCGGCCGTACCCACATATTTCTGTGCCCGACTGGCCGCCGCGGACGGGTACAGGGTCATGCTGGCCGGGGACGGGGGCGACGAAATCTTCGGCGGCAACGAACGCTATGCCAAGCAAAAGGTGTTCGAGGCTTACCACCTGCTGCCCACACCCCTGCGCAAGACCCTCATCGAGCCCCTGGCCCATTTTCCGGGCCTGTCTGCCCTGGCACCCTTCCGCAAGGCCCAGAGCTATATCCGCCAGGCCAACGTCCCCCTGCCGGAACGCATGGAGTCCTACAACTTCATCTACCGGCAGCCCCTGGGTGAAATGTTCGCGCCGGACTTCCTCGCCAGCGTCGACACGGGGCAGCCCGCAGCCTGGCTGAAGGAGGTTTATGACCGTGCGGACAGCGATTCCTTCATCAACCGCATGCTGCACCTGGACCTGAAGTTCACCCTGGCGGACAACGACCTGCGCAAGGTGGGGGGCATGACCGAGGCGGCCGGCATCGAGGTGCGCTACCCCTTGCTGGACGATGCCATGGTGGACTTCTCCGGCGAAGTCCCCCCGGACTGGAAGGTCAAGGGACAATACCTGCGCTGGTTCTTCAAGAAGGCCCTGACGGGCTTCCTGCCCGACGAGATCATCAACAAGAGCAAGCACGGCTTCGGCCTGCCCTTCGGCCTGTGGGCAAAGGACTATGCCCCCCTGCGGGAACGGGTTGAGGCCCGCTTCGATGCCTTCAAGGGTCGGGGCATCCTGCAACCCGCGTATGTGGACCATATTCGCCGGGAACACATGTCAGGCCACGCCACCTATTTCGGGCGCATGGTATGGCAGATCCTGATCCTGGAAGAGTGGCTGGAAGCCCGCGGCATTTAGTCCTCCCCAGGCCCGGGCTGCACAAAGCCTGCCCCCAGAGGGGTCAAGTAAACTCGGGACGACCCTTCGTTTTCTTGAGTAGCCTCAAGGACTCAGCAAGGACTCCAGGCGAGCCAGGTTGGGCGCCCAGGTGTAACTGGTGGCCACCAGTTTTCTTGCCGCTGAACCGATATCGCGGGATTCGGCGGAGTCACGAATCAGGCGCAGCACCAAGTCTGCCTGGGCCTGGGCATCCTCCGCAACGCAAACCTCCTGGCCGGGCTGGGCTGCGATGCCTTCCAGGGCCTGGGGCGTGGCCACCACCGCCTTGCCCATGGCCATGCCCTCCAGGACCTTGTTCTGGATGCCCCGGGCGATGCGCAGGGGGGCCACCACGACGACTGCGTGGGCCAGGTAGGGCCGCACGTCCGGCACCCTGCCCGTGACGACGACGTCCTCTCCAGCCAGGGCCTGGACGGCATTGCCGGGGCGGCTGCCCACAACATAGAAGCGTGCCCGGGGAACCTCCTTGCGCACCCGGGGCAGCACTTCCCTGGCAAACCAGGTTACCGCATCCACATTGGGCCAGTAGTCCATGGCGCCAGTGAATACCAGTGGGATGCAATCCGCTGGAAACGGGCTTTCGTAGGGACGCTCCGCCGAAAAAAAGTCCGTATCGACGCCATTGTTGAAGTGCCCCACCTTCGTGGCCGACTCCGGGGCCATGGCGCTAAAGTCCCGGGCCTCGGCCTGGGACACGAACAGGCAGGCATCGAAGGCCGAGGCCACCGCACGTTCCCACTCCAGCAGCTTGCGCCCTTCCCGGGCATACAGCCAGGACATGGGCCAGGACTTGGTGGGGGCGTACTGGCGCCATTTGTCCGAGTCGATGTCGACGAAGTCCATGACTCGCTTGACTCCCTGGACGTCCATGACGAACTGGGCCATGGCCGAGGAATACACGACGATGGCGTCGATGCCGTCCTTGAGCTTGGCCTGCACCCAGCGCTCCAGCACAGCGTCGCGGTAATAGGGTAGGGTCAGGGCCTCGCCGGACACGAGCCCCGCCAGGGAACGTAGCTTGCCGGAACGGGGGTGAAGGGGTCGCAGGCAGGTGTCCGCGCAAGCGCCCCGTAGCACCTCCACATGGGACCAGTCGGCCGGGTCGTCCACGAAGGCCCCCAGATGCACCCGCCAGTGCGTGGCCAGGTGGCGCAGCATGTGCCAGGAACGGATCTTGTCGCCCTTGTCGGGCGGATAGGGGATGCGGTGGACCAGGAAGAGCAGATCGCCACACATGGCCATGGCTAACCCAGGTTGCGGACGATGTAGGGTCCCAGGAAATTGGCCACTGGCCGGGGCAGGCGCTGCCAGGCCTGGATGAACAACTGGTACTTGGGATTGTTGGGATTGTTCTCTGGCAGCTTGCGGGCCGTGACCAGCTTGTAGCCGTAGTGCAGGGCCTGAGGTTCAAAGCCCCAGTTGCGCTTGAAATCGTAGGGCCCGGTATCCAGCTTGCTGCGGCCGTAATCGAATACCCGGATGCCCCGCTCGCAGGCGCGCCGCATCAGTTCCCAGTACTTGAAATCGTTGGCCGCTAGCCCCCGGGCGGACTCGGTATCGCCGGCATAGTAGGGAAGCACTTCGTCGCGGAAGTAGAAGGACAGGACGCCGCTGATCACCTCCCCGCCGGGACCACGTACGAGTTGCACCTCGCAGTCTGGTCCGAACACTTCCCGCAACAGCAGGAAGAAGCGCTTGGGCAGCACCGGGGTGCCATGGCGATGCACGTTGTCGGAGAAAACGCTGTAGAAGGCGTCCACGCCCTCCTCCAGTTCCGAGGTCAGGCCGTTCTTGATGCCTTTTCTCACCATGGCCCTTTGCTTGCGTGGAATGGCCAGCATGTTTTTTTCCACTTCCGGGTCCAGGACCTTGCGGAAAGTGACATAGAGGTCTGTGCCAGGCCAGTCAGGATGGGCGCGGGCATCCCGGTCCCGGTATTCCAGATGCCCCACCCCCAGGTCCTGGGCCAGCGCCTGTGCATGTTGGTCCAGGGCCTCCCTGGCTTCAGGCGTGGCAGCGATGATCCCGCCATAGACACAGAAGGGCGTGGAGATGAGGCTGTGGCCAAAAAGGCGGCTATCGATCTCCGCCAAAGGCAGGACGCCTTCCACCTTTCCATCCCGCTCTGCCAGGAGAAAATGGGTGCGATGGCCGAAGGCTCGCTCCAGCACCTTTTTCCAACCGATGCGGTGGAAGAAGGTGGCGTCGGGTTCCGCCAGGACAAAGGCGTCCCAGGCAGCGGCATCCTCCGGCCTGGCGACACGTACGCCCATGCTCATCGGGAAAGCTCTGCTGCGTATACCTGATCGGCCCGGCCCCAGCGAAAATCCCTACACAGGCGCGCCAGCTTGGCCTCCATGCGAGACAGGTTCACATAGTGCCGGAAGCGGCTTTTAAGGGGGGCCCCCGGTATGCGGGGCTGGCCGGGATCCACTTCCCAGGGATGAAAATAGAACATGGCGGATCTGTTGTCCTGTTCGTTCACCCGATTGATGAGCCAGCGGGACAGGGCATAGGGCATGAGCCGGAAGTAGCCTCCCCCGGCCGCAGGCAGGTTACGCCCTCTCCAGTCCACCGTGGTGGGGGGGACCTCCAACAGGCTTGGGCAGCGTTCGGGGCGGTAAGGAAACCGGGGGGCGTCCGGCATGCCGTAGTGGTCGTGGGCGATGGGGTAGATGCTGGAACTGTATTGGTGCCCCGTGTCAGCCAGCACATCCAGGGCCCACATATTGCGATGGCTGATGGAAAAGCTCGGGGCCCGATAGCCCCGCACCTGGACACCGCCGATGTCCTCCAGCAGGCCCTTGGCCCGGGTCACGTCATGTCGGAACTCGGCTTCGCTGAGGTGGCTCGCACGCTGGTGGCCATACCCATGGCTGGCCAGTTCATGGCCACTGCTGACGATGTCCCGCACGACCTTGGGATAACGCTCGGCGACCCAGCCCAGGGTAAAAAATGTGGCCTTCACGCCATGGCGGTCGAACAGGGTCAGGATGCGTTCCACATTGGCTTCCGCGCGGCATGGCCATTTGTCCCAGTCGTCCCGGGCGATGGTGTGCTCGAAGGCGCCGACCTGGAAGTAATCCTCCACGTCCACGCTCATGACATTGGTGATCTGCTTGGCTTCCATGCCGTGGGTCAGCAGGCCTGCAGGGGCGCGTGCGTCAATCGCTTTCCTGGCCGGATGTGACGGTGTAGAGCACCTTGCGGACCATGGGTACCAGTCGGTTCAGGGTCCGTTCCATGGCCTCCAGACGCAGATCGATCTCCTCTGAAACTGGCCCATGCCCAGGGACCAGCGCCACCGTGTCACTCGATCTGGTGCGGGGTTCCGCATGGTGCACAGGAAACTGATGATGGACTTCCTGCTGCAGGTCTCCGATTACTTCCTGGACGGCCGAGGAATCCAGGTGTTTCCTTTCTTCCAGGTAACCGAACAGCATGAGCCGGTCACACAGGGTGTTTAC
Organism: Thiobacillus sp.; assembly: GCA_024235835.1. Taxonomy (NCBI): domain Bacteria; kingdom Pseudomonadati; phylum Pseudomonadota; class Betaproteobacteria; order Nitrosomonadales; family Thiobacillaceae; genus Thiobacillus; species Thiobacillus sp. The sequence continues at coordinate 820,537 of JACKLQ010000002.1, read as the reverse complement.
GCGGCGGGGCACGCCACCCGTGAACTGGAAGATGCTGTCGAAGGCATCTTCCGAGAAGGAGGGCTCACCCTGCCACCCCACCGTGGTCAGTCGGTGCATGATGTATTGCACCGTTTCGGCCCGGTCCAGGGGTCCCAGGTGGTAGGAAGCGATGACGCGTTGCCGCAGCTGCAACATCTCCGGACTCTGGATGGTGTCACGGAACTCGGGCTGGCCCAGGAGGAAGCTCTGTAGCAGCGGCTTGTCGCCCTCGTGGAAGTTGGACAGCATGCGCAGTTCCTCCACGGCGCGAGGGTCCAGGTTCTGGGCTTCGTCCACGATCAGGAGCGGGCGCCGGTTCTGGCGCACGGCCAGGCGCAGGTAGTCCTCCAATGCCTTCAACAGCGATGACTTGGAAATCCCCTCCGCCTGCAAGCCGAAGGCCAGGGCCACGCTGCGCAGGGTATCGTCTGCACCCAGCTGGGTGCTCACCAGTTCGGCAATCAGGAAATTTCCGTTTTCCAGCTTGCGCAACAGGCTCTTGACCAGCATGGTCTTGCCTGCACCCACGTCCCCGGTAATGACGATGAAACCTTCCCCCAGTGAAAGGCCATATTCGAGATAGGCAAAGGCCCGCTTGTGTCCCCGGCTGGCGAAGAAGAAGCGCGGGTCAGGGTTTAGCTGGAAAGGCTTGTCGCGGAGGTGGTAGTAGCTCTCGTACATGGTCAGAAGCTCATGTTAAGTCGGGCAGCCACAGAATTTTCCGCATAGTCGCCAGCAGGCTGGTTGGATTGGCGTTCCTGGTGGCGAACTTCCAGGCTGCCGGTGAGTTTCTTCTGGAACTGATGGCTCGCCACCAGGCCGATGTTCCACAGGTCGTCCTGTCGATTGCCCAGCGTGGCCCCGCTCGACTCCACCTGAGTGAGGCCGGTTGTCAGGGTGTACGTGGTCCTGGGCACAGGCTTGTAGGACCAGGAAGCCTGCAGGCCGTGGGTGGTGTCACCACCGCCAGTACCCTGCAATTCCCTTTCATTGCTATAAACGCTCAACGTCCAGGTGTTCCTGCGCAGGTTATAGCTCACCGCGCCCGCCAGGTTCTTGGACAGGTAAGTCTGGTTGACCTGCACCTGGCCAACGAGGGCCACCGTGCGGATGTAGGTACAACCTGCGGCGGCGGGCGGCTGCTCACCCGGCAGGTAGTACTCCAGGCCCGTGGCGCAGGAATATTCGTCCAGGTTGCCGAAGTAGCCGAGGTATTGCTGCTGGGAGGTGGTCAGGTCATCCTGATATCGCAGGGTCCAGTTCGATTGCCGTGTACGGTGGGCAAGGCCCAGGGAATAACTCCGTCCGTAAGCCCTCTTGCCGGCGGAGGCGTTGACGGTGGTCCGCAGGGTGGGCCTGGCAGTGACGTTGCCACTCAGGAAATTGCCATTGTCGGAGGCGTTGTAATACACGTCCGCCGAGAATCGCCGGCTTGGGCTGTAGGACACGCCCAAGCCGTAATAGGAATAGTCCCGCACAGACGCTGCCGCGCCGGTGTAGTCGTTCTTTTCCACGCCTGCCTGGGCCAGCACGCTGTATTTCCTGCTCAACTGATATCGCGCAGTCAGCGCACCACGCTCACTGCTGCTGTCCGCCGCCAAAGCCGAGTTGCTGTTAGTGTTATCCGTCATGCTGTAGCTGGCGCTCCAACTCAGCGGATAGAACTTGTTTCCGCTGACCGCATTGAGCACATAGCGGGTCGTTTCCGTATCCGTCACTCCAGCATCGCCGACAAACACCCCATCCCGGGCCACCCGCGCCTCGACGGTGGCGATGGACCCGAACCTGTGTTTCATGTAGGGGCTCAGGGAATAAGCTCCCACTGCAGTGGTATTGCCTATGCCCACGGGATCTCCCAATCCCACGCCACCCCCCAGGCTGTTGAGTTCATGGGATATGCGCGCCGTGGCATCCAGGAAAAACCACTCCTCCACCAATTCAGCGTTAGCTCTCCCGTTCAGGTTGTGCCGCAGTTTGTTCCTGCTGGTGTCGTCCGCATACAGCAGCCCCTGCAGGCTGTAGTCCGCGTTGACCTTGAGACGGGCTCCGTTCCGCTGGGCTGAAATACGGGGAGCCACTTCCGTGATCCATTCATCCCGTTCCAGGCCCGCGGCACTCAACTGGACGTTGTCCGAGTAGCGTTCCGAGAGTGAAATCCCGGAGGAAAATTTCCAGTCCGCCGCCCAAGCCGTGACAGGCAAAAGGAGGCAAAGCAGGAATATGGAGCCTCTACTGCTTGCCGTACTCGCCATAACTTCCGTATCCGTAGCCGTAGCCGTAGCCATAGCCGTAACCGTAATAGTCACCCCCCATGGAACGCACAGGTGCCTTGTTCAGTATCAGACCGACGGAGGGGTGCTCCGCGATATGGGAAAGGGCCTCGCGAATCGCTTCCTGGGGGGTACGCTCCGCCTCCACCACGAAAACCACCTGCCCCATGTAGCTAGCCAGAACCGAGGCCTCGCTGGTGGACAGCAGCGGGGGGGTGTCAAAGATCACGATACGGTCCGGGTAGCGTGTGGAAATGTCATGCACAAAGGAACGCATGGCGGAACTGGCCAGCAATTCCGTGCCGTGGGCGATGCCCCGGCCTGATGGCAGGACTGTCAGCTTGGCGACGTCGGTTTTGATGAGCACGTCCGACAAGGGAATGGACGGGTCCAGGAGCACGTCGATCAGCCCCCTGTCCCCCTGCAATCCCAGGTATTTCATGATCGCGGTCTTGGTCACGTCCGCATCCACCAGCAGCACCGTGTTTTCCATCTCGGTCGCCATGCTGATCGCCAGGTTGATGGCCGTGAAAGACTTGCCCTCGCCGGGAACGGAACTGGTCACCATGATCATGTTGCCGTTGGGCAGCGGGGGGGTATCGCCCTGCCCGAAGGCATTGACCAGGATGGGGCGCTTGATGAGCCGATATTCCTCGGCAATCTTGCTGCGGCCGCCCTCCGGCGTGAGCACCCCCATCTGTTTCAAACGTGCGAGGTTGACCGAACCCTGCTGGCTGAGAATGGTCGGCGGACCGTCTTCATCTGCGCGATGGTGCGGCACGCGGGGCATAGCCGCATCCCGGGGAAGATCACCAAATGACGCCTCCACCTTGTCAATGGACGACTCGATCAGATTGCGGTCGACCGCTTCCCGTGGATGGGCCGGTGGCGGCTGGGTGGCGCCGGGGGATTGGGGAATTTTCCCAGCCGCACGCTCGATAATGCTCATGTCATCTCCTTGTCAGGCGGCCTGAGAGACAAACAGGTAATAGACCATCTGTGCCAGATAGGCGCCAAACAACCCTGCTGCAGCAATTGCGTAGAGCAGGTTCGCGCGCCGCGCCCGTTGGCGTAACGCCCCCGTCTCCACGCGGGTCACCATACCCAGCAACGGGTACTCGGTAAGTTCCCTGAGTTGGCGGCGGCTTTCCACGGTAGGCCTTAACTGCCCCAGCAGGAAAGCGAGGGCAATCCCCACTCCAAAACCGCCGAGGGGGACCACGGACACCAGCAATGGCCGGTTCGGCGAGGCCGGCTTGTTCGGTACCCGGGGGGGGTCCACGACACGGAACTCGACAGTGTCCGTCTTGCTTTCGACTTCGCTGGAGATGGCCACTGTTTCACGGCGTGCCAGCAATTGGGCATAGTTGCTCTTGAGCACCCCGTAATCCCGGGTCAGCTGGGTGAATTCGTTCTCGATCTGGGGAATACGATCCACCGCCTGCAGCAAGCCAGCCCGTTTCTTCTGCATTTGCGCCACGCGTGCCTTCAGGGACGCCGCGTTGGCGTCCGCTTCCGCGATGGCGATGGTCAACTGCTGGTAGATCGGATTCTGGGCCTTCAGCGCGGCCTGACTCTGGCCTTGGGCAGGCTTCTGTTCCTGCTCCTTCTGCTCCTGGATGCGCGCAATCAACTGCTTGGTACGCGCGATTTCCGGATGCAGATCAGTGTAACGCAGACGCAGATTGTCCAACTGGTTCTGCAGTGCGGTGATCCTGCCATCCAGGGCGGAGGTCGTTGGCGTCACCACCTGGTTCGGGGCAGTCACGGTTTCCTCCTGGTCCTGCAACTGGGACTCCAACTGGTTCTTGCGGTTCAGCGCCTCATCCAAGGCCAGATTGGCCTGTTCCAGGGCCAGGTTTATTTCACCCACCTTGGAATAGTAGTCCCCCCCTTGGCCAGGCATGGTGCCCACGTTGCGGCGCTTGAATTCCTCGATCGCCTTTTCTTTCTCCAGCAACTTGGCCTCGTAGCTTTTTAGCTGATCGTCGATGAACTTCTGGCTGCTGGACAAATCCTTGCGCGTACCGCCCAGGCTGCTTTCGGTGAAGATGGTCAACAACGATTGCACAACCCGCTTGGCCAAGTCCGGACTGGCATGCAGATAGCCGATGGTGTAAAGGTTTTCGTTGCCAGCGCCCTGTAACGAAATACGAGATTCCATATCCCGGTAGAGGGCTTCCTGTTCCTTTGGAGTTTTTGCGCGCAGGTCCAGGTCCGTCATGCGAGCCACTTTTTCCAGATTGGGCCGGCTCATCAAGGTTCTGGTCATCATGGATACCTGCTGGCCCACATTGGGCTGGACCGCCAGGCCTGACAGTAGAGGCCTGAGCAAGGACTGGGTGTCCACGTACACGCGTGCCCGGGCTTGGTACTGGTTCTCCAGGAAGTAAACCCACACCCAGCCAGTGATCGCCACCAGCCACGCCACAACCAACACCAGCAAGCGCCTGCGCCATATCCCGCGCAAGTAGCCCAGGATTTGTTCGATGGCCTCGTTCATCCCGCGTCTTCCCTCTTCTGAAATTGTTTAACGCGAGGCTAGAAGAAGCTTTCCGGGATGATGAGCAGATCGCCGGGACGCATTTCCACGTTGGCGGAAATGTCGCCATCCTTGACCAGGTCTTCCAGGCGCACTGAGAACTGCTGGGGTTTGCCGTCCACTATGCGCAGAATGCTGGCCCGGTTGCCGGCGGCGAAATCGGAAATCCCGCCTACGGAGATCATCACGTCCACCAAAGACATGTTTTCACGATACACCAGGGTCTGGGGCTTGGCCGCCTGGCCGAGCACGCGGATCTGCTGGCTATAGGGGCCGGAACCGCCCGCCACGATCACGGTCACGATGGGATCCTGGATATAGCGCGCCAGGATCTTCTCTATCTCCCTGGCCAGTTGTGTCGGCGTCTTGCCGCTGGCGGGCAAATCCTCCACCAGGTTCATGGTCATCTTGCCATCCGGTCGGATAGGGAAGCTACCCGACACTTCGGGATTGCCCCAGACGAATACGTTTACTGAATCACCCGGTCCCAACAGGTACAACCACTCCTCGGCACTGGAGGTCTTGGCAGGAGCAGGCGGATAAATGGGATCCTTCGCGCAAGCGGAAAGCATGGCTGCAAGCACAAGAAGCCACAGATAGCGTTTCATTTGAGTTCCCTCACCAGAAATAAGCCGTTGGATTATGCCACAGGGCCTTTTACGGATTTTTAAGAAGAATCTTTAATTGAGACAACACCCGGCTGACGCCCTCAAGGCATAAACAGGCTGACTCAGCCCTGTATTGGGGTCGCCGCCATCTCCCTGCGAGGTTTAGCTTGTATTCTCGGGACCAGACACCTGCAACGCTTCTTGGGCAATGGCCAAAGACTTCTCTTGGCCGCAACCCACAGTCTCAGTCCAGCCAACGCACCAGGTAATAGAGCTTGTAGCCCTCGGAAGAACGGGAAGGCCCCGAGGCCACGGCCGCACAATAACCATCATGGGGCCTGGCTGCAGCGCGTGCCTCTTCTTCACTGGCATGCACGGTCACGCACCCTTCCGGGAAACGCTTGCGCCCTCGCTTGGGCGCATAGATCACCACATGCCTTGTCCGGACAACGGTGGACTCGGTATCCGAGATCAAGCTGGCGATGGCTTCCGCCATGGCGGCACAATCCTCAGTTCAGCTTTGTTCCCGAGGACGGGTTGAACTGGATCGGCTGGGAACTGGGTGTTTCATCCGTGTAGTGGGGACGCTCGTTCCGGGAAAGCCCAAGCGCCTCGGCCAGTTCCGCTTCACGGGCCGAGATTAATCCCAGGCACATGCGGATGTTTTCCACGGTATCCGGGGAAAGGGGACTGGGATTTCCGTCCCTGGGGGCCGTATCCCGCACGATGGAAGTCAGCGTCTTGCGCATTGCCCGCATGATTTGCTGTTCCTTGCTCAAATCCATGTCGCTCATGACCAGTCCTTGCATATATACACATGGGACCATTGTCTGCGCCAAACCTGGCATCAGCAACCACAAGCTCACCAAGGGCAGCCAATTTCCAAGCTTGAACAACAGGAGCACCCCACTCCCCATAGGTATCAACAAGCCCAGACTCAAGTAAACTAGCAGACAGCCGATAATAAAAAACCGACCCCTTGTCCATGGCATCATGAAACAACAATTCACACTACTCGCCGCAGCCTTGGCCCTGGGCCTGAATGGCTGCGCTACCCATGGTGACCCCAACGATCCGCTGGAGCCCATGAACCGTGGCATACACAGTTTCAACGAAACCGTCGACAAGGCGGTGATCAAGCCCGTGGCCCAGGGCTATGACGTTGTGATGCCAGGCCCCGTAAAAACTGGCGTAAGGAACTTCTTCTCCAACCTGAACGATGTCACAGTCCTGGCCAACGACATACTCCAACTGAAACTGGAACAGGGCGCTTCCGACTTCCTGCGCATTGCCTTCAACAGCACCCTGGGCTTCTTTGGCCTACTGGACGTCGCCTCGGAAATGGGGCTGCGCAAGCACGAAGAAGACTTCGGCCAGACCCTGGGTCGATGGGGCATCGGCACTGGTCCCTACCTGGTATTGCCTTTCATAGGCCCCAGCGACTTCCGCGACACCGTGGGCTATGTGTTGGACACGGAGTACACAGACCTGGTCCGACTCCATAATCACGTACCCACCCGCAACCCCGCCCTGGCCCTGCGTGTCGTGAGTCGCCGCACCGACTTGTTGGAGGCCAAGGACGCCGTGGACAGAGCCGCTCTGGACGGCTACGAATTCATGCGTGACTTCTACCTGGAGCGCCGCAGGAGCCTGGTCCACGACGGCAAGCCCCCCGAAGATAAATATTGATGAACAAGGCCTTCATTCGGGAAGATACCCCGGAGGAAGATGACGAAGAGGCGGGCATGCCCCCGCTTCCCGCGGGCACAAAAAACTACATGACCCCCGGGGGTCATGCCCGCATGCACGCGGAACTGCTTCACCTGGTCAAGACGGAACGTCCCGAGGTGGTCAACGTCGTGTCCTGGGCAGCGGGCAACGGCGACCGCTCCGAAAACGGCGACTACATCTACGGCAAGAAGCGCCTGCGGGAAATCGACCGGCGCATCCGCTTCCTCACCAAGCGCCTGGAAAACAGTGTGGTGGTGGACCCCCGCCAGCAGGAGAACACGGACCGCGTATTCTTTGGCGCCACCGTCACCATCATTGACGCAGAGGGCATCGAGGCCTCCTACAGCATCGTGGGCATGGACGAAGCCGACCCCGGCCGAGGCCGCATCTCCTGGATCTCGCCCCTGGCACGGGCCCTGACCAAATCCCGCCTGGGCGACACGGTCCGCTTCCAGGCCCCTGGCGGCACCAGGGAATTGGAAATCGTCGCCATCGATTACGCCGACCTGGAATAAGGCCCAAGAATCGGCGCCTTCCGTTAATATGCCAAAAATACTAGAGGAGACCGCCTGACCATGACCGCCATCCGTGTGCTGCTGGTGGATGACCACCCCCTCCTGCGCCTGGGCGTGCGCCGTTCCATCGAAAACGAAGAAGGCTTTATCGTGGCTGGCGAATGCGAAAATCTGGCCTCCACCCGCACGTGGCTGACGGCCGGTGGCAAGGCGGACGTGGCCATCCTGGACCGTAGCCTGCCTGACGGCGACGGTCTGGAAGTCATGCCCGAACTGAAGGCGGCCGGCATGAAGGTCATCATCCTTACCGTGGAAGACGGGGACGAGGAGATTCGCGCCGCCATCGACGCCGGTGTGGACGGCTACCTGCTCAAGTCCTCCGACACCGAACAGATCACCCATGCCATTGGCATCGTGCTCCAGGACGCCGGTGCCTTCCCGCCCCAGGTGGTGCAGAAACTCACCCGCAGCACCGGCGAGGACCCCCTGGCCAAGCTTTCGGTGCGTGAGTTGGAAATCGCGGAATACGTGGCCCAGGGCTACAGCAACAAGGTTATCGGCGCCAAGCTCAACCTGTCCGACAACACAGTGCGCAACCACCTGGCCAACATCATGCAGAAACTGAACTTCCACAACCGGGTACAGGTCGCAACCCTGGTGCTGCAACACTTGAAGAAGACCAAGCGGATCTGACCTGCGCGTCCATGCAAACATTCCTGGCCATCCTGTTTCGCTGCGTCCTGGCATTCGGCCTGGGGTTCACCCCCGTGGCCAACGCCCTGGACATGGCGGCCATGAGCGCCCCCCAGGAAGACGTGCCGCCCTGCCACGCACCCAGCCAGGATTCCCAGCAGTCCGCCGACAAGTGCTGTGGTGCTGCCCATTGCCACTGCGCCATGGCCACCGCCCTGCCGGCGGAATTGCCTGTCGTTGCCCACCCCATCATGCCGTCGGACCATCCCCAGACCGTGCGGCAACTCACCCTCCAGCAGTCCGTCGTCCCAGACACCCCCCCTCCGCGCGCCTGACCCACTCGTTCTTTCTGGGTCATTCCGGCTGCCTGGCAGCCACATTGCGCGGAGCGTTCCATGAACCGTCATTTCCATTGCCGAGGCGTGCTGCCTCGGATCGCCCTCATTGGGCTTTCCGCCCTGTCCGGCGCCAGCCTGGCGGACACCTCCCATCTCGGCCTGGATGAGGCCGCTGCCCTGGCCGTCCGGCAGCAGCCCCAGCTGCTGGCCCAGGAGGCGGCCGTATCCGCCCTGAACGAGAGCGCGCCGGCGGCGGGTGAACTGCCCGACCCCAAGCTGCGTGTGGGCGTGGTGAGCCTGCCCCTGGACACCTTCGACTTCGCCCAGGAACCCATGACCCAGGCCGTCATCGGCGTCAGCCAGCTCATCCCCGGCGGCGACAAGCGCCGGCTGTCCACAGCCCGGGTGGAACGGGAAGCGGCCCAGGGCAACCAGGCCCTGTCCGCCACTGCCCGGCGCATCGCCCGGGACGCCCAGGTGGCCTGGCTGGATGTGTACTTTCCCAGCGTGGCCCAGGGCCTGGTGAAACAGGTGGAGGCCGAGTACCAGCGCCAGGTGGAATGGAGCGAGGTGGCCTACAAGACCGGCAAGCTCACCCAGGAGGAAACCCTGGCCCTGCGGGGCATGCTGGAAACCACCCGGGACCGCCTCTCGGAACTGCAAAGGCAGCAGGCCAAGGCCCAGGCCGGACTGGCCCGCTGGGTAGGCCGTGACGCGGCGAGGCCCCTGGAGGCCCTGCCGCCAGCCAGCCCACCTCCCCCTTTGACCACGGTCATCGAGCAACTGGAGCAACACCCGGAACTCACCGTCCTCAACGAGGCCGTCAGCGTGGCCCAGGCCGACGTCAACCTGGCCCGGGAGGGCTACAAGCCCGACTGGTCCGTGGACCTGAGCTACGGCCTGCGGGGCGGCGACCGGCCGGATTTCGTCTCCGTGGTGGTGGGCGTGGACCTGCCCCTGTTCCCCAAGAACCGCCAGGACAAGCGCCTGGCCGCCCGCCTCGCCAGCGTGGAACGGGCCGCGCAGATGCGTGCCGACCGGCACCTGGCCCTGAAGGCCGAACTGGAAGCCGCCTATGCCGACTGGCAGGCGGCGGACGCCCGTATCAAGCGCTTCGAGCAGGACATCCTGCCCCTGGCTGCCCGCCGTGCGGAAAGCGCCCTGGCCGCCTACGGCAGCGACCGGGCCAGCTACGCCCGCGTCCTGGAGGCCCGCCGCGCCGAGACCGAGGCCCGTTTGCAATGGTTGGCCCAGCAGGTGGCCCGGGCCCGGGCCCAGGTGCGGATCGGCTATTTCACGGCGCAATGAGGAGAACACCATGAACACGAACATGAAACTGATCGCCGCCCTCATTGCCGGCCTGGCCCTGGGCGGGGGGGCCACCTGGTACGTCCTGAAGCATCAGGGCGCCAAGGCCACGGAAACGGCCCAGGACGGCATGCCGGCCACCCAGGGCGAAAAGGCGGTCCTCTACTGGTACGACCCCATGGTGCCGGACCAGCACTTCGACAAGCCGGGCAAGTCCCCCTTCATGGACATGGACCTGGTACCCAAGTACGCCGGCGAGGACGAGGCCGGCACGGTCAGCATCGACCCCCGGGTGGTGCAGAACCTGGGCATCCGCACCGCCCAGGCGGAGCGGGGCCGCCTGTGGCGGCGCATCGACACCGTGGGCTACGTGCGGGCCGACGACAACCGGGTCCAGTTCCTCCAGGCCCGGGTGAACGGCTGGATCGAGGGCCTCCACGTCCACACCCTGAACGACCCGGTGAAACGTGGCCAGCTCATCGCCGAGGTCTACAGCCCGGACCTGTACACGGCCCAGGAGGAATTCCTCCTGGCCCTGAAGCACCCGGAGGATGCGGGCTGGATTGCCGCCGCGAAGCAGAAGCTCGCCTTCCTGGGTCTGTCCCAAGGCCAGATCGCCAATCTGGAGAAGAACGGCAAGCCCCTGCGCCGGGTGAACTACTACGCCCCCACCGGCGGCATCGTCACAAAGATCGCCGTGCACGAAGGCGCCCAGGTCACCGCCGGCATGCCCATCCTGGAGATCACCGACCTGTCCCGGGTCTGGGTCACGGCGGAGGTCATGGAAAGCCAGGCCGCCTGGATCACCCCCGGCAAGAGCGTGGAGATCAGCGTGGAAAGCCTGCCGGGGGAGGTCTTCGAAGGCACGGTGGACTACCTCTATCCCACGGTGAACACCGCCACCCGCACCCACCCGGTGCGCATCGTCCTGGCCAACAAGGGGCTGAAGCTCAAGCCCGGCATGTTCGCCCAGGTCACCCTCTATGGCGGCAAGGGCGAGGACGCCGTGCTGGTGCCCAGCGAGGCGGTCATCACCACGGGCAAGCGCAGCATCGTCCTGGTGTCCGCGGGCGAAGGAAAGTTTCAACCCGTGGAGGTCACGACCGGCATGTCCAGTGACGGCCGGACCGCCATCCTGGAAGGCCTGTCCGGCGGCGAGCAGGTGGTCACCTCCGGCCAGTTCCTCATCGAGTCCGAGGCCAACCTGAAGGGCGCCCTGGAGAAACTCAAGCCCCTCTCCAGCGCCGTCCACACGGGCACCGGCGTCATCACCAAGGTGGATGCCAAGTCCGGCGAGCTGGAGATGGCGCACGACCCCATCCCCAGCCTGGACTGGCCTTCCATGACCATGGAATTCGACGTGAAGGACAAGGCCGCCCTCCAAGGCCTGAAGGCCGGCGACAAGGTGGAGTTCGACATGGTGAAGGAGGACGGTGGCTTCCCGGTGACGGCCATCCGCCTCAGGGATGTGGGCAAATCGGCGGGCAAGGCAATAGACCAGCCCGCCGCCAAGCCCATGGACCACGGCAGCCATAGCAACCACAGCGGCCACTGAGGGGACCATCATGATCGCCAAACTCATCCACTGGTCCGTGGCCAACCGGCTGCTGGTGTTGCTGGCCACGGTCATGGCCACGGCCTGGGGCGTGGTCTCCGTGCTGAAGACCCCCCTGGACGCCATCCCCGACCTGTCCGACGTGCAGGTCATCATCCGCACGCCCTTCCCGGGCCAGGCGCCCCAGGTGGTGGAAGACCAGGTCACCTACCCCCTGGCCACCACCATGATGGCCGTGCCCGGCGCCCGGGTGGTGCGTGGCTATTCCATGTTCGGGGATTCCTACGTCTACATCCTGTTCGAGGACGGCACCGACCTCTACTGGGCCCGTTCCCGGGTGCTGGAATACCTGAACACGGCGGCCGGCAAGCTGCCGGCGGCGGCCAAGCCGGCCATCGGCCCGGACGCCACGGGGGTGGGCTGGATCTACGAATACGCCCTCACCGACAGGACCGGCAGGCACGACCTGGCCCAGCTGCGCGGGCTCCAGGACTGGTTCCTCAAGTTCGAGCTCCAGGGCCTGCCCAACGTGGCGGAGGTGGCCACCATCGGCGGCATGGTGAAGCAGTACCAGATCCTCATCGACCCGGAGCGCATGCGGGCCCTCAACGTGCCCCTGGCCCGCATCGTCGCCGCCGTGCGCCGCGCCAACCAGGAGGCCGGCGGCTCCATCCTGGAGCTGGGGGAGGCGGAATACATGGTGCGGGCCAGCGGCTACCTCCAGTCCCTGGCGGACTTCCAGGCCATCCCCGTGGGCCTGGGCCCCAATGGTACCCCCATCCTGCTCAGGGACGTGGCCCGCATCCAGACCGGCCCCCAGATGCGCCGGGGCATCGCCGAGCTGGACGGGGAAGGCGAAGTGGTGGGCGGCGTCATCGTCATGCGTTCCGGCGCCAATGCCCTGGACACCATCGCCGCCGTGAAGGCCCGGCTGGAGGAACTGAAGTCCAGCCTGCCCGAGGGGGTGGAGATCGTGCCCACCTACGACCGCTCCGGCCTCATCAAGCGCTCGGTGGAGACCCTGACCCACAAGCTGGCGGAGGAATTCATCGTCGTGGCCCTGGTGTGCGCGGCCTTCCTGTTCCACCTGCGCTCCGCCTTCGTGGCCATCGTCTCCCTGCCCCTGGGGGTGCTCATCGCCTTCATCGTCATGCGCCACCAGGGCATCAACGCCAACATCATGTCCCTGGGGGGCATCGCCATCGCCATCGGCGCCATGGTGGACGCCGCCATCGTCATGATCGAGAACGCCCACAAGCACCTGGAGGCCTGGCGCCACGCCCATCCTGATGAAAAGCCTACGGGCCAGGACTATTTCCGTCTCTCCGCCGAGGCCGCCGCCGAGGTGGGGCCGGCCCTGTTCTTCAGCCTGCTCATCATCACCGTGAGCTTCCTGCCGGTGTTCACCCTGGAGGCCCAGGAAGGCCGGCTGTTCGCCCCCCTGGCCTTCACCAAGACCTACGCCATGGCTGCCGCCGCCGGCCTGTCCGTGACCCTGATCCCCGTGCTCATGGGTTTCTTCATCCGCGGCAAGGTGCCGGACGAGCACAGGAACCCCCTCAACCGCTTCCTCATCGCCCTGTACCGACCCCTCATCGGCATGGCCCTGCGCTTCCCCAAGCTGAACCTGCTGGCGGCGGCGGTGGTGCTGGCCATCACCTGGTATCCACTTTCCAAGGTGGGTTCGGAGTTCATCCCGCCCCTGGACGAAGGCGACCTGCTGGCCATGCCCACCACCCTGCCGGGCCTGTCGCCCTCCAAGGCGGCGGAACTGCTCCAGCTTTCCGACCGCATGACCAGGACCGTGCCGGAGGTGAAGAGCGTGTTCGGCAAGATCGGCCGCGCCGACACCGCCACGGACCCGGCGCCCCTGACCATGATCGAGACCACCATCCAGCTCAAGGACCCGTCGGAATGGCGCCCGGGCATGACCCTGCAGGGCATCATGGCGGAGCTGGACCGCAACGTGCGCATTCCCGGCCTGGCCAACCTGTGGGTGCAGCCCATCCGCACCCGCATCGACATGCTGGCCACGGGCATCCGCAGCCCGGTGGGGGTGAAGATCGCCGGACCGGACCTGGCCGTCATCGAGCAGATCGGCGCCGAGGTTGAAACGGCGTTGAAGACCGTGCCCGGCACCGCCAGCGCCTTCGCCGAGCGGGTGGCGGCGGGCCGTTACCTGAACGTGGACATCGACCGGGAGGCGGCGGCCCGCTACGGCCTCAACATCGCCGACGTGCAGGAACTCATCAGCGTGGCCGTGGGCGGTGCCACGGTGGCGGAGACCGTGGAAGGCCTGGAGCGCTATCCCGTGCAGATCCGCTTCCCCCGGGAATTGCGGGACAGCGTGGAGGCCCTGGGCAATCTGCCCCTGCTCACCGCCCAGGGGGCCAGCGTGCCCCTGAACGCCGTGGCGCGCCTGTCCATCGGCGACGGCCCCCCCATGCTGAAGAGCGAGAACGCCCGCCCCAATGGCTGGATCTACGTGGACATCAAGGACCGGGACCTGGGCAGCTACGTGCAGGACGCCCAGAAGGCCGTGATCGAACAGGTCACCCTGCCCCCGGGCTACTCCATCGCCTGGTCCGGCCAGTACGAGTACCTGGAGCGGGCCGAAGCGCGGCTCAAGCTGGTGCTACCCCTCACCCTGGGCATCATCTTCCTGTTGCTGTTCCTCACCTTCCGCAACCTGTGGCAACCCCTGCTCATCATGGCCACCCTGCCCTTCGCCCTCATCGGCGGCTACTGGCTGCTCTACCTGCTGGGCTACAACATGTCCGTGGCCGTGGCCGTGGGCTTCATCGCCCTGGCCGGCGTGGCGGCGGAATTCGGCGTCATCATGCTCATCTACCTGGACCAGGCGGTGAAGGCCCGCCAGGCGGCAGGACGCTTCAACACCCGGGCCGACCTCATGGACGCCATCGTCGACGGCGCCGTGCTGCGGGTGCGGCCCAAGGCCATGACCGTGGCCGTGATCCTGGCGGGCCTGCTGCCCATCATGCTGGGCACGGGTACCGGCAGCGAGGTCATGCAGCGCATCGCCGCGCCCATGGTGGGGGGCATGGTCACCGCGCCCATGCTGTCCATGTTCGTCATCCCGGTGGTGTACCTGCTGTGGCGGGGGCGGAAACTCGCACCTTCATGACCCACGGGATTTCTCTATCAAAACATATCAATTTATATCAAATTGATAGAAATCCGGCCGCCATGTACTATCAATAACTATCAATTACTATTTTTTTGATAGTTAGATGAAGCTGCCACTTGCCCCACCACCCCTGAACAAGCTGTTCGAGTCACTTTCGCCGGAGGCCTTGTCGGCTTGGCACGCGCAGCCACAACCCGCCCTTCCCGAAGGGCGTTACCTACATTGGGACGAACTGCGCCATCGCACACCGCCTCATGGCATTACCCATGAACAATGGTGGTTGGCCATAAAAATAGCCCGTCAAGTACAAGCCCAGCCTTTGCCGCTTAAGGACAAGAATGGGCAACCCTTCATCTACACCATGCCGGCGCCCGTCATCCAGGCCCTGCATTTCATTGACCGTGATGCATCGGGCCAGATATTGATGGATGGCCCAGTGGCCTCGCCCCAGGACCGGGACCGTTATCTGGTGAGTTCCCTCATCGAGGAAGCCATCACCTCCAGCCAGTTGGAAGGTGCTTCCACCACCCGCCGGGTGGCGGAGGACATGCTGCGGGCAGGGCGGCGTCCGCGCACGACGAGCGAACGCATGATCTTCAACAACTACCAGGCCATGCGGCATATCCGCGCCATCCAGGACCAGGCGCTAACGCCCGCCGCGGTATTGGAACTACACCGGATGCTCACCCTGGATACCCTGGATGACCCGGCTGACGCAGGCCGCTTGCGTCAGGCCGATGACATCCACGTCGTGGACCCTCGTGACGGCCAGACGTTGCATATCCCGCCCTCCGCCGTCCACTTGCCCGAACGCCTGGAGAAGCTCTGCGCCTTCGCCAATGGCACAGAGAAGGACGTGCCCTACATTCACCCGGTGGTGCGCGCCATCCTGCTGCATTTCATGCTGGGCTACGACCACCCCTTCGTGGACGGCAACGGACGCACGGCCCGGGCCCTGTTCTACTGGGCCATGTCACGGCAGGGCTACTGGCTCATGGAATACCTGTCCATTTCCAACATCCTGCGCCAGGCCCCCGGCCAGTACGCGCGCGCCTACCTGCACACCGAGACGGACGGGGCCGACACCACCTATTTCCTGCTGCACCAGCTGGACGTCATCCATCAGGCCATCGATGCGCTGAAAACCTATCTCGCGGAAAAATCCCATGAGCTGCGTGCCACGGAGAAACTGCTGCGCAGCGTGGAATTGCGCGCGCGCTGCAACCATCGCCAGATCGCCCTGCTGGGACATGCGCTGAAACATGAAGACGCGATCTATACGGTGGAAAGCCACCGCGCCTCCCACGCCATTGCCTACGCGACAGCGCGCAGCGATTTGCTGGCCCTCGTGGACATGGGCCTGCTCCATGAATCCAAACAGGGGAACCGCTGGGTATTCACCGTGCCGGACGATCTTCACCGCAAGCTGAAAAAATAATCCCATGGAAACCTCAAGGTCCGATTGCCGTCCCGGTTGCGGCGCCTGCTGCATCGCCCCCTCCATCACCAGCCCCCTGCCCGGCATGCCTGACGGCAAACCCGCAGGGATGCGCTGCGTGAACCTGGATGCCGAAAATCGGTGCAGGGTATTCGGCAGGCCGGAGCGACCCGCCTTCTGCGTCGGCCTGCAAGCTTCCGAGGAGATGTGCGGCGACAACCGGGAAGCTGCCCTGGCCTGGCTGGCAAACCTGGAGCTGCGAACCAGGCCTTAACAAACCCTCTCGCGGGCCGCTGTTAGAATCCCCCGGCCCCCATTTCCCTGAGATCTTCCCGTGGATTCCATGCTGCTGTTCAAGGCCCTCATACTCGGCATCGTCGAGGGCCTCACCGAATTCCTGCCCATCTCCAGCACCGGCCACCTGATCATCGTCGGCAGCCTGCTGGATTTCACCGATGAGCGCAGCAAGGTATTCAAGATCGTCATCCAGCTGGCCGCCATCCTGGCGGTGTGCTGGGACTACCGGGCGCGTATCGAACAGGTGGCCACCGGACTGAAGAGCGACCCGGTGCAGCGCCGATTCGTCGGCCACCTTCTGGTGGCCTTCATGCCCGCGGCGGTGCTGGGAGTGATGTTCCACAGCACCATCAAGGCCTATCTGTTCAACCCACTGACCGTGGCGGGGGCCCTCATCGTCGGCGGTCTGGTGATCCTCTTTATCGAGAAACGGGCCTATCACCCGCGCCTGCAAAGCGTGGACGAGATGGACTGGAAAGTGGCGCTGAAGGTGGGGTTTGCCCAGGCCATGGCCATGTTCCCGGGCGTCTCCCGGGCCGGTGCCACCATCATGGGAGGGCTGGTGTTTGGCCTGTCCCGCAAGGCAGCCACGGAATTTTCATTTTTCCTGGCCATTCCCACCATGCTGGCCGCCACGGTATACGACCTCTATAAAAACTGGTCCCTGCTGGACATGGGAGACCTGCCGGTATTCGCGGTAGGCTTCGTGGCCTCCTTCCTTGCCGCCATGGTGGCAGTAAAGGCCTTCCTGGGCTTCGTCTCCAATCACACCTTCGTCGGCTTCGCGTGGTATCGCATCGTATTCGGCGTCGTGGTGCTATTGTCCGCCTACAACGGCTGGGTGGATTGGACCGTATGATCCAGCCCCTGTTTCAGGCCTCGCTCATCACTCCAGAACCCGCCAGGCTTGCGATCTCCGCCAGCAGTTCATCCTCCTGGAACGGCTTGCCCAGATAGGTATTCACGCCCAGCTCCTGGGCGTGGGCCCGGTGCTTTTCCGCGGTGCGGGACGTGATCATGATGATGGGCAAACCGGCCAGCCGGGGATTGCCACGAACGCTCTGGGTCACCTCGAAGCCATCCATGCGTGGCATCTCGATGTCCAGCAGCATGACCGCCGGCAACTCGTGTTCCAGCAGTTCCATGGCCTCCACGCCGTCCTTGGCGGTGATGACCCGGTAGCCTTCCCGCAGCAGCAAGCGGCTGGTGATCTTGCGCACGGTGAGGGAGTCGTCCACCACCATGACCAGGGGGCCCTGCTCGCCTTCGGCCTCTTCCTCTTCCACGGTGAGCTGGGGGGCCCGCTCGGCCAGGAGGAAGGGGTTCAGAATGAGGGCCACGCGGCCGTCGCCCAGCACCGTGGCGCCGCTGATGCCGGAAATCCGGGCCAGTTGGGGCCCGATGGGCTTCACCACGGCTTCCAGGTTGCCTTCCAGGGCATCGATGCGCAGGGCCAGGCGGGATTCGCCCGCCTTGAGCAGCAGCACCGTGCGTGTCTTGCCCTCCCCGGGCTGAGGCTTGCGCTCCACCAGTTCCGCCAGGGTGCGCAGGGGGTAGAGCTCGGCATCCAGCTCAAGGTAACCCCGCTCGTGCAGTCTGTGCACTTCGTCCGCCTTCACCTCCTTCACCATGGTGACCAGGTTGGCGGGCAGGGCCCAGGTCTGGTCGCCGGCCCCAGCCAGCACCACCTGGGTCAGGGCCAGGGTCAGCGGCAGGCGGATGGTGAAGCGGGTGCCCTGGCCGGGCGTGCTTTCCATGCGCACCCGGCCGCCGATGCCGGCGATCTCGTTCTTTACCACGTCCAGGCCCACGCCCCGACCGGCCAGTTCAGTCACCACCTGGGCAGTGGAGAAGCCGGAACGGAACAGGAATGCCTCCACCTGGTCCGGCGTGATGGCCTGGTCCTGGGCCAGCCAGCCGTGCTCCACGGCCCGTGCACGCACCGCCTCCGCGTTCACCCCGCCGCCGTCGTCGGACAGGGTGAGCACGATCTCGTTACCCTCCTGGCGCGCAGCCAGGCGGATTTCGCCGTAGTCCTGCTTGCCTGCGGCCGCACGCACCGAGGGGGGCTCCACACCGTGGGCAACGGCGTTGCGCACCAGGTGCTCCAGGGGAGCGGCGATCTTGTCCAGCACCACCCGGTCCAGCTCGGTCTGGCCACCCTCCAATTCCAGCTGGGCCCGGCGGCCGGTTTCCTTGGCCGACTGGCGCACGATGCGGTAAAGCCGTTCACCCAGGGTATTCAGGGGCACCATGCGCATGTGCATGAGTTCCTGCTGCAGGGTGCGGGCCATGCGCCCCTGCTGGATGAGGGCGGTATCCGCCTCGTTCAGGCCCGCCAGCAGGTTGTCCTGGGCGGTGGATACGTCGTTCACGCTTTCCGCCAGTTGCCGGGTCAGTTCCTGGAGACGGGAAAAACGGTCGAACTCCAGGGGATCGAACTGGTTGGCCTCCATCTGGGACAGGCGGGAATGCATCTGGGTCTCGGCCTGGATCTCCAGTTCCCGCAACTGGGCGCGCAGGCGCTCCACGTTGGCGGCCAGCTCCTGGGCCGTCTGCCGGTAGCCCTTCAGCACGTTCTCGATCCGCGCCCGGGCGATGGCCACTTCCCCCGCCTCGTTGAGCAGGGTGTCCAGCACGTCGGACTTCAGGCGCAGGGCCTGGCGCAGGCGCAGGTCCTCCTCCAGGCTGGCCTTAGCGGCAGCCGGGGCAGGCTGGGCTGCGGGGGTTGGGACGGGGGCGGCCCGCTGGGCTTCCGCCTGGGGCGCGGTGGATACCGCAGGTGTTACCGCCGTGCCCGTCCTGAGGCCCTCCACCACATCGTGGATCTGGTCGTACGCTCCTTCCAGGTGATCAAGCAGTGCGGCCTCGACGGTCCCACCCGACGCTCCCAGGACCTGGGTTTCCATGCCGTGGATCTTCTCGCCGAGAGTCATGGCACCAGCCATGCGGGCTGAGCCCTTGAGGGTGTGCAACACCCGCTTGAGGGCATCCCCCGCGCCGGCACTATCCGGCTGGGCCCGCCAGTCGCGCAGTGCCTCCCCTATTCGAGGCAGAAGTTCGTCGGCCTCTTCCAGGAAGACCGGCAGCAATTGCTCGTCGATCTCGTCCCGGGCAGGAGGCAATTCCTCGGCCACCGGCGCCTTGGCCGCCGTGGAAACAGGCGGCATATGGTCCAGCACCGCCCTGACCTCCCGCGCCATCTCCGCCTCCTGGGCGGCGATGGCCTCCGGGGTCATGGCCCGCGCCTCGGCCTGCCAGGCGTGGTGTACCAAGGGCTCACCAG
This sequence comes from Thiobacillus sp., assembly GCA_024235835.1. Taxonomy (NCBI): domain Bacteria; kingdom Pseudomonadati; phylum Pseudomonadota; class Betaproteobacteria; order Nitrosomonadales; family Thiobacillaceae; genus Thiobacillus; species Thiobacillus sp. Next base: position 800,787 of record JACKLQ010000002.1, on the reverse strand, counting down.
ACTCCGGCAACTGGGGACCGCCCCGCAGGTGCTCCACCATGTCGTAGATCTGGTCGTATTCCCCTTCCAGGCCGTCCAGGTAGGTGGACGTGGCTATCCCGTCCGCATGCTCCATGACCCGGCTTTCCATGCCGTGCACCTGCTCGCCCAGGCGCATGGCCCCGGCCATGCGGGCCGAGCCCTTGAGCGTGTGCAGGACGCGCTTGAGGTCATCGCCGGCTGCGCCGCCCACCGGCTGGGCGCGCCAGTGGCGCAGGGCCTCACCGATGCGCGGCAGCAGCTCGTCAGCCTCTTCAAGAAAGATGGGCAGCAACTGGGCTTCGATTTCATCCCGCAACGGGGGCGGTGGCTCGGGCGCGGGCAGTGGAGGTGAAACCTGAATGGCCGCTTCTTCCCCTGCCGATTCCGTTTCCTCGGGTTCGACCTCCCGCGATAGCGGGCCAGGCACGTCCGCATCCCCAGAACCCCGGGGAACTGGAACAGCCTCGGCAGTCCACGCCTCCAGGCCGGACTTGAGGCGCTCCACCATGTCATAGACCTGGTCGAACACCTCTTCCAGAGAATCCAGCAAGCCGTCCAGGGGGCCGTCGCCCGACTGTTCCATGACTTGGGTTTCCATGCCGTGGACCCGCTCTCCCAGGCTCATGACGCCGGCCATGCGGGCCGAACCCTTGAGGGTGTGCAGCACGCGCTTCAGATCGTCCGCCAATCCTTCATCGTCCGGCTGGGCACGCCAATGGCGGAGGGCCTCGCCTATGCGGGGCAGCAACTCTTCCGCCTCTTCCAGGAAGACCGGTAGTAGTTGTTCGTCCAGTTCGTCCCGGACTGAAGATACCTCGGGCATGTCTGGGACAGGCATGGGGGAAGGTGCGACAGGCACCTCCACCGGGGCTTCCTCTGCGGCAGGCCCAGTCTGAGTTGAACGCACGGCGGCAGGGGCCTGCAATTCCGCCAACATCTGCTCCACGTGGGCCAGGGAGGAGGGAAAATGCCGTGCACGGACTTGCTCGTAAGCGCCCGAGAGTTCATTCAGCACATTTTCAAGGCCAGCCACCACTTCCGGCGGCAGCACCCGGGTCTTGTCCGGCCAGCCGCCACTCCAGATTTCCACCGCATGGGCCGCCTCGGCCAGGGGCGTCAGGCCCGTGGTGCGGGAGATACCCGCCAGGGTATGGGCACCCCGGATGAAAGCCTCCCAGGGGGCGGGGCGAGGTGCCCGGGACATCTCTGCCAGGGCGATGGCCATGTCCTGGAGCCGTTGGGCAGCTTCTTCGGTGTATATCTCGAAAAGTTCGGCGGGCAGCACATGCCCGTCCAGGTCCACGTCCTGCTCGACCATGGCTTCACTCCTGGGGATTTCGCGCTCGCCGGCGGCCGCGGAAGAATCCGCCGGCGCGCCGGCATCAGGCTTTGGGGGTGGGTCTGCCTCGATATCCGGGGCTTGCGGCACACCCTCTCCACGAAGGAGCCTGGCATGCTCCACCAGGTGGCCGGACTCCACCTGGGCCTGTCCTTGCTCTTCCAGTTCCATCACCCAGACCTGGAATGCGTTGCCGGCCTCTTCCAGAAAGGCCAGCAGGCCCGGGGTGGGCGTGCGCTCGTCGCGCAGCCAGAGATTCAGGGTCTGTTCCACTTCCCAGGCGGGTTCCGCCAGGTCGGTGAGCCCCACCATGCGGCCACTGCCCTTGAGTGTGTGGAATCCGCGCCTGACCACGGCGAAGGCCTCGTGGTCGTAGGGGCTGACATGGAGACGCGAGACCTGCACGGCGATGGTGGACAGCACCTCGTTGGCCTCCTCGATGTAGGTCTCCATCAGTTCCCGGTCCACCACGTCGCTGGAGGCCTGTGCCAGGCGCTGGATTTCGGCGCTGGGAGCCACCTTGGCCTTGGCCATGGCGGCTGCGGCCGCGCCAGCCTGCTCCGCTGTGCCTTCCAGGGCCTGCCTGAGGCTCTCGGCCTGGTCACGCAGGTTGCCGTCCCCCACCAGTTCCGCGTCCCGCATCAGGGCGGCCAGGTCTGCCTTGAGCTGGGACTTGGCTGCCTCGCTTCCGCCTACGGCCAGCCACTGGTTCACGGCCTCCGCCAAGCGCTGGGTCTCGGCACGGGCCTGGGCCTCCACCGAGAGTTCCTTGGGCTGGGGCTTGGCCTCGGGCGTGGCCAGGAGCCGCTTCATTTCCGCGGGATCATTCCGGCCGTAGCGCAAGGCATCCACGTAGAGACCCAGGGTGGAGAGGGCCTCGGCCACCCAGTTCAGGTTCGCGGGCGGAACCTGAACGTCCATCTCGTCGAAGTGGCCGATGCGGGTGATGGCCTCCGCCACCAGGGCGCTGGCCACGTCCAGTTGCAGGATGTTGAGAGCGCCCTGGATCTGCTTGAGGAGGACTGGCACCTTGGGCAGCGCACCCCGTTCCTGCTCGTTGCGGAAGAACTTGTCCAGTATCTCTTCCACCAGGTGCAGGTTGGCCTGGATCTCGTGGTTGACCTGGGCCAGCAACAACTTTTCCTGGGCCGCCTTGGAGAACTCGTCCAGCAGGTCCACATGAGGGATGTTCTCGGTCTTGAAGGTGGGGTCGATGGCCGCCTGGACCCGCATGGCCTGGGCTTCGGCCTGGAGTTTGAACTCCTCTCCCAGGGACTCGAAATGGTCTGCCGCGTTCAGGCCCAGCAGCAGGGCGGTGGCCATCTCCACCTGCAGGGCTTCGTTGTGGCTGGCATCACCCACCCCGGGCATGCGCTTGGCCACGGCCTGGACAATGCGGGTCAGGTCCTTCATGGCCTGGTTCGGCAGGCGCACCGCCGCTTCGAACAGGCCGGTGGCCGAATCCTGGAAGGCTTCAAGGCTGTCCGCCCGGCCGCCGCAGTATCGTATCCAGTGGTCCTTGGCGCTGTTCAGGTTGTCCTTGAGGCTGGCGATGAATGGCAACATCTCTTCCGGCAGCCCGGAGGAGATGGACGGGAAATAGCGGCGCAGCTGATAGAGGTCGTTCACCTCGGCCGTGCGGCCGCTGGGCACCGGATCCTGGGCCACGTAGTAGAGCACGTCGTTGAAAAGGCGCTCCGCCAACTGGCGGGAACCTTCCATCAGACGGCGCATCTGCAGATCGATGCGCCCACACAGGCGCTTGAGCCAAATATCCGCGGGCACGGCTTCCCGACGCATGGCATCGATGAGACCCACCGCGGACCACCAGAAACCGTATTGGGTCGCCCCGGGCGCCAGTTCCTCCACCTTGCGCACCGCCAGCTCCATTGCGTTCAGACCAGCCAGGGGGTCCTTGTTCTGCAACAGCTGCAGCAGGCCACGCTGGTAGCTGGCCCGCACTGCGCGGAGGGTAGAGGCCCGGGCCGTATCGTCCAGCAAGGGTTCGGCGGCCCGTTTGGGCGGTCTTGCATCGGTATTGGGGAAAAACAGCTCGCTTGGAGGCGGCGCGTCTCCGCCCCGTTGCGACACCACAGCCCGATAGACAGGCGTCAGCTTGATTTCGGCGGGGGGTGCGCCCGCCATGAGCCCGTCCAGATAGCCCTTGATGCCATCGATGCCCGCCAGGGCCGCGTCCAGGGAAGCCTGGGTACGCAAGGGCGGCTGCTTGGTCATCTCCTCCAGCAATTGCTCCGTGGCCGCGGTGAGCAAGGAAACTCCGCGCAGGTCCACGATCTGCAGGGCGCCGTAGACCTGGTGCAAATGGGCGGCGGCGGCCTTGAGAGGATTGGTGTCCTCGCCATTCCACCCGCCCAGGGCCTCCAGGGCCGCCAGGAGGGCGTTGTCCAACTCCGGCTTCACCCAGGTCAGGGGGCCGATGTCGAAGTCATCCAGCTGCATGTTCATTGCTGATTCCCCATGTGGATGGATTCCGTTCCTCGCCTCAAAGCTTGAAGCCGGATACGGAAACCTTCAGCTCGTCCGACAGCATGGCCAGCTGAGTCACGGATTCCACGCTGCGACGTGTACGGTCTGTGGCCTGTTCGGTCACGTCCAGGATCTGTTGCATGGTCATCATCACCTGCTCGGCGGTGCGGGCCTGGCTGCGGGTGGCATCGGAAATGTTCTGGATGAGGCGGGCCAACTGGTCCGACACCGACTCGATCTCCGCCAGGGAGACGCCCACGGCATCGGACCGGGCCGCACCCTGGACCACGCCCTGGGTGGAGGCCTCCATGGCGTTCACCGCATCCTGGGTGTCGCTCTGGATGGTCTTGACGATGGCGCCGATGCGGCGCGTGGCCTGGGCGGAGCGTTCCGCCAGGCGCTGCACTTCCTCCGCCACGACGCTGAAGCCCCGGCCCGCTTCGCCGGCCGCCGCCGCCTGGATAGCCGCGTTCAGGGCCAGCACATTGGTCTGCTCCGTAATGTCGGAGATCAGGTCCACGATCTCGCCGATCTCCTGGGAGGACTCGCCCAGGCGCTTGATTCGCTTGGAGGTCTCCTGGATCTGGTCGCGGATGACGTTCATGCCGGCGATGGCGTCCCGAACAGCGTCACCGCCCCGACGGGCGGTGACGAGGGATTGTTCCGCCACGGCAGTGGATTCGGCGGCGTTCTCGGACACCTGCACGATGGAGCGGGACATCTGGTTCACCGCCTGGGTGGTTTCGGCGATCTGCCTGGCCTGGACATCCGAGGCCTTGAGCAGTTCTTCGGCGTTGCCCCGGGCATCGCTGGAAGACCCCGCCACCTGTTCCGCCGCGCGGTTGATGCCCTGCACCAGCATGCGCAACTCCTCGATGGCGAAGTTCACCGAGTCGGCGATGGCACCGGTGATGTCCTCCGTCACCGTGGCCTGCACCGTCAGGTCGCCCTCGGCCAGGTCACCCATTTCGTTCAGCAGCCGCAGGATGGCGTCCTGGTTGCGGCGGTTTTCCTCGGCGGCCTCCTGGGCGCGGCGCTGGGCCTCCTGCACGTTGAGCATGGCCAGGGCCAGCATGGCCGTCAGGGCGATCAGGGCGAAGACGACAGCGAACAGCAAGGTGATGCCGGTCCCAGTGGCCTGGTAGCGCTGGGTAAGGGCGTAGGTCATGGCCAGCAGTTGGTCGGATTCGTCGAACAGTTCCCGGGCGGCCCGCTTGGCCTCCACCAGGGGGGCCATGTTCTTCAGCACGTTGTTCACCTGGGACTCGAAGCCGGCGAATACTTCCTGCAACTCCAGGACCTTGTCGCGGGCATTGGCGTCCGCCACCGCGCCCAAACCCAGTGAATCGCTGCCCTTGAGCAGGCCATCCAGCACATCTCGGAAGGTGCGGGCGTCCTGGGCCAGCTGGAAGGCCGTTTCCGGGTTGATCACGTCGGAGGAAAGCAGCGCGTTGGCGTTCTTGGCCATGCGCTGGGTCCACAGGGACTGCTGGTTGGCGAAGGCCCATTGCCTGGAACCGTTGGGCAGCAGGGCCGCCACCTGTTCCGTCAGATCCAGCAACTCGGTGTTGCGCTGGTTGATCTCCGCCAGGGCCCTGCCCAGGCTCACCAGGGTTTTCTGCTGACCGCTCAGGGCCTCGATATCCTTCTTCGAGGTGTCCCAGCGTTTTTTCAGGGTCGCCAGATCGTCCTGCAGTGCACCGGGGGAAGCGGGAACGCTTGCACCGCCCGAGATGAGGGTATTGAGGCCATCGGCAAAGGCCTGGCGCGCCTCATCCAGCTGGGCGAAGGCCTTGGCGTTGCCCAGCACCGCCTGCTGGGCGGTCTTGGTGTAGCGCTGTGACAGCATCTGCAAGCGGGTGGAGATCTCGATGTACTCGGCGCGGTTGCCCACCTGGATGATGTTCCAGACCAGGAAGGCGGCGGCCAGCAGCACGGACACCAGCAACACCGCCACCAGCGCGGGCTGGCGCTGGTCCTGGGACAAACGGTTCAGCAAGGGCACACGGTCCGGGTCCACCGTGCCCAGACGGGCCATGGTGGCACTTACGCCAGGCCCGATACGCTCGGCCAGGCGCGTGAAGACATTGCCTTGGGTCGATTTCCTTTTTACTGACTTCCTATCTGTCGCCATCCATATCTCCCATTGGAGCCTTGTTCCTTACAGGGACGCCGCGACGCGCACCTGGATTTCAGACGCCTGCCTCAAGAAAGGCCGGCAAGCCCACCAGTTTTTCCACGCTGATCTCAGTCCACAACTCTCCGGCCCGATCCCGCCAGCGGCCCAGTCTCCAATCCGGCTCATCCGCCTCCGAAGGTTCGGGCGTCAACTCCGCCAGGGGACGCAGACCCAGGGCCCGCTCCACCCGCAAGGCGGCATTCATGCCGAAGCGGGGATGAGCCAGCAACAACCGAGCCTCGCCCCAGGGCAGAGGCTCCGCCACACCGGCGAAAGCGGCCAGGTCCACGCACCCGTAGATCACGCCCCGCACACTGGCCACGCCAGCGAACCAGGGCTTGGACCAGGGCACTTCCGCCAACTGGGGTACGGTGACCACTTCGTTGACCTGATCCAGGTTCAGCAGCCAGTGGCGCCCCCCCGCCAGCACGCCCAGCTTGGACGTGGCGCCGGTGGTGGCTTCCGCCGCCTTCAGTTTCTCCGCCAGGCGGGTCTGGAAATCCCGCAGCGGTTCCCGTGCTTCGCCCGTCACCTTGCGCCTACCCCAGGGCCACGATCTTGCCGAGCAACTCTTCGGCCAGAACGGGCTTCACCACGTATTCCACCGCACCCTGGCGCATGCCCCACACCCGGTCCGTCTCCTGGTCCTTGGTGGTGCACATGATGACGGGAATCTTCTGGGTGGTCGGATCGCGGGACAACTGGCGGGTGGCCTGGAAGCCGTTCAGCCCGGGCATCACCACGTCCATCAGCACCAGATCCGGCAACTCGCTCTTGGCCAGGGCCACGCCCTGTTCGCCGTTCTCGGCTGTCAGCACCTCGTAGCCGTTCTTGCGCAACAGGTCGGAGAGGAAAAACCGCTCGGTAGGGGAATCATCCACCACCAGGACTCGTTTCACAGTCATGTTCGGGATTCCTTGTACGACTCGATGTTCAATTGCCCTGGCCACGATGGCGCCGCACCGCGTCCAGCAGCCCATCCTTGCTGAAGGGCTTGGTGAGGTATTCGTCGGAGCCCACCAGGCGCCCCCGGGCCCGGTCAAACAGGCCGTCCTTGCTGGACAGCATGATCACGGGCGTATCCCGGAAACGGGGGTTCTTCTTGATCAGCGCACAGGTCTGGTAGCCGTCCAGCCGGGGCATCATGATGTCCACGAAAACCACCTCCGGGTGGTGATCCGTGATCTTGGCCAGGGCATCGAAGCCGTCCTCCGCCAGGATGACCTCACAGCCTGCCTGGACCAGAAAGATTTCCGCGCTTCGGCGGATGGTGTTGCTGTCGTCGATCACCATCACCTTGGCGCCTTTCAAGCTAGCGGCGGCCTCCATATTCATGCCTCCCTCCACATGCGTTTCTCCATGAATCAGCTGCCGCGCTGCACGGGGTAGCCCGCGGCCTTCCAGGCAGGCAGCCCGGTCCTGAACCAGTACACTTTCCTGAATCCCCGCTTCACCATGTAGCGCGCCGCCTTGTAGCTGTACCAGCACTCGGCACCGTTGCACTGGAAGATCATGGGTGCGTTCTTGTCCTTGGGCAGCCTGGACAGGTCAAAGCCATCCACGGCGTCGTCGTAGTCCACTTCCTTGGGGCTGTTCATCTTGTAGGGCAAATTCACCGCACCGGGGATGTGGGCCTCGCGGAAGTGGGCCACGGGGCGCACGTCGAACAAGGGCACCTTCTGGGCCATGAGCTGCTTAACCTGCTCGGCCGTGGCGATGGAAGCGCCGGGCAACACCTCGGGCGAGAAGAAGCCCCGGGTTGAGACGAATTCGAAATCAGGCCTGTCCGCGGGCTCGAAGGCGCCGATCTGGGCCTGCTTCAGCCGGGACGCCAGACCCTTGTCCAATTGGGTGAAGGCCACGCGGATCCTGTCCTTCAGGGCGGCGTCCAGCTTGTCGTTCACCACCACGCCGGCCACGGGCACCGGGGGCAGGGACTTCACCACCCTGGCGCCCGGATTTCGGCGCAGCCAATTGTCCGCCAGTTCCGACTTCACCGCCACCAGCTCTGCCTGGCCGATATCCATGGCGTAAAGCACGGCACCGTACTTGTTCATGTACATGACCTGGCCGAAGAAGCTGTCGGGCGACAGGCCCAGGGCATTCATCTCGCCTTTGACCATGTAACTCACCAGGGACTCCCGGTGTGGCAGGGCGATGCGCTTGCCCCGGGACGTCTCGAGGGAGCTGGCGCCGGACCCCTTGCTGGCCACCAGCACCACCTTGGCTTCCTCCTCGGTCCTGGCCACCGGGGTATATCCGTTGCGCATGGCCGCCCCCACCAGCTGGGCCGGGGCCAGGAGCAGGGAATAGGTCCCGGTGCGGATGCGCTCCCCCACCCGCTCGGCGTTCTGGGTCATGATGAGTTGCACCGGCTGGCCCACGGCCCTGGAAAGATAGCCGGCCAGATCCTTGAAGACGGTCTGCACGGCCACATGGTCCCGTTCCTGGTCATAGTCCAGGGTCACGTTGAGCAGCAAGCCACTGCCGGCATGGGCAAGCTGCGCCAGGGGCGCCAGCACCGCCAGCAAAGCAACCGCGATAAACCGCATACCTGTCTCCTTCCATGCACGAGCCTCCTGGGGCCATGCAGAGATATCGGCGCGAATCCTGGGTTCTTGAGTTTTCGTCGCGAAAACCGCAGACCCTAGACCGCCAGCATCTCGAAATCCTCCTTGCGGGCGCCGCATTCGGGACAGGTCCAGTTCACGGGCACCTCTTCCCAGCGGGTTCCCGGGGGGATACCCTCTTCCGGCCGGCCTTTGGCCTCGTCGTAGATGAAACCGCACACAACGCACATCCAGGTTCGGTTACTCATGGCGACGGGATAAAGCACTTGTATAGAATCTGAACCCGCCGGATTTTGCCCACTCTTGCCCCCCGCGCCAAGCGCCAATTCCCTTTGACCTGGGGCTGAGGCCCCAAGCCTCGCCCGTTCCCTATCCTGCCGCCATGCCCGTTTCCGACACTCCCTTGCCCCCGCTGCCCGCCGTCCTGGTATTCGCCGGCACCGACCCCACGGGGGGCGCCGGCCTCCAGGCCGACATCCTCACCCTGGCCAGCCTGGGCTGCCACCCCCTCTCCGTGGTCACCGCCGTGACCGTGCAGGACACCGTGGGCGTGGACGACTTCCTGCCCATGGAAGCGGACTGGATCGCCGACCAGGCCCGGGGCGTGCTGGAGGACATCCCCGTGGCCGCCATCAAGATCGGCATGCTGGGCAGCGTCGAGGCCGTGGCCGCCATCGCCGAAGTGGTGGCCGACTACCCGGACATCCCCCTGATCCTTGATCCGGTACTGGCCTCGGGCCGAGGCGACAGCCTTTCCAGCGAGGACATGGTGGCAGCCCTTCGTGACCTGCTATTGCCCCAGACCACCGTGGTCACCCCCAACAGCCTCGAAGCCCGCCGCCTGGCGGAACTGGTGGAGGAAGAGGAAGGAGACGAGGAGGACGAGGCTGAAGAGAAGACCCTGGAATTGCAGGAATGCGCCCGGCGCATCCTGGACCTGGGCAGCGAGTATGTCCTCATAACCGGAGCCCACGAGCAGGGCGCCCAGGTGACCAACACCCTCTACAACACCCGGGGCGTGGTGCAGCGGCTTCATTGGGACCGACTGCCCGGCTCCTACCACGGCTCGGGCTGCACCCTGGCCTCGGCCGTGGCCGCCTTCCTGGCCCAGGGCGTGGACGTGACCGAGGCCGTGAAGGAAGCCCAGGAATACACGTACCAGGCCCTGAAGGCCGCGTTCCGTCCCGGCATGGGCCAGTTCATCCCGGATCGCTTGTTCTGGGCGAGGGACGATGAGTAATGGGCTGAGGGGACTTTACGCCATCACCCCGGACTGGTCCGACAGCAAGCGCCTGGTGGCCGTGTCGGAGGCCATCCTGGCGGCTGGCTGCCGCCTTCTGCAGTACCGCAACAAGGCCGCCAGCCCATGCCACCGCCAGGAACAGGCCGTAGCCCTGCGGGGCCTCACCCGCCGGTTCGATGCCCTGCTCATCGTCAACGACGACCTGGACCTGGCCCTGTTTTGCGAAGCGGACGGCGTGCACCTGGGAGAAGACGATGGCGAACTGGCTCAGGCCCGCGCCCTGCTGGGAGCGGATAAAATTCTGGGCGCCTCCTGCTATCAGGACCCGGGCCTGGCGGAAAAGGCAGCCAGGGCGGGGGCGGATTACGTGGCCTTCGGCAGCTTCTTCCCCTCCCCCACCAAGCCCCATGCACGCCGCGCCCACCCGGAGCTGCTGGCTGCGGGCAAGGCGGTCTCGGGCAAGCCCGTATGCGTCATCGGCGGCATCACGGTGGAGAATTCCCTGCCCCTGATCAAGGCCGGAGCGGACATGGTGGCGGTAATCTCCGCCCTTTACGACGCGCCCGACCCGGCGGTGGCCGCCAAGCGATTCATCTCGCTTTTTAACAACCCCCAGGAACTCGCTTAGCGAGTTCCGCCCCCCGAGGGGGACAAATATTCTCGGGGTGGCACTTCTTTATTTTTGATCGAGATCGAGGAATTCGAATGACCTCCCGCAACGACCAACTCTTCGAACAGTCCCAGCACCGCATTCCTGGCGGCGTGAACTCACCCGTGCGTGCCTTCCGCTCCGTGGGCGGCACCCCCCGCTTCTTCACCAAGGGCCAGGGGTCACGAGTATGGGACGCGGACGGCAAGGCCTACATCGACTACGTGGGCTCCTGGGGCCCCATGATCCTGGGTCACGCGGACCCGGACGTGGTGAGGGCCGTGCAGGACACCGCCGCCAATGGCCTGTCCTTCGGCGCCCCCACGGAGATGGAACTGGTCATGGCGGAACGGATCGCCAGCCTGCTGCCCAGCATCGAGAAGGTGCGCCTGGTCTCCTCCGGCACCGAGGCCACCATGAGCGCCATCCGCCTGGCCCGGGGTTTCACCGGCCGGGACCTGCTCATCAAGTTCGAGGGCTGCTACCACGGCCACGCCGACAGCCTGCTGGTGAAGGCCGGCTCCGGCCTGCTCACCTTCGGCGCCCCCAGCTCCGCCGGCGTGCCCGCCGACACCTCCAAGCACACCCTGGTGCTGGACTACAACGACATCGACCAGGTGAACCGCCTGTTCGCCGAGAAGGGCGACGAGATCGCCTGTGTCATCGTCGAGGCGGTGGCGGGCAACATGAACCTCATCAAGCCCAAGGCCGGCTTCCTGGAGGCCCTGCGGGAGAACTGCACCAAACACGGCGCCGTGCTGATCTTCGACGAGGTCATGACCGGCTTCCGCGTGGGCCTGGGCTGCGTCCAGGGCCTGTACGGGATCACCCCGGACCTCACCACCCTGGGCAAGGTCATCGGCGGTGGCATGCCCGTGGGCGCCTTCGGCGGCCGGGCCGAGATCATGGACAAGCTGGCGCCCCTGGGCCCCGTGTACCAGGCCGGCACCCTGTCCGGCAACCCGGTGGCCGTGGCGGCGGGCCTGAAGACCCTGGAGAAGATCAGCGCACCCGGTTTCTTCGACGCCCTCACGGCCCAGACCAGGCGCCTGGTGGATGGCCTCACCGCCGCCGCCAAGGACGCGGGCATCCTGGCCTGCGCCGACAGCGTGGGCGGCATGTTCGGCCTGTACTTCAGCCCCAGGCCCCCCACCTCCTACGCCGAGGTCATGGCCAGCGACAAGGAGGCCTTCAACCGCTTCTTCCACCTCATGCTGCACGAGGGCGTGTACCTGGCTCCCTCCGCCTTCGAGGCCGGTTTCGTCTCCGCCGCCCACACGGACGAGGACATCGACGCCACCATCGACGCAGCCGCCAAGTGCTTCGCCAGGCTGGCGGGATGATTTCGCCTGATGAGTGACGAGCTTTCCCCGGAAGACAGCTTCCGTCTCCAGGTGCTCCTGGCCCAGGATCTTAAAGCGGTGCGCCTGGACGAGGGCGCCATGACCCTCCATGCCCTCACCAACGAAGGCGAGGCCAGCATTCCCCTTGCACCCACCTGCCGGGCGGACAGATACGCCCGCCTGATACGGGAACAGCTATCAGGCCACGCCCTGGGCTCCCCCGGCGGCTATCCCGTGTACCTGTCCCGCTGGACCCGTCATGGCCAGATGGAAGGCCTGAACCTGGGCAAGCTGCTGCTCACCGGCGAGCCCGAAGCGGTGGTTGCCGTAGTGCATTCCCCCGCCCTCACGGATGAGCTGGCGAAATACGCCTGGTGGACCCAGCCCACCATCGAAAACGCCCGCCTCATGCTGCGGCGGGAGGCCGTGGCCCGGGGCGGGATGGGCCCCATCCTGGCGGAGTTCCTGGCGGAACACCTGCCCTTCCTCCAGGAAGACCCATTGGCCATCATGGACACGGTGGCGGTGCTCATCTACTCCCGCGCCCTCACTCCGGAACGGCTGGAAGCCACCTGGAACAAGGGCAAGCGCGGCAACAGTCATTACGTGGCCTTCCTGGAGATGGCCGCCATCGACGAGCCCTACCCCCTGCCCTGCACCCTGCCCCCCCACCCCGACAGCGAGGACACCGTAGCCGCGCTCTCTGAGCTGCTGTCCCAGAGCGATCCCGCCGCCCGTGCCCTGGAAAAGGCCCTCTCGGCCCAGGGCCAGACCTTCCTGTCCGCCGCCGCAGAAATCATGGAGCGGCCCGAAACCCAGGAGGTGGTAAGCCGCACCCTCAACGCCATCGGCAGCTACTTCAGGTTTGAAGGCCCTCCCGCCGCAGCGCCGCCAGCCGACGAGCGACTGGCGGCGCAACTGGCCGCCGCCACCCGCCTGGCGGGCATGAGCGACGCCACGGTAAAACCCATTTTCACCCGCTCCACCGCCATCGGTTCCCTCATGCGCCGCAAGATAGAACCCGTCACCGGCCCCCTGGCGGCGGACATCCAATCCCTGCTGAGCCAAAACAAAACGGGCGCCCGCGGACGCCCGTTCAAACCCCAGTAAGCCTTCTTACTTAATTGCGGGAGCCACCGGGGTCTCGGCAGGCGGCTTCATGAACATCTGCATGAAGGTGGCCGGGTCCAGGGGCGTGGTGGCCGCGGCTTCCGGTGCGGGGGCAGGCTGGGCCGGCGCGCTTTCCGCCAGGGGCATGGGCACCATCATCATCAAGGGATTCCACATGGGCTGTGCGCCAGCCTGGGATTGAGGTTGAGGCTGGGCCGGCGCCTGGGACCAGGGATTGGACTGACCGGGTGGTGGCGAGGAGGGCGCCATGGGCACCAGCCCCGGAATCATTCCCGCCGGCAGCATGGGGGTCGGGGATGCCATGAACGGCAGAGACGGCAACATCGACTGGGAAGGTGTGCCGAAAGGCAGGGACGGCATCGACGCCTGGGACGGCGCGCCGAAAGGCAACGGCAGGGTGCCCTGGGCCGGGGAGAAAGGCATGGTGGGCATGGAAGGCGAGAAGGCCGGTGGCGCCATGGGATTCGGCAGGCTGCGCTGCATGTACGGATTGCCGCCGAAGGGACCGCCACCGTACTGGCCATAATGGCCATAGGACATCATGTTGGGCGCCATCTGCATGGCCGGATAGCCCATCTGGCCCATGGGATTGAACAGATTGGGCGCCAGGGGGGCGATGACGGGCGCGGCAATCATGCCCAGGGAAGCCAGGGCACTGAGGGTATTCAAGGTATTCAGATTACCCATGGGGCTGCCGTAGCCGCCCCCGAAACCGCCACCGAGGGGATTGCCAAAGGGGTTGCCGTAACCGCCGAAGGGCGAGCCGTAGCCGGCCATGGGGTTCATCATGGCCAGGGGGTTCAACATGCTTTCCGGACCAGCCTGGGCGGTACCTGCAACGACGGCGAGGAGCAGCGGGGTGATGCGCTTCATGACGGTCTCCAAGGTAAAAACCGGCCCACGAGAGGGCCGGTCCGAACGTCCGCCCTCGGGGCGGACGGGTAGGTGGCTTGCCTGCTTACAGGTCGCCGGCGGCGGCAGCCCGCATGATGTTGTCCATCTTGTCACGGATGTCCGTGGCGTACTTCGTCAGCTCGGTGGGCGCGCCCATCTTGCCGGAGATGGAATCCAGCCAGGAGGTGTTCCAGTCCAGGGTCAGCACCCAGATCTTCTTGTGGGCGTCTTCCATGACGGCAATGCGGCAGGGCAGGAAGACGATGGACTCGGGGGCGTACTTCAACACCTCGCGGCCGGCGGCGATGTCGCAGTAGTGGAACACCTCCATGCGCGGTGCTTCCATATCGCCCAGTACAACCTGGATGTCCTTCCACATGGGGGAGTGGCCCACCATCTTGAAGTTGAGCTGGTTGGCGCGCAGCTTCATGGACTCCACCACATCGTCGAAGCTCAGGCCCTCCTTGGCCTGGTACTTGATGGTCATGAGGTTCATGACGTCCTTCACGTCCATGCGCGTGACCAGGTTCATCATGGGCATCATCTGCTTCATCAGCTTTTCTTTTTCTTCCGGCGGGATGACGCGGGACATCTCGTAGGGCAGGGCGCCACGACCGCCGGGGCTGATGGGCAGCACCATGGGACCGGCGGAAATGGGTACGTTGGAGAGGTAAGGATTGGCGGCAGGGGCGGCCTGCTGGGCCACGGTGACGGCGGGTACGGCCAGGGTCAGGGACAGGGCGGCGATCAGGGAACGTTTCATTCTTTATCTTTCCTTCTTCAAGAGTGCTTCCGAACTTCAGTTATTGGTTGGGTGCGACGGTGGTCAGGCCGAGTACTTTCCAGTCCTGCATACCGCCACGGTACCACTTGAGCTTGTGGGCAGGGTAGCCCATGGACAGCAATTGCTTGATGTTGGTGGGAGATTGCCCGCACCAGGGGCCGTTGCAGTAGAGCACCAGGGTCCTGGCGTTCTCGAAGTTCCAGACGCTGCCCAGGCGGGTAGCGCCAAAGCGGAACATCATGGTCTCGGCGATCTTTTCCGGATCCGTGTGGCCCGGGTGCAGATCCTGCCAGGGCAACAGCACGGCGCCGGGGATGATGCCGGAGCGCTGGGGCCAGTCCCCGTCCCGGGAATCGATCACCAGCACGTTGCCATCCCTGCCAGCCTTCTTCAGGTATTCCAGCATCTCCAGCTCGCCGATGGTCTCCACCCCCGGGCCCAGCACCATGGGCTGGATACAGAAAGGCGGGCAGGGCCGTGAGGTGAGGGAATAGTCCGGATCCAGCATGTTGTCCGTATCCGGGTGGCGCTCGATGCGCACCTTCTTGCCGTTGTGGAGCACCTCCACCGCCTTCAGGGTGTGAGTGATGCCGACCTCCTTGTCGGCGGCCGGGGCCCCGGCCCAGAACAGGCAGGCCACTACGCCCAGCAGAAGGCCACGTCTCGTACTCATGTCCTCTCTCCTCGCAAGGTTAGGCCTGGCGGCACCGGGGTCAAGCGCCAATGGCCCGTGCCGCGTCCAGCGGGCTTACTCCATGTATTCGAACACCTTGACCACCTTGTTCACGCCCTTGGTCCGGGCCGCCACTTCGGCGGCGGCATCACCCTCGTCACGCTTCACCAGGCCCATGAGGAAGGTCGTGCCGGCCTCGGTCACCACCTTCACGTGGTTGCCGTTGAAGCGCTTGTCGTCGAACAGGCGGGTCTTCACCTTGGCCGTCAGGTAGGCGTCGTTGCTGCGGGCACCGAAACTGCTGGTACCGCCGATGACGGACTCGTTGATCACTTCCCGCACGTTGGGCACCGCCGCCACGGTTTCCCTCACCTTGCCGCGGATCTCGTCGTTGGGCACTTCGCCGGTAAGCATGACGCGGCGGTTGAAGCTGGTCACGTTGACGTGCACCTCCTTGCCGAAGGACTCGCGGATGCGGCCTATCGCCTTGAGCTCGATCTCCTCGTCCATGAGATACGTACCGGAGGTGCGGCGATCCTCCGCCATCATGATGCCCGCGCCGGCACCCACGGCCACCACGGGCACGCAGCCGGACAACTGGACAGCCCCCAGGCCCAGCAGGGCGGTAAGGATCAATTCACGCACGGGCAACTTGCTCATTTCAGGCTCCTAACAAAAAGTAATCGATGCCATCGCACAGGCAATGGATAACCAGAAACTGGGTCTCTATGACCCGGGGGGCGGATGAGGTAGGGACACAGATCAGCACGTCCTGTTCCGCCAGCATCTCGGCCAGGCTGCCCCCATCGCCACCGGTGACCGCCACCACCCGCATGTCCCGATCCCGGGCCACGCGCAGCGCATGCTTCACCAGATCCGTCTCGCCGAATATGGACAAAGCCACCAGGGCATCGCCGGGGTGGCCCAGGGCCGCCACCTGCCGGGCCAGGCCCCGCACCGGGTCCGCGTCGTCCATCATGGCGGCCCCGTCCCGTTCCAGGGCAATGGCCGCCAGGCCGGGCCGGTCCTGCTCGAAACGGTCCGCCAGGATGGCCGCCATGTGCCGCGCCGCCAAGCCCGCAGCCCCCTGGCCGCAGACCAGTATCTTGCCCGCCCCCATGAGGCACTCGGTCAACACCTGCACCGCCTGCTCGATGGGCTCCTCCAGGGACTCCATGCCATCCTGCGTGGCCTGGACGCTGGCCTGGAACTGGTCTTGGATGCGAAGGCTGAGGGACATGGGCGGGTCAGGAAGGAATGCGGGGGCATTATAGCCCTAGGCTTCGAAAGCCCCCTTCAGCCATTCCAGCCTCCCCCCCTGCACCAGCACCGCGTCGAAGCGGCAGGGGGCGTCCACCCCATTCACCATCAGGTAATGCCGTGCCGCCAGGATCACCCGGGCCTGCTTGGCGGCCGTGATGCTGGCCGCCGCCCCGCCAAAGCCCATGCCGCCCCGGGCCCGCACCTCCACGAACACCAGGGTGGGCCCATCCCGCATCACCAGGTCGATCTCCCCACCCTTGCAGCGCCAGTTGCGCGCCACCAGTCGCAGGCCCCGCGACACCAGATAATCCGCTGCCGCCTGTTCCGCGGCCTGGCCCTTGCCAGCCGCCACTTCAGACATCCAGGGGGCTCACCACACCTCGCCCGCCCTTGTTCAGCACATGGGTGTAGATCATGGTGGTAGATACATCGGAATGGCCCAGCAGCTCCTGCACGGTGCGGATGTGAAGCACCCCGCGTAAATACCGGGTGCTCCCCACGATACAGAGCGAGGCCTGCCGGCCCCCGAGTCTTACGCTTGCCTCGCTCAGCCCGCCATGAATGGCAGGCATTGCACTCGACGCGTGGTCATAGCCGGACTGCAACAGGTGGGTAGCGAAGGAATGCCGCAATGTATGAGTACTGGCCGGCTTGCTGATGCCCGACATGCTCACCGCTCGCTTGATGGCGCGCTGCAGGGTCTGCTCATAGATGTGATGGCGACGGCGCACCCCACTCCTGGGGTCCACGGACAATTCGCCTGCCGGAAACACCCAGTACCAGGGCCAACTGGTGGCAGCATTCGGGTACTTTCGTGACAGGGCGTCGGGCATCTGCACGCCCGGAAGATTCTGGGCACGATCGCCATCAAAAAGCGCCCGCACTTTCACAAAATGGGCCCTGAGCGGCTCGACCAATGCAGTGGGCAGCATGGTCACCCTGTCCTTGCCCCCCTTGCCTTCCCGCACGGTGATTTCCATGCGCTCGAAATCCACGTCCTTGACCCGCAGACGCACACACTCCATCAGTCGCAAACCGCCCCCATAGATAATCCGCGCCATCAGGCCATGGGTACCCTCCATCAAATCCAAAACGCGCATAACCTCGGCCCTGGTTAGAACCACAGGGATTCGCTGCCGTTGCTTGGCCCGGGTCAGGCCATCCAGCCAGGGGAGTTCAACCCGCAACACCTCCCGGTAAAGAAACAACAAAGCAGACAATGCCTGTTTTTGTGTGGAGGCGGAAACTTGGCGTTCCACAGCCAAGGAGGACAGGAAGGACTCCACCTCCGCACCCCCCATTTCTGCTGGATGCCGAAGGCCGTGAAAATGGATGAAACGCTTGATCCAGTGGGTATAGGATTGCTCTGTGCGAAGGCTGTAATGCAATGTGCGGATACGCGCACGCACCTGCTCCATCAAACGGGGCTTGGGTTGCGCGCCACCTTCGCCAAGTTCTTGCGCCATGAGTTATCAAAGCAGCACATTACAAAACAGGAGGTTATGGTGACACTGCCAAGTTATACGTCATATATGTCTGACGATATATGTCAGTTTTGCCTTTGAATTTACGTTAGAGCGATGGAATCAACTGTTTTCAATCCAATACTCAAGTTCTGGCGTGTGCCGGTTATTGTTGGCCTCGCGGGTTTCTTGGGGATATCCACCGCGTCCGGTTGCAGCGATATGCTAATTTTTTTCGGTGTGCTTTTTCTCGGGGCACTTGGGTTCCCGTTTGTCATTTGGAAAACAGAGAAAAGCTCTTTGTCTTTGGCCGAGCTGATTGATAGATTCATGAGCACTGCTGCCCTGTTGTTTCTCATAGGTATTCTTGTTGCAGGAGTAATTGGCATGTATCAGGGCGAGTCATTCATGACTGCTGCTTGTGCTGGTGCAGTAACTGCAGCGCGCTTTACATCCACAATGCTGAAGTTCGTTGCATATGCGCTCTAACAATCGCTTCGAGAGGGACGCTCCAACAGCCGGCTTTGCCGCCTGTTTACGCGCCCCTCAAGCTAAACGTTGGGCATCAGAGTAAAACATCGAATGAAAATGAAGTCTTGGAATTTGCTCAAATTACTTTTAGCCGCCGTGAGTATCTCGCTCACCGGCTGTTCCACAACAGCAGAGGTTCAATCCACCCAGAATGAGCGACAAGCAATATTTCCCTTTCCTCAGCAGCCCGCCGAAAGCATTAGGCTCATCATTTACCGGCCGCAGGTACTGGTGGGTATGTGGGGGAAGCCGGTCATCATCGTAAATGGTCAGCGAATGGGCAATCCAGGATCGCCTGTAACGGAAAACCATCTACAGCCTGGCTCAGTCTTCGTAGTCGACGCACCCGCATCGCTTACAAGGATATGGTGGTCACAGCCTAGCCAGGGCGAAGCCAATGACAAGGCAATCTCATACATTGGGTTGGCGGGCGCCAGGCGCTACCTTCGCTGGACGATGAAGCCGACTTACGGCTACTTGCAAGAAGTCGATGAAGCCAGTGCGGTGGAGGATATTGCGCCCCTTCGCTTCAGCGCATATGTGAACCTGCTTGCCCAGAACTAGCTGTGGCCCGACTCCAGATGCCCAACCTTAAAGTCGATTGCCTGTTGGCTGAGTGTTCAGACCACGATTACAGCCGGCCCGCCTGCGCCGACTTTTGCGCATGCAGCCAGCCTTGACACGCTCAACTTTTTCAATACACTGTATGTATGATTAAGTTCGAGTGGGACGCAACCAAGGCTGAGGCCAACGCCAGAAAGCACGGGGTTTCCTTCGAGGAAGCCCAATCCGTTTTCTATGACGAGTTTGCCGTTCAGTTCTTCGATGAAGATCACTCGGGTGACGAGGAGCGCTTCTTGTTGCTGGGCATGAGCACGGGAGCACGACTGCTTCTTGTTTGTCACTGCGAACGCAAAACAGGGGACACAAAACAGGGGACAGACCACGATTATATCCGTCCCGCCTGCGCCGACTTTTGCGCATGCAGCCAGCCTTGACATGCTCAACTTCTTCAATACACTGTATGTATGATTAAGTTCGAGTGGGACGCAACCAAGGCTGAGGCCAACGCCAGAAAGCACGGGGTTTCCTTCGAGGAAGCCCAATCCGTTTTCTATGACGAGTTTGCCGTTCAGTTCTTCGATGAAGATCACTCGGGTGACGAAGAGCGCTTCTTGTTGCTGGGCATGAGCACGGGAGCACGACTGCTTCTTGTTTGTCACTGCGAACGGGATGCAGGGAACACCATCCGCATCATTTCCGCTCGCAAGGCCACCAAGCGTGAAAGTACTTTTTATGGAAGCGAAACGCCATGAAAGCCGAATACGATCTTTCCAAGATGAAATCGCGCAGGAACCCCTACGCATCCAAGCTCAAGAAGCCTGTGACGATGCGTCTGTCCGAAGACGTTGTTGCCTACTTCAAAGGCATGGCGGCTGATGCCGGGGTTCCTTACCAGAGCCTGATCAATCTTTACCTCCGCGACTGCGTTATGCAGCATCGGCAGGTAGAGATTGCCTGGCCAGCCAAGACCTGACTTTTCGCTCCAGACGGATGCTTCGCCGGCAAGCCGGCTGTGTGCGCCTGAGCATGAACGTTATGGATTTTCCATATCTCCGTATGGCGTTTTGTATGGTCTAGTACTACTCTGTGCCCATGGTAAAAACTCGCTTTGAATGGGACCCTGCCAAGGACACCGAGAATCAGGGAAAGCACGGCGTCTCCTTCTTCAGTGCTCAATACGTCTTCGCGGACCCTCAGCGCGTGATTGCCAAGGACGAGACACACAGCCAGGCCGAAGAGCGGTTCTACTGTTTCGGCGAAGTTGATGGCGGTGTGCTCACGGTGCGGTTCACTTACCGCGCTTCGGTTATTCGGATCATCGGCGCCGGTTATTGGCGCAAAGGAAAGGCCATCTATGAGCGCGAAAATCAAATACACGGATGAACCCCTCGGCAAGGTTCAGGTGGTTGCAGACTTTCTCCCCTCGCCAGCCGAATTGGCATTTCGCGAAGAGGGTGTGAAAGTAACTTTGGCACTGAGCAAGAAGAGCATTGAGTTCTTCAAGTCCGAGGCCACAAAACACCACACCCACTACCAACGCATGATTCGCCGGCTCATCGACGCCTATGTTGACGCACAAGCCCCAACCCGCCGCTCCAAGGGTCGCTCCGCCGTCAAGCCGGCTTCGCGCCCCTGAGCTTGAACGTTGAGCATCTCACACGGGGGAATTTGATGTCGGAAGAAATCGAACGCAAGTTCCTCGTTTTGGGGTCAGACTGGCATACAGGGGATCCGCTTCGCATCAGCCAAGGCTACCTCAATCGGGACAAGCACAGGACTGTACGGGTGCGAATCACCGGTACCCAGGCCTTCCTCACCGTCAAGGGCATCACGACAGGCGCGACCCGGTCTGAATTCGAGTACCAGATCCCGCTCGCGGACGCCGAGGCGCTGCTTGGCATGTGTGACGGTCCCCTCGTGAAGAAGCTTCGCCACAGGATTCAACATGGCGACCATAGTTGGGAGATCGATGAGTTTCTCGGCGAGAACCGCGGCCTTGTGGTTGCTGAAATTGAACTAGGCAGTGAGGCCGAGCCGTTTGCACGACCGCCTTGGCTGGGTGGCGAGGTAACCCATGACGCGAGGTACTTCAATTCCAACCTTGCAATCCATCCGTTCGCCCGTTGGGGGTCGCAGCAGTGACGCCCAACCCGCTTGCCTGCCTCCGTGGCCCGGTCATGACTTACGTTCGGCGCCATGGTGCAGAAGGTTGATCCATCACCTGACAGGAAGGCCATGGTCACGTTGCCAAGTCGCCCCAAGGACAATCCGTGGAAGCTGAAGACGCCGCCTGGCGCCTCCGAATTCACGATGCATAAGGACGAGAAGGACGGCAAACAGACCCGGCACCTCAAGCAGACTCGATGACCAGCCTGTCCGTCGAACGTCAAATCGCGGTGCTTCGGCCCACTTTGGGGTATGCGGCCCACATGCATACGGGTTTTCTTGTCGCCGCGGCAGTGGGCTTGATCGCCGCCCTTGTTTTCTGGCACCCCGTGCCGTTGATGCTTGCCGCCTTCCTGGCCGTCGTCGGGTTTTCGGAACAACGGGCCGGCCCGAATATCGTGGCGGCGATCAGCGCCTACGATGCCGGCACGCCGACCCACGGCGAGGTCTTCGTGACCATCACCTGCTGGGATACCGACAACCACTACCATGCCACGGTTAGCGAGCCAGGCCATTCCAACTGGTTATTCGAGTTTGTTCCCCAGGGCTGGCAGCCAGCCTCCCAGCTTTATCCGGCAAGGATCTGGCGATGCGGCGAGTCAGGATCCCCGACCCTCGTCGTTGTCGAGGAAGGGATACTGATCCCGCGTTACGACCCGAAACCGGTCTAGATTCAAAGGGAGGAAAAGCCCTTATCCCCGATGGCTCCGGCAGGGATCCAGCGCTCACTTCGACGTTGGGTTTCTGAGAAGGGGGAATCGTGAAAAACTTGGCGTCTGCATTGTCGCCCCGCCTTCTGATCCTGCTATCGGGGTGCGCCACCGTGCCCATGGCCCCCGCCGACCTGGACGCCAGGGCGATGATGTCCGGGGACAGCGAAGCGCAGCGGAAAGGCACCGATCAACTGGTGGGCGTCGAGACCGCCTCCCTGCCGGGTTTTGTCCTGCACCGCCTGCCGGCCAAGCCGAGTATGACCTGCGGCAGGTTTGACGCCGAGGCGCGGCAGACCCTCATGGAGCAGATGACTACAGACACGGTGTTCGGCCGGGACAGAGCCATGCGTGAAAGAGCCCAAGCCGGGTGCCGGGGCCAGAGAGGTATTCCATGAACGAGCAGATACGCAAGGCCATCCATTCAGACCTCCAGGCGATCTCCGAACTGGTGCTGGCGGCCTTCGGCGTTGAAGAAGGCCCGGAGATCGTCCAGCTGATTGCCGATCTGCTGGCGGACAGGACGGCCAGTCCCACCCTGTCCCTGGTGGCGGAGGTGGACGGGGAACTGGTAGGGCATATCCTGTTCAGCAAGGTCCTTGTGGAATCGTCCGACCGTGAGGTTTCCGCGGCGCTCCTGGCCCCCCTCGCCGTCCACCCGGACCAGCAGGCCCGGGGAATCGGCGGCCGCCTCATCAGGGAGGGGCTTGCCCAGCTTGCGGCGGCCGGCGTGGACCTGATCTTCGTGCTGGGCCATCCCGGCTATTACCCCCGGTTCGGTTTTTCCGAGGCCGGCATCAGGGGCTTCGCGGCGCCCTACCCCATTGCCCCCCGGAACGCGGGGGCCTGGATGGTCCAGGCACTTCGACCGGAGATCATTGGCATGGTAAGCGGGCGGGTGGCCTGCGCCGAGGCGCTGGCCGATCCCAAGTACTGGCATGAGTGAAATGGTCCGCTGAATAACGGCGGAGCAGGGGCGCAGGCTGCGGCTTCCCGGGCACTGGCTACAATGAAGTAAATATCCGCAACTCGCTCAGTCCTCCCTGAATTTACCGGGCATGGGGCATAGAGATCCTCCCGGGCGAGGCCGGGGCGACGAGCCGGGGCAAGCCGAAAAGGGAATAGCGTGATCATCTGGCTGCAATTCGCCCTTTGCCTGGTGGCCATTGGCGTGGCCGGCTACCGGCTCTCCCTGTATGGCGACATGATCGCCGAGAAGCTGGAACTGTCTCGCACCTGGATCGGGGTGGTGATGGTGGCCTCGGTGACATCCCTGCCGGAACTGGTGACCGGGGTGAGTTCAGTGAGCATGGCCCAGACACCCGATATCGCCGCCGGCGACGTGTTCGGCTCCTGCGTGTTCAACCTGCTGCTGATCGTCATCCTGGACTTCCTGCACCGCCAGGAGTCGGTCTACACCCGGGCCCATGTGGGCCACACCCTGTCGGCGGGCTTCGGCGTGGTCATGATCGGCTTCATGGGCATGAACCTGCTGCTGGGCCGGCAGGGCATGGCGCCGGCCATCGGCCACGTGGGCCTGTACAGCCCGGCCATCCTGCTGCTCTATGCCCTGGCCATGCGGACCGTGTACCGCTACGAGCAAATGCGGGAACTGCCCACGGCGGACGTGGCGGACAAACGCTACCAGGACATCACCCTGCGCCAGGCGGCACTGGGCTACTCCACGGCGGGCCTGGTGGTGGTGGCGGCGGGCATCTGGCTGCCCTTCGTGGGCAAGGCCTTGGCGGCCCAGTCGGGTTGGGGCGAAGGCTTCGTGGGCACCCTGTTCGTGGCCGCCGTCACCTCCCTGCCGGAGGCGGCGGTGTCCATCGCCGCCGTGCGCCTGGGGGCCCTGGACATGGCCCTGGGGAACCTGTTCGGCAGCAACCTGTTCAACATGGCCATCCTGGCCATCGACGACCTTTTCTACCTGCCAGGGCCCCTGCTTTCCGGGGTGTCGCCGGCCCATGCGGTGTCCGCCCTGTCGGCCATGATGATGAGCGGCATCGCCATCGTGGGCCTGTTCTACCGGCCCAGGAAACGCCTGTTCAAGACCGTGGGCTGGGCCAGCCTGTTCCTGCTTTCCGTCTATCTGTTCAACGCCTTCGCCATGTACCTCCATGGCGCCTGATCCATGACCCATGACTGGCACACCCTGAGCCCAGCCGAGGCCGCCGACCGCCTGGAGGTCCGGACGGAGACGGGGCTGTCCGCCGAGGCGGCGGAGAAGCGCCTGGCCGAGCACGGCCCCAACACCCTGCCAGAGGGCAGGCAACGGGGCCCCCTGGCCATGCTGCTTGCCCAGTTCGCCGACTTCATGATCCTGGTGCTCATCGCTGCCGCCGTGGTCTCCGGCCTGGTGGGCGAGGCCTCGGACAGCATCGCCATCGTGGTCATCGTGCTGCTCAACGCGGTGATCGGCTTCGTGCAGGAATACCGGGCGGAGCGGGCCATGGCGGCCCTGAAGAAGCTTTCCGCCCCCAGCGCCCAGGTGTTGCGGGACGGGGAATGGCACGAACTGGAGGCCGGCGCCCTGGTGCCGGGGGACGTGGTGGCCCTGGAAGCCGGCGCCCTGGTGCCCGCCGACCTGCGCCTGACGGAGGTGGCGGGGCTGCGCACCGACGAAGCGGCCCTCACCGGCGAGTCCCACCCCATGGACAAGCGCCTGGAGGCGGCGGGGGACGCGGACACGCCCCTGGCGGAGCGCCACAACATGGCCTACAAGGGCACGGTGACGGTGCACGGCCGGGGCCTGGGCCTGGTGGTGGGCACCGGCGCGGGCACGGAGCTGGGAAAGATCGCGGGGTTGCTTGCCGGCCAGGGCGACAACCAGACGCCCCTGCAGAAGCGCCTGGCGGCTTTCGGCAAGCGCCTGGCCTGGGTGGTGCTGGCCATCTGCGCCATCCTGTTCGCGGCCGGCGTGCTGCGGGGCGAGGACATCACCCTCATGTTCCTCACCGCCGTGAGCCTGGCGGTGGCCGCCATCCCCGAGGCCCTGCCGGCGGTGGTGACCATCT
The DNA here is from genome assembly GCA_024235835.1 of Thiobacillus sp. NCBI lineage: Bacteria > Pseudomonadati > Pseudomonadota > Betaproteobacteria > Nitrosomonadales > Thiobacillaceae > Thiobacillus > Thiobacillus sp. The sequence continues at coordinate 775,760 of JACKLQ010000002.1, read as the reverse complement.
CCCTGGCCCTGGGGGCGCGGCGCATGGTGAAGCAGCATGCCCTCATCCGCCGCCTGCCGGCGGTGGAGACCCTGGGCTCGGTGACCTACATCTGCTCCGACAAGACCGGCACCCTCACCCAGAACCGCATGCACGTGCGGGACGTGTGGCTGGGGGAAGGCGGCCAGGCCACGGCGTCCGAGGACCTCTACACCGCCCTTGCCCTGAACAACGACTGCGTCTTCACCCGGGGCGGCCACCCCAAGGGGGACCCCACGGAGGTGGCCCTGTTCCTGGCGGCCCACGAGGCGGGCTACGACAAGCGGCAACTGGAAAGCGCCAACCCCCGGGTGGCGGAGCTGCCCTTCGATTCCGAACGCAAGCGCATGAGCACGGTGCATGCGCCGACGGAGGCCGAGGACTATCTGGTACTGGTGAAGGGCGCGCCGGAATCCCTGCTGCCCCGTTGCGAGGGTGTGCCGGAGGCCGTGGCGGCCCAGGCGGAGCGGATGGCGGCCGAGGGCCTGCGGGTCATGGCCTTCGCCCGCCGCCGCCTGGCCGAACTGCCCGCCGAACCGACCCCGGCAAACCTGGAGACGGGCCTGGAATTCCTGGGTCTGGCGGGCCTCATGGACCCGCCCCGGCGGGAGGCCAAGAGGGCCGTGGCCGAGTGCCGGGCGGCGGGCATCACCCCGGTGATGATCACCGGCGACCACCCGGCCACCGCCGCCGCCATCGCCAGGGAACTGGACATCCTGGGCGAGGGCCGGGTGCTCACCGGGCCGGAACTGAAGCGCCTGTCCGACGCGGAATTCGAACGGGTGGTGGAAGAGATACGGGTCTACGCCCGGGTGGATCCGGAGCAGAAGATCCGCATCGTCCAGGCCCTGCAGAAGAAGGGCGAGTTCGTGGCCATGACCGGCGACGGGGTGAACGACGCCCCCGCCCTGAAACGGGCGGACATCGGCGTGGCCATGGGCAAGATCGGCACCGACGTGGCGCGGGAGGCCAGCAGCCTGATCCTGCTGGACGACAACTTCGCCACCATCGTCGGCGCGGTGAAGGAAGGCCGGCGCATCTTCGACAACATCCGCAAGTTCGTGAAGTACACCATGACCAGCAACTCGGGGGAGATCTGGACCCTGTTCCTGGCGCCCTTCCTGGGCCTGCCCATTCCCCTGCTGCCCATCCACATCCTGTGGGTCAACCTGGTCACCGATGGCCTGCCGGGCCTGGCCCTGGCGGTGGAGCCCGCCGAGAAGGGCGTCATGCAGCGCCCGCCCCGGCCGCCCAGGGAAAGCATCTTCGCCCACGGCATGTGGCAGCACATGCTGTGGGTGGGCCTGCTCATGGGGGGCGCTTCCATCTTCACCCAGGCCTGGGCCTGGCACACGGGCAGCGGCCACTGGCAGACCATGGTGTTCACCGTGCTGACCCTGTCCCAGATGGGCCACGCCCTGGCCATCCGCTCCGAGCGCCGTTCCCTGTTCGAGATGGGCCTGCGCTCCAACATGCCCCTGCTGGGGGCGGTACTGCTCACCTTCGCCCTGCAGATGGCGGTGATCTACGTGCCGGCCCTGAACCCCATCTTCAAGACCGCGCCCCTGTCGGCGGGGGAACTGGCCTTCTGCCTGGTGCTGTCCAGCGTGGTGTTCCTGGCGGTGGAAGCCGAGAAATGGCTGCTGCGCCGGGGCCGGCTGTACGGGGAGCCTGCGGACCGCTAAGGAAACGCTGATTCTTTTGTCACCCCGGCCTTCGCCGGGGTGACAAACCCGCATTTGTTCAGCTTCTCGCCAGGGGCCGAAGATTGCCCTTGGCACCGTCGTGCCAGGGATGTCGAAACGGTCGGCGGTTTCCGGGGCAGGCGATGCAGCGCCGCCATTGGGTAAACTGGTGGCCTACTCTTCCCGCACCCCCATGCAAGACGCCCCCCAGCCCTCCCCTCCCGGCACCCTGGCCATCGTCGCCACCCCCATCGGCAACCTGCGGGACATCACCCTGCGGGCCCTGGACGTGCTGCGAGCGGCGGACGTGATCGCGGCGGAGGACACCCGCAACAGCCAGCACCTGCTTTCCGCCTACGGCATCCAGGCCAGGCTGGTGGCGGTGCACGAGCACAACGAGGCCGCCGCCGCCGGGCGCATCGTGGAAGACCTGCAAGCCGGCAAGCGGGTGGCCTACATCTCCGACGCCGGCACGCCGGGCCTGTCCGACCCGGGTGCCCGTCTGGTGCGGGCGGTACGGGAGGCCGGCCTGCCGGTGCTGCCCGTGCCCGGGGCCAGCGCCCTGGCGGCGGCCGTGTCGGTCTCCGGCCTGGAGGGCGGCTTTCTGTTCCAGGGCTTCCTGCCCCCCAAGGCCACGGCCCGGCGCAAGGCGCTGGAAGGCCTGCGGGACCTGCCCGTTGCCCTGGTGTTCTACGAGGCGCCCCACCGCATCGAGGAGACCGTGGCAGACCTGGCTGCGGTGCTGGGGGGCGAGCGGGAAATCCTCTTCGGCCGGGAGATCACGAAGAAGTTCGAGCAGATCCACGCCTGCCCCCTGGCCGAGGCGACAGCCTGGCTGGCGGCGGACGATAATCACCGCCGCGGTGAGTTCGTGCTGGTGGTGTGGCCCCCGGCTGAACAGGTGGATAAGGCGGATGGGGAGGGCCGGCGGGTGCTGGAGATCCTGCTGGCGGAGCTTCCCCTGAAGCAGGCGGCCCACCTGGCGGCCCGGCTCACCGGCGGCCGCAAGAACGAACTGTATGACCTGGCCCTGGGCCTGAAAAAAGAGACCGAGAAATGAAACTGACCCTTACCCGCCCCGACGACTGGCACGTGCACCTGCGGGATGGCGACATGCTGGCGGCCGTGCTGCCGGACACCGCCCGCCGCTTCGCCCGGGCCATCGTCATGCCCAACCTGAAGCCGCCGGTGCGCACCGTGGCCGAGGCCGCCGCCTACCGGGACCGCATCCTGGCGGCCCTGCCGGCGGGCCTGGCCTTCGAGCCCCTCATGACCCTGTACCTGACGGACAACACCTCGCCGGAGGAAATCCTCAAGGCCAGGGCCAGCGGCTTTGTCCATGCGGTGAAGTACTACCCCGCCGGGGCCACCACCAACTCTGATTCCGGCGTCACCGACATCCGCCGGGTGGACGCCGCGCTGGAGGCCATGCAGGAGGCGGGCCTGCCGCTGCTGCTGCACGGCGAGGTGACCGATCCCGAAGTGGATGTATTCGACCGGGAGGCGGTGTTCATCGACCGCATCCTGGTGCCCCTGCTGCAGCGCCTGCCCCGGCTCAGGGTGGTGCTGGAACACATCACCACCCGCCAGGCGGCGGAATTCGTGGCCGCCGCTCCGGCCAGCGTAGGCGCCACCGTCACCGCGCACCACCTGCTCTACAACCGCAACGCCATGTTCCAGGGCGGCATCCGGCCCCACTACTACTGCCTGCCGGTGCTGAAGCGGGAGTCCCACCGGGAAGCCCTGGTGGCGGCCGCCGTGAGCGGCAATCCCAAGTTCTTCCTGGGCACCGACAGCGCCCCCCACGCGACCCCCACCAAGGAGGCGGCCTGCGGCTGCGCCGGCATCTACACCGCCCACGCCGCCATCGAGCTCTACGCCGAGGCCTTCGAGGCGGCGGGGGCGCTGGACAAACTGGAGGCCTTTGCCAGCCACTTCGGCCCGGACTTCTACGGCCTGAAACGCAATGCCGATACCCTCACCCTGGTGAAGGAAAGCCATGCCGTGCCCTCCACCCACCCGGCGGGCATAACCCCCCTGCGGGCGGGCGAGAACCTGGCCTGGCGCCTGGCATGAACCCCTGCCGGTCGCGGACATGACCCAATAAAACCTGGAGGAAAACACCGTGCAAATCGACAGTCCCTATTTCAAATACATGCTGGAACTGCTCAAGGCCATGCTGGAGAAGGGGGCCTCGGACCTGTTCGTCACCGTGGGGGCGCCCCCGGGCCTGAAGCTCAGCGGCGAGCTGACCCTGTTCAACGCCAAGCCCGTCACCCGGGAACAGGCCGTGGAGATCGTGCGCTCGGTGATGAACGACAAGCAGTGGGCCGAGTTCGAGAAGACCAACGAGTGCAACTTCGCCCTGAGCCTGGACGGCATCGGCCGCTTCCGCGTGAACTGCTACGTGCAGCGGGGCTCCGTGGGCCTGGTGGCGCGCCACATCGTCACCGAGGTGCCCACCATGGACGGCCTGGGCCTGCCCCCGTCCCTCAAGTCCCTGATGATGGAGAAACGGGGCCTGGTGCTGATGGTGGGCGCCACGGGCTCGGGCAAGTCCACCAGCCTGGCGGCCATGCTGAACCATCGCAACGAGAACACCCGGGGCCACATCATCACCATCGAGGATCCCATCGAGTTCGTGCATCCCCACAAGAAATGCCTGGTGATGCAGCGGGAGGTGGGCATCGACACGGACAACTGGTTCGCAGCCCTGAAGAACACCCTGCGCCAGGCCCCGGACGTGATCCTCATCGGCGAGATCCGGGACATGAACACCATGGACTACGCCATCGCCTTCGCCGAGACGGGCCACCTGTGCCTGGCCACCCTCCATGCCAACAACGCCAACCAGGCTCTGGACCGCATCATCAACTTCTTCCCCAGCGAGCGGCGGGACCAGCTGCTCATGGACCTGTCCCTGAACCTCAAGGGCATGGTGTCCCAGCGCCTGATACCCAAGAAGGGCGGCGGCCGCACCCCCGCCATCGAGATCATGCTGGCCAGCCCCCTCATCTCCGACCTGATCCACAAGGGCGCGGTGCACGAGATCAAGCCCATCATGGCCAGATCCCGGGACCTGGGCATGTGCACCTTCGATCAGGCCTTGTACGACCTGTGCGCGGCGGACCAGGTGGAACCGGAAGTGGCGCTGCGCTACGCCGACTCCCAGAACGAACTGCGCCTCCAGCTCAAGGATCTGGCGCGCCAGAGGGGCATCACGGACCTGGACGACAACAAGGGCCTTTCCATCGTCTGACCATCCGTGGGGCGCTCCTCCAGCCTGAAGGAGCGTAACGGCTCCAGGGGCTGTGTGTATCCTTGTCCCGGACTCGCGACGCTCCTCCGGGCTACATAAGCCGCTTGTCGCGGGTCAGGCGGGCCGCCAGCCAGGTGAGCCCGCCCGCCCCGGCCATCAGGCCCAGGGCCAACCAGAGGTTTCCAAGACGTTCCGGCGCCGCCAGCAGGAGCAAGCCCAGGCCCAGCATCATCAGGCCGGACAACAGCTTCAGCAGCCGGCCCTCCCACTCGCTGAGCTTGCGCGCCCCCATGGTGCCGACGAAGGCCAGGACGATGGCCAGCAGGGGCAGCACGTAGACCAGGTTGTACAAAGCCAGGTACAGGAAATGGCCCGCTCCGGAAGGCGCGTGCAGGGTCAGCAGGCGGGCGTAGACCATGGGGAAGCCGGCCGTGCACAACAGTTCGTAGAAGTTGGCAGCCACGGCCAGCAGCACCGTGGCCACCAGCATGGCGGGGAAATTGCCGGCGGCCAGGATGGCGCGCCCACGCCGGAAGATGTCCGCCTTGCGGGACTCGGGAATGGACAGGGTGACGCCCTGGCGGAAGGCGAAGAAATCCTTGACGTTGACGACCCCCATGACGGCCGCCAGCGCCCCCGCGCCGGCAGTCACCCAGGGCAGGCTGCCCATGACCCGGAACAGCCCCAGCCAGGCGGCCATGAAGGCGAAATACATGAGGCCCGAGAACAGCACGAACACGCCGCCGATGACCAGCATGCGGCGCCGGTCCTGCTGGTGCGCCAGCAGGGAAAGCAGGAACAGCAGCACGAAGAAGGCGCAGGGGTTGAAGGCGTCCATGGCGGCGATGAGCACCGTGAGCACGGGCAGGGACAGCTTGGCGGTGTCCAGCTCACCCAGCAGGGGCAGGCGCAGGGGGGGCTCCGCCAGTCCGGGCCCGGTGACCAGCCGACCCTGGGCTGCCTGTTCCCGGCAGGCCCCAAGGCCCGCCACCAGGTCGGCGCCCGAGGTCTCCACTGCGTGCCAGCCCGTATGCATGTGGCCGCAGTAGATGAAGGCCGGCACGGAGCGGGCCTCCTGGCCCAGGCTCGCGGCCATGTCCACATAGCGACGCAGGTTTGCCTGGGAAGTGCTGATCTCCAGGGAATGGACCCGGATCCAGGGATGCTGGCCGGACAGGGCCTCCACGTGGGGCCTGGCCTCAAGACAGTGGGGACAGCGGGCCGACCAGAAGAAATAGAGGTGCACGTCGGGGCGACCCGAGGCGCCCGGTTCCACCCAGGCATGGGGGACCTGGGCGTCGGCCTGGGCGGGCCACCATGCCGCCAGGGCGAACAGCCAGGCGAGGAACAAGGCGCCCCAGGGTCGAGCCACCCCCATGTTCAGGCCCCGGCCTCCCGGCGCCAGGCGGCCATGACCTGGTCCCGCCCGGCCTTCTTGGCTGCGTACAGGGCCTGGTCGGCCTGGGCCACCAGGCTGTCCACGTCGGTGGCGTGCCCCGGTACCCGGGATGCCACGCCCACGCTGATGGTGACCTGGAAGGGATCGGAGTCCTTGCCGAAGCGGGCGTGGCGGATGGCGCCGACGATGCGTTCCGCCAGCTGCAGGGCCTCCCGGGGCGGGGTGCCCGGGCTGACGATGCAGAATTCCTCGCCGCCGTAGCGGAACACCACGTCGTTCTTGCGGCAGCTGCCCTCGATGAGGCGTGCCACCTGGGCCAGCACCACGTCCCCGGCATCGTGGCCGCGCTGGTCATTGATGCGCTTGAAATGGTCGATGTCCAGCATGAGGCAGGACAGGGGGGCATCGCTGTGCAGGGCAAAGGACCATTCCTGGCGCAGCCGGTCCAGTCCATAGCGACGGTTGTGCAGGCCGGTGAGGGGATCGGTGAGGGCCTCCTGGAGCAGGCGCCGGTTGCTGCGGGCCCATTCCCCGGAGGATCGGATCACCGTCTCCCGCTCGGCTCGCACCGCCCCCTGGAGGGAGACCACCCGCTGGGCGGCATTGAGGCGGGCCAGCAGGGCGGCCTCAGTGTAGTTGAAAAGGAGGTAGTCGGCGGCGCCCACCAGCATGAGCTTGGCCACGTCCCCCTCAGCTTCCGGCGGGATCAGGGCGATGCAGTAGGCCTGGCGCCCCCCATCCGTGGCGCGTAGTTCCTGCAGGGCCCTGGAGGAGCGGTCGCCGCAGTCCGGCAGTTCCACCAACATCACGTCGGTCTGGCCGTGGTTCAGCAGGTGCAGGGCGGATTCCCTGTCCGTGGCCAGTTCCACCGCCAGGCCCATGGCATCCAGGGTTTCCGCCAGGCCCCGCAGCAGGTCCGGGCTGTGCACGATGAGGGCCATGCGCATGGGCAGCACCAGCAGGGCGGACAGGCTGGCCTCGTCCCCGCCGGGGGGAGGCGCGGTGAGCAACTGGCGGATGTCGTTGAATTCCCGCGTGGGCAGGCGCAGCTCCCGGCCCCAGGCCTGCCACTGGGACACCACGCTTTCCACCAGGGGCGGCACGTAGGTGTCCTCCAGCCCCACCTGGGCGGCGGCGTGGTACAGGGAGGGCAAACGCTCCCAGCGCTGGGCGTCGTCCAGGGTCAGGAGCTGGCCCACCCGGGCGGCGAAGTGCAGGGTGTTGGTGAGGGCCTGGGTGCGGGAGCCCGCCGGGAACGGAGACTCCCCTGGAGACTCGTGGAAGCGCACGGCCTGGTGGAATATCTCCGGCAGGCCCCAATCTTCCAGCAGTTCCGCCGACAGGGCGGCATGATCCAGGCCGAAGTCATCCGCCTCCGCCTGCCGCAGGGCCTGGTTCCCCAGGTTCCTGGCCAGCACCTCGCCGTACTCCGCTGGAAACACCGTCGCCAGGGCCAGGCGGCCGATGCCGGACAGCAGGCCGCAGGTGAAGCTCTCGTCCGGGGGGCACTGGGCCTGGGCCGCCAGTTGCTGGGCGGTGATGCCCGTGGCCAGGGAGGCGGTCCAGTAGCCCAGGTAGTCGAAGGCCTTGCAGGCGCCGCTGCGGTAGTGGTCCACCAGGGAGAAGCCCAGGGCGATCTGGCGCACCCGGAACAGGCCCAGGAAGACGATGGCGTGGGAGAGGGAGGCGATGTGGCGGAGGCTGCCGCCATGCACCGCGTTGGCATAGCGCAGGATGCGCCCCGCCATGGCCGGGTCCGTCTGCACCAGGTGGGTCAGGTCCTGGATGCTGGCATCCTGGCGCTGGGTCAACTCCAGCACCGCCAGGGCCACGCCCTGGGGCGATGGCAGCATGCCGCTGGCCTTCAACCTGTTGAACCGTGTCTTGGCGTCGTCGATCATCCCCGCTCCCTGGGGGCCATTGCATCAGGAACCCTGCCGGGAGCAGGCACGCATCCCACCAAGGCATCGGCCCACATTATGGGCACGCCTTTTCAACCAAAGCAAAACGGCCGCGCGAAGGCGGCCGTCCCGGGCAAGGCCGAACGAGGGTTCAGTCAGCGTAGAGCTTTTCCAGGCGCTCGTGCTTTTCCTGGGCCTCGATGGAAAGCTCGGCGGTGGGCCGGGCCAACAGGCGAGGCAGGCCGATGGGCTCGCCTGTTTCCAGGCAGAAGCCGTATTCGCCCTCCTCGATGCGCTGCAGGGAGGCGTTGATCTTCTTGAGCAGCTTGCGTTCCCGGTCCCGCACCCGCTGTTCCAGCATGTTCTCCTCTTCCACCGTGGCACGGTCGTTGGGATCGGCGAAGACCTCATTCTCCTTCAGGTGCTCTCCGGTCTCCCGGGCGTTCTCCAGGATTTCCTCCCGCATCTGCAAGAGCTTGTTCTTGAAATAGGCCTGTTGGACCTCGTTCATGTAGTCGTCCTCGGGCATGGCGAGGAGTTCGGCATCGTTGGCAGGCATGCCTGCGTCGGATTTGGCGGCGGGTTTCTTGCTGGGTTTGCTGGGTACGGCTTTCATGGCTGGCACACTGGGTTTGCTGACCTCCGCGGGGGCAGCGTGGGACGCGGCCTTGAGCGGAGTGGCGGGCATCGCGGCAGCCTTGGCCACAGGCTTGGCCTTGGCGGGCGCCGCGCTGGTCGCCTTGGATTGAACGGGGGCAGCCTTGGCTGCGGGCTTCTTGGCCATTGCCGGCTTGGCGGCGGCCTGGGTGGTCTTGCTGGCGGCCGTCTTTGTAGCAGGTTTCGCGGCCGCTTTGGTTACAGGTTTCGCGGCGGGCTTCTTGGCCACGGGCTTGCTTGCCGCCTTTGCGACAGGCTTGGCGGCGGGTGTCCTGGCGGCCACGACCTTGGCGGCTGCGTTGGCGGCTGCCTTGGCGACGGGCTTCACGGCGGACTTCTTGGTCGCGGACGGGGCCTTGGCCGGTGTGGCCTTCTTCGCCACGGGCTTGGCTGCGGGCTTGGTCACAGGCTTGGCGGGTGTTTTCTTGGGCGACGGCTTGGCATCTGGCTTTGCGGCGGGCTTCGCAGTTTTAATCGCTGCCTTGGGGAGGGCCGCCTTCTTGGCCACGGATTTCGCGCTCACGGCCTTCCCTGCCTTGGCCACAGGTTTGACGGGAGATTGCTTGGTCTTGCCGGCTGATTTCTTTGCTGCGGTAGCCACGTCGCCTCCTCTATCCAAATGTCGATTGCGCGTGAAATTTAGCGGCGGATTATGCCATGTTCGGGGCAGTGTCAAATCCCATATAGGCCCAACGGGTCGTCGGGGTCGATGCCATCCATGAAGGGCTTGCGCCTGTCCCGGTGGGTCACCTGATACATGCAGCCCATCCAGTTGCCCAGCACCGCCTCCCCCGTATCGTGCCACGTATTGTCCAGATGTGGTGACACCAGGTCTTCCGGGAAGTCAGGCAGGGGCTGGCCCCGGTCCATGGCATGGAGCAGCCGGTCCCGCCACTCCAGCAGTATGGCCTGCTCCAGGGGGGGCACGTAATTCTCCGGGAATGGCGGGAAGGCCGGCAGCCTGCCCTGGGCAAAAAGCAGGGCATCCCGCTTGAATTCCTTCAGCAGGGAGATGGTGTCGTACTCGGGATGGCCCTGAAAGAACACCATGCGCAGGCCGTCGTGGCTGGTGGCCAGGTGCACGCCCACCTCCTCGCTTTCAACCAGCACCCGCAGGCCCGCCGCCTCGAACTGGGCACGGGACACGTCGTTCCAGCGGGAATGGGGTACGTCGAAGCGGGTGTTCACGTCCGCCACCAGGGGGTGCCGGGAATCCACCAACCGATGGGGAAAAACGCCCCAGCGCTTGCTGATCTGCTTCACCCGGGGCTGCTGGTAGCGGAAATGAAGCACGGCGTGGGTGGCCAGGCATGACAGGAGAGTGGTGGTGACATTGTCCCAGGCCCAGTCGATGACCTCGCCAAGGGGGCCCCAGAAGGGCTCCTGGGACAAGTCCTCGCCAGTGACGTTGGCGCCGGTGATGATGAGGGCGTCCAGGCCCTCGGCGCGGATCTTTTCGAAGGGCTCGTAGTAGCGGGCAATGTGGGCTGCCGCCTTCTCGCCCCGGGGGATGGCGTCCAGGGTGAAGGGGTGCACGTAGAACTGGGCGATGGGGTTGCTTTCCCCCACCAGGCGGAAGAACTGGCGCTCCGTGGCCTCCAGGGCCGCGTCCGGCATCATGTTCAGCAGGCCGATGTGCAGTTCGCGGATGTACTGTTCACTGGCCCGAGCCTCGGGCAGGACGATGGTGGTACCCGATGCCTTCAGGCGCTGCAGGGTGGGCAGGTCGTTGTGGGCGACTAGCGGCATAGGCTCAGATCCCTTGCTTGCGGGCGATGGCTGTTTCCACCAATGCCAGGAAGTCCGCCTCGCTCTTCACCTGGGCCACTTCCTGGGAAGTGACAGTGTATCCATGGGGTCCGGCAATGGCCTCGTAGCGGGGCACCCGGGAATGGAACAGGCGGGGGAATACCCAGCGGGTGAAGTCGTTGGGCTCGATCTGGGCGACGAACTCCAGGCCCTTCTCCTCCATGTACACCGGCAGGTGCTCCGCCAGGAAGGCGGGGCGGTAGTAGAGGGGCTTGGGGTCGCTCTGGGCGCGGCGGATGAGGGTGTCCTCCTCCTCCCTGGTCGTTACCTGGATGTAGAGGATGAGGGTGTGTTCCGCCAGGAGGTCGATGACGGAGTCGTCCTCCAGCTCGCACAGGCTGCCGCCCACGTCATTGACGAAATGCTCGTAGCCGTAGATCTCCTGGGCCTTGCGGATGAACTCGGGCACGTCCTTCATGGCGGCGATCTCGCCTTCCCGGTACAGGGCCTGGCGGCGGCTGAACTCCGGCAGGGACAGTCCGGCGAAATCCGGGCTGCCCAGCTTGCCCACGAAGGACAGGACGGGCCCCAGGTCCTGGATCTTGATGTTGTTGCGGATGTCGATCCAGTCGTTGCGCAGCAGTTCCTTGAGGAAGGGCACCTGCATGGCCTGCTGCTTGATGAGGTCCAGGATGGGCTCGTCCAGGTAGCGGGTGCCGATGCGATAGTCACCCGAGTAATGGAACCAGTCGTGGCGGCGCAACAGGCCGGATATGTAGGTCTTGCCCACGCCGGACATGCCCAGGAGGGTTATGCGCTTGGTATCCCAGGCGCGGAAGGATTCGGGGGTGAATTTCATGCTCGATGGGGTGTCTGCGTTTCGGGATTGGCCGCCAGTGTGCCTGCCGCGGCGGCGTGGGTGAAGTCCTCCAGCAGTTTCCGCACGAATTCCTCCTCCAGGCCGTCGGTGATGAACACGAAGCGGCTGCGGCGATCCGGGCCGTCTTCACCCTCGGGCCAGGCCGCCAGTTCCGCCGGCGGATAGAACACGTGCTGCACGGCATGGAGCACCACGGGCCTGTCGCGCCCATGGACGTCGACGATGGCCTTCATGCGCAACAGTTGCTTGGCACGGAAGGCGGACAGCATCTCCAGGGCGGCGCTGACGCCTTCCCACTCCAGGGGCACGTCGAAGGTGAGGCCGAAGCTCCTGATGTGGTCATCATGCGGGGGAGGCTTGGCCTTGCCGCCCAGCAGGCCGCCGGCCACGGGCTTGTAGCGCTGGTGGGCCAGCCACCTGGCCACGTCCGGGTGCTTGTCCGCGGGATTGAAGAGGCCCAGGTTGAGCAGGGCGTCGTAGTCCGTCTCGCCCCGGACGGCGACGACCTGGGGGGCGGCGGGATTGAGAACCTTAAGGCGTGCCCGCAGTGCCTCCAGATCCCTGGCAGCAGCCAGGTCGGTCTTGGTGAGCACCAGCCGGTCCGCCACTGCCACCTGGCGCAGGGCTTCCGGGTAGCTGTCCAGCTGTTGCCCGCCCAGCACCGTGTCCACGGTGGTGACCACACCATCCATGCGGAAGCGGGCGGCGATCCAGCGGTCGTTGAGCAGGGTGTCCAGGATGGGGGCCGGGTCGGCGATGCCCGTGGTCTCGATGATGACCCGCTCGAAGGGAGGCAGTTTGCCGTCGGCCCGGCCCATGGCCAGGTTCTTGAGGGTGGGGGCCAGTGAGCCCACCACCTGGCAGCACACGCAGCCGCCGGAGAGCAGGGCCAGGGGGCCCTGGGTCTCTTCCAGGAGCTGGTGGTCCAGGCCGATCTCGCCGAACTCGTTCATCACCACTGCGGTGAGGGGCACATGGCGAAGCAGGTGGTTCAACAGAGTGGTTTTCCCGCTGCCGAGAAAACCGGTCAGCAATGTCACCGGCAATGTCGCTTGGGGCTGCATTAAAGTAAGGCTCTGGTAAAGCCGTCATTATAAAAACCGGCGCCGGGTTGGCGTGACCCGTTACAACGAGTTGGAAGGAGAGAGATCATGGGATTGCTCAACTGGTTCAAGGCCCTGGCCAGCGGCAAGGATACCGCCGCCCCGGAAAGCGCGGCATCCGAACAGGCCACTCCGAGCGTGCTTCCCGAGGACGCCGACTCGGGCAAGATCGCCGGCCTGGACTTCAAGGGTGCCATCGACGCCCACATGGCCTGGAAGGTCCGCCTGGAGAAATGCATGGCCGGCGACAACGAGGAAGGCCTGAAGGTGGACGTGGTCTGCCGCGACGACCAGTGCGTGCTGGGCAAGTGGATCCATGGGGTAGGCGGGGAAAAATTCGGCAACCTGCGTGAATTCCAGGAAATGAAGATGGAGCACATGCGCTTTCACCTGGCGGCGGGGGATGTCCTGGCCTGCTGCGTGGCCGGCGACAAGGATGGAGCCGCGGACAAGCTCAAGGCAGGTGAATATCCCCGGGCCTCTTCCCGGGTCAAGCTGCACCTTTCCCGGCTTTATGTGCAGCTGACGGACCAACCCGGAGGCACCTGAAAGCCTGCCGGGTAGAATCCCGGCCCATGGCTGACAGAGAACTGCACAAGGGCCAGGCCAAGACCGCCCGCATACCGATCAAGATCGTGCCCAGGCCCCGGGCACGCCTGCCCGCATGGATCAAGGCTCAGGCCCCCACCTCTCCGGAGGTGGTCCAGCTCAAGGCCATCCTGCGCCAGGCCAAGCTGCACACCGTTTGCGAGGAAGCGTCCTGTCCCAACCTGGGGGAATGCTTCCGTCACGGCAGCGCCACCTTCATGATTCTGGGGGACCTGTGCACCCGCCGCTGCCCCTTCTGTGACGTGGGCCACGGCAAGCCCCTGCCGCCCGACCCGGAGGAACCCGGCAACCTGGCCGAGACCGTGGCCACCATGGGCCTCAAATACGTGGTCATCACCAGCGTGGACCGGGATGACCTGAAGGACGGTGGTGCCGCCCACTTCGCCGCCTGCATCCGTGCCGTGCGGGAAGCTTCACCCGCCACACGCATCGAAATTCTCACCCCGGATTTCCGCGGCCGTCTGGAATCGGCCCTGGACATCCTTGCCAACGAGCCGCCGGACGTGATGAACCACAACCTGGAAACCGTGCCCCGTCTGTACAAGGCCTGCCGGCCCGGCGCGGACTACGCCCATTCCCTCCGGCTGCTGCAGGCGCTCAAGGAGAGGGTACCGGGCGTGCCCACCAAGTCCGGCATCATGCTGGGCCTGGGGGAAACGGATGAGGAGGCGTTGGCGGTCATGGCCGACCTGCGTGCCCATGACGTGGACATGATCACCATCGGCCAATATCTCCAGCCTTCAGCCCATCATTTGCCAGTGGAGCGGTTCGTCACCCCGGGAGGTTTTGCCGAATTCGAGCGCCTGGCCATGGAAATGGGATTCCGCAACGTGGCCAGCGGCCCCATGGTGCGCTCCAGCTACCATGCCGACCGTCAGGCGGTGGGGGTGGCGACGCTGGATTAGCGCGTTTTAAGTGCCCTGAAGGCGAGGACCAGGGCCTCGCCGAGCACCACGACCGCCACGGCGATAAAGGCGAGCGCCGTCAGGCTGAAGGCCACAACCACCAGGCCGACAAAGAAAGTAGATAGCCAACCCATCGCTTGCTCCTTTGCAAGTCAGGTCTCTCTCCAGCCGCCTTGGTGTATTAGCGTTTACTTATTCAGCCAATCTTGTGGGACCCCGTGCGCGATTGCAATGCAGTTTTTCCGCCATAGCCATCGCCCTTGCCGATTGATGCGCAAACGCCATAAAAAAGCCCAGGTGGTTTTCCACCCGGGCCTTGAGGGCTATTCACCGCCTCAGTGCATGGTCGTCACACCGATCAGCACCAGGGTGAGCAGCAGGAAGCCCGCCAGGATGAGCAGCGCCGAGAGGATGGTGGCCAGGCTTTCCACCGTGCGGGTGGGCCGCTTGACCAGGTACTTCTCCAGTTCGCCCGAGGCCACCAGGCGGTCGTATTCCTGGGTGTGCTCGTACTTGAATTCCTCCAGGGGCACGGCACCGGTGAAAATGGTGGTGGAGAGGGGGAATTTCTCCGGCCTGAAGTGCACGTTGAAGAAGTGCACCGAGAACAGGAACACGGTGGCCAGCAGGGCCTCCTCGGCGTGCACGATGGTGGCGATGTTGAACACCCAGCCCGGCAGGAACTGGGACGTCAGCGTGGGCTTGAACATCATGGCGCCAGACAGGCCGATGATGGTGGCACCCCAGAACGGCGCCCAGTAGTCGAACTTCTGCCAGTAGGTCCAGCGCTCGAACTTGGGCCTGGAGGTGAAGCCCAGGAACCACTTGTACATGCGCACGATGTCCTTCAGGTCCTGCCAGTTGGGGATCATGGAGGTGGGCCCGAACCAGCGGAAAGTCTTGCGGGTCACCCAGATGTTGCGCAGGGCGAAACCGATGTGCCCCAGGAACACCGTGACCCAGATGACGGCCGCCGTGCGGTGGATGACGCCCTCCCAGACCGGGCCGCCCAGCAGGGTCATGACCGCCTTGGCCCAGTCGGCATGGGAGAACAGCAGGGTGGTGCCGGTGATGACCAGGACCATGGTGCTCATGGCGAAGAGCACGTGGATCCAGCGCCAGACCTTGCTGAAGCGGCGGAAGAACACGGCGTCCGGATGCTCCACGTCCTCCCGGTGGCCGCAGCCCGCCAGGTGGTCCTTCAGCTCCCTGTAGAACCACAGAATCACGTGGGTCCAGAAGAAGATCATGACGCCGTAGATCAGGTATTTCATGAACTCGTTGACCACGAATATGCCCGGGTACTTCTCGAAGTTCGTTGGATCGCCGTGGGCATGGAAGGTGAGGAAGCCTTCCTTGGCGTCCTTGTGGCAGGTGTTGCAGGTCTTCAGGCGGTTGTTGGTGTGGATGGTGGAGGTGGGGTCATCCACGTTCTTGATGTTGTGGGCGCCGTGGCAGTCGTAGCACTTGGCGGTATTGGTATAGCCCAGCTTGTTCACCTGGCCGTGGTAGGACCTGAAATAGGTCTCCCGGGCCTTCTCGTGGCAGTCGCCGCAGTTGCGGGTGATCTCCAGCTTCATGGGATCGCCGCTGGCTGAACTGATGTTGTGGGTGCTGTGGCAATCGGAGCAGACAGCGCTCTTGGTGTCTTTCTTCTCCAGCACAGCCTTGCCGTGCATGGAGGCCTTGTACTCGACCAATTCCTCCTTATGGCAGCGGCCGCACACCTCGGGGTTCTTCAGCCGATGCTCGGCCCGCTGCAGGCTGCCCAGAGTGCCGATGTTGTGAGCGTCGTGGCAGTCGTAGCAGGTGGCGTTGATCTTGGAGATGTCCCGCTTGCTGGGCTGGGCGTGGACGGAATGGAGGTAGCTCTCCATCTGCTCCACGACGATGCCCAGGCGTTTGTATTGAGGGCTATCGCTGCCCTTCTGGGCCTCGTATTTCTGCTTGTGGCACTCGATGCATCCCACGCTCTTGGGCAGCGGCTTGGGGTGGGGCAGCTTGTCCACATTGTTGTGACATCCGGAGCAGGGCTGCTTGCCATGCACGCTGTGCTTGAAGACGCCTGGATCGATGTAGATGAAGTTCCTGCTGCCGTCCCGGCGTACCTTCACCTTTTCATCCGGGTCCGCATGGCAGCGCAGGCAGCGGTGGTTGGCGATGGCGGGTTGCGCCGCATCGGCACTGGCAGCCTCCGCCCCGGCCATGGCAGGGGCCGTGGCAAACGCCATTTGCGTAAGCAACACGCCCATGACGGCCGCGATGACCCCAAGCAGCGACTTCCAGGCATTTCTTGTCATTTCTGTCTCCTCGATTTTGAGGCAGTGGCGCGCCCCCATCTCCATGGGCAAAGCATGCCGAGCCGGGGAAAACCCTTGAGCCGCTAGAACATTCCTACCAAGGTGGGGCCATAGACTACGAGGTAGATAGGGGTATTAGCAATGGACTTGTCAGGAAAAATACATCAATTAATCAATATATTACGGATGTCTAATAAGCGAATTGAGCTTGCTAATTCAGCGTGCAAGGTCACATAGTTCGACAAATCAACACGGCCGGTGTGGTTGCTTCAGAGGGCCTCAAAGGAGGTACCGGCCGCCTTGACTCCCCGTTATCTGTCCTTGAGCAAATGGAGGAAACTATGCGCAAGGGATTCTCGGCCGCCATCCTGTTTTGGGTCGCCGGCACGGCATTGGCGGCGGGACCGGATATTTCCATCCTGGCCCGCACCTGCAACAACTGCCATGGCGTCAATGGCGTCAGCGCGGGCATGTCCATGCCCTCCATAGGCGGCCTGCCCAGACACTACCTGGCCGATGTCATGAAGCAGTGGAAGTACGACGAACGCGGTGCGGCCACCATGAACCGTATCGTCAAGGGCCTCACCGACGACGAAATCAACGGCCTGGCCGACTACTTCTCCCGCCAGCCCTGGGTGCCTTCGCACCAGCCCGTGGGATCGGCCCTGATGAAGAAGGGCAAGGCGGTCATCTTCGAAAACTGCGAGGACTGCCATGGCGCCACCGGCAACGACCCGGACGAGGACGCCCCTCGCATCAACGGCCAATGGGCAAAGTACATGGAACTGGAACTGGAGAAGTACCGCGAAGAGGAGTTCTCCATGCCCCACCGCAAGATGAAGAAAACCGTGCGCAGGATGAAGCCCGCGGAACTGCCTGCAGCCGCCCACTATTTCGGCGCCCAAGGCAAATAAGGAGGAATGCAGCATGTACAACTTCGATCGCCGCGCCTTCCTCAAGGCCCTCAGTGCCGCGTCGGGCGCTTCCCTCCTGCAAATCCCCCACGCCCACGCGGCAAAGGGCAAGACGAAGGCCCGGGTGGTGGTCGTGGGTGGCGGCTATGGCGGAGCCACCGCCGCGAAATATCTTCGCTTGATGGACCCTGGCATTGAAGTAACGCTGCTGGAGCGGGAACCCCTGTACACATCATGCCCCCTTTCCAACGAAGTCATCTCCGGGGAGCGCGACATCAAGACCCTGCAGGTGGGCTACAAGGGTCTGCAAAGACATGGCATCAAGGTGGTCCACGAAGAGGTCACCCAGATTGATCCGGTCAAGAAAACCGTGACCACGTCCACAGGCAGGGTTTTTGCCTATGATTTCCTGGTTCTGTCGCCAGGCATTGATTTCAATTACGGCGCCATCCAGGGCTACAGCAAGGAGCTGGCCGAGACGAGCCTGCCCCATGCCTGGAAGGCGGGTCCCCAGACCCTGATGCTGAAGAAACAACTGGAAGCCATGCCGGACGGCGGCAAGTTCGTCATCGTCGTCCCGCCCGGTCCATTCCGCTGCCCGCCCGGTCCCTATGAACGCGCCGCCCAGGTGGCCAACCATTGCATGCACCACGGCAAGAAGAAGTCCAAGGTGTTGATCCTGGACGCCAACGATTCCTTTTCCAAGCGGCCCTTGTTCGAACAGGCCTGGAAGGAACTTTACGGCTACGGCCAGGGCGGCATGATCGAATGGATTTCCGGTGCCAACGACGGCAAGGTTGAGCGCATCGACCCCAAGACCCTGACCTGCCACACGGGCTTTTCAGAGCATCATGGCGACGTGGTCAACATCATCCCGCCCCACCACGCCGGCAAGGTGGCCAAGGACCTGGGGCTCGCCACTTTCAAGGACAAATGGTGCGAGGTGAAGCCGGAGAACATGGAGTCCACCAGGCTGAAGGATGTCTTCGTGGTGGGCGATGCCTGCGTGGGGGGCGAACTGGCCACCAACAACGCCTTCCCCAAGTCTGCCCACATGGCCATCACCCAGGCCAAGGTAGTGGTGGCCAGCATCGTTGCCAAGGTCAACGGCCTGCCACCGCCCGTGCCCATCTACACCAACACCTGCTACAGCGTGGTGGCCCACGACTGGGGCTTCTCGGTGGTGCACCTCTACAGGGTGCAGAACGGCCAGTGGGTCTACATAAAGGATGGCAGCGGCATCTCACCGGTGGCCTTCGGCTCCAGGGAAGCCCCCAAGGCCGTGCCTCGCCTTTACCGAAAACTGGAGGCCGAATACGCGGATGGTTGGCTCAGGAACGTCCTGAAGGACGCATTCGCATAAGAAGATGCCATGCCAAAACAAAAGCGGCTTGCAAGATTGCAAGCCGCTTTTCATTGGTGGTGATGGGCGGAATCGAACCGCCGACCTGTGGGTTATGAATCCACCGCTCTAACCGTCTGAGCTACATCACCGGGAAGACAAAGAGCCGTGGATTATCCGTAGCGGCCCAATCTATGTCAATGATTGCAAGAGGGAAACGGTATCCTCGGGCGCGCCATAAAAAAACCATATCGATACAACAGTTGTATTTATCCGAGTAAATCACTATGGTATTAACCAGGCGCACGACACGGCGCCTTTTCTTGAAACCGATATATAAGTATTTGCTTATTTAATGAAGGAGAGTGCGATGTCTGCCTTGATCAATGGATTCAACAGCGACGGCGTAGTGACCATCAACAGGGTGATCCTCAAGCCCGAATACAGCACCGATGACCTGGAGATGCGGGTTGCGGAGCTGTGCGAGAACGTGAAGACCTATCATTCCGATACCGGCTTCGTGGGAGGGTTCGTGGCGCTGAACTCGGGTCAGGTGTCCAACGAGGGCTCTACCGTGGGCCAGGCGGTCGGCAGCCCGCTGCAGGGCAAGGAGGCGCTGATCGTGACCTTCTGGCAAACCTTCGAGGACCATGAGCGCAGCCACCGCTCAGATACCTTCCAGCCCCTGTTCCAGAAAGTGTTGGAACTGTGCGAAAACGGAAACGAGGAGATCGCCTACAGCATGTTGTGGTCCGGCAAGGCCTACAACACCGAGGAAGCCCAGCAGGCCAGGGCCGCCAAGGAGCGCTACCTCAAGGCGGCCTGATGCCGGGTCAGTGCAGCCGGATCGTCGCCGGCTGCCCGGGTCCGAGTCCCTTGACCTGGGGCAGGGCCACTTCCAGCCGGTATTTCCCGTCTGGACGCAGGCTCAGCCCCCGGGTTTCCCCCATGAAAGCCTTGCCGCCCAACAGTACGTCCGCCTTGCGGCCGGGAACCACATGGCGGGCCTGGTCGGCCTGCAATACGGCCTGGGCCACCATTTCGTCCGAGCGGGCCACGATGAAGAGGGGATTGGGCTGGCAGGGGGTCGCCGCCACCAGTCCGGGCTCGGCCAGCCGTTCCAGGACGATGGCGTCGAAGGGGGCGCGCAACTCCGACTGCTCCAACTGGTGGCGAGCCTTGTCCAGGCGTGCCTGGGCTCCGGCCAGAGCCGCTGTGGCCCTGTCGAACCGTAGCTGGGCAGCATCCAGCTCCGTGGTGGCTGATACGGTGCGGGCGTAGAGTTCCTTCACACGGTCCAGGTCACGCTGGGCGTCGGCCTGCTCCAGGGCGAGGCGATCCACATCGGCCTTGGCCTCTGCCACACCCGCCTTGAACAGGACCGGGTTGAGGGCGGCCATGAGCTCGCCCTTCTTCAGCCATTGGCCTGCCTGGGCCTGCACAGTTTCCACCACGCCGGTCACGGGCATGGCCAGGGAAACCCGTCCGGCCCAAGCCAGTTCGGCGGTATATTCGGCGGCCTGGACCGCCATGGCGGTGAGGCCCAGGGCAAGGCTGCCCAGAAATCGGGTGGGTTTCATGACTTGTCCTTCGTCTTCACTTCCGCAAGGGGGGTCCCCAACAAGGCTTCGAGCCTGGCCCAGGCCAGGGCCAGGCGGTATTCCACGGCCCGACGCAGGAGTTGGGCCAACTGGGTCTCGGCCATGCTGGTGCCCAAGTTGGTCTTGAGTTCCATCTCATACTCGGCCCGGGCCTTCTCCAGAGCCATGTCGCGATACAGGGAATTCGTCCGGGTGCTCTGGCGCTCGCTGTCCAGCAGGTACTGGATTTCCTCCCAAACGGACAGCAGGGACTCCCGCAATTGCATGGTCAGCTTTTCATGCTGCAGCTGGATTTCGGTGATGCGGGCCTGTTCCCGGGCCAGGCCCGCATCGATGCGGTCACCCTGCCACAGGGGCATGACGAAGTTCAGCCCGCCGCGCACGTCATCCCGGGTACTGGTGTTCCTGCTCCAGGTGGCGGCTTCCGCCTCGAACTCCAGGGTGGGACGATAGCCTGCCCGCACCGCTTCACGGCGGTTCTGCGCTGCGGCCAGCAGTTTCGCCTGGGCCTGTATTCCAGGGTTGTGGGCCAGGGCATGGGATACGAGGACATCCAGGGGGGGCAGCGTTCGGTCGTTGTCCTTCAGGGGCGGATCGATCAGGTCTTCCAGCACCTGTTCCTGCCGGTTCATGGCCTGGGCCAGTTGCATGCGCTTTTCCCGCAGCTTGCGACGGGTGTCATTGCGTTTGGTCCGGGCATTCTGATTGCGGGATTCCAGTTCCACCAGCTTCCACTGGGGTATCTGGCCCAGGGCGTGGCGGTCCCTGTTGTTGTCCCAGTCCACGTAGGCCACGGCGAGGAACTCCGTGTCGGCGTTGTACTGCATGTCAGCCAGCAGCACGTCGAAATAACGGGCCATGAGGGTAAGGCGCCGCTGGGTCCTGGCATCCATCACCTGCAGTGTGCGGGCGTCTGCTTCCGCCGCCGCGGCGTTCACGCTGATGTCGCCAAGGCCGCCGTCATAGAGGCTCTTGCGGGCCAGCAGGCGAGCCTGGTGGTCGGGGTGGAAGCGGTCGTTGTAGAACTCGTTGCGGCCCGTGCGCAGTGCCCCCTCCAGGGACACCCGGAAATCGTCAAGGCTGTCGGCCAGGCGGGCCTCGGCCCGGGCGCCCGTCTCCCTGGCCTTCGCCAGGTCGAGATCGGGATGGGGCGCATCCGCCAGGGCCAGGACGGACTCCAGGGTGAGCTTGGGAGCTTCCGCTGCCCGGGCACTGCCCAGGCAGCATGCGAGGGCGGCAACCCATAGCCAGGCAGAACCGGCCCGCCTCATTTGGCGGACGCTTGGCGCTTGTAGACGTTGAACGGCATGGTCTTGTACACGCCATCCACAACGTATTTGCCCAGCAACAGGAACTCGTCCACCGTCCGGGTCGCTCCGGTGAAGCGGGTCACCGCGTTGCCCTCCAGGTCAAAGAATACGAAGGTGGGGGTGGCCCGGGCTCGGTTTTCCAGGGCGAACGCCTTTTCGGTGGTATTCCTGCCCTTGAAGTCGGTCATGGAGGTATCCCCCTTCACGTCCATGGCGTAGATGAGGAAATGTTTGCGATACCAGTCCTGCACCTGGGACTGGTTCAGGACCGTGCCTTTCATGCGATAGCAGAAGGGACACTCCTCCATTTCGAACATGATGAGCACACCCTGTTTGCCTTCGCTCCTGGCCACGTCCAATTCTTCCTTGAAATCCCCCAGCTTGGGCATGAAGAAATGGGAATGGGGATCCCGCACCTCGGCTTGGGCGTTGAAGACCCACAGGGAGAAGAACAGCAGCAGCAGCCAACGCATCACGACTCCTCTTTCAATAAAAGGACAGGCGGCCCAGGCTCATCGGAACGTTCTCAAGGAAACGCGGGGCGCTCACTTCTTCTTGCTGATGTAGCTTTCCACGGTCTGCCGGGTCAAAGCCCCGACGTTGTAGGCCACCATCTTGCCCTGGGGATTGTAAAGATACGTGGTGGGCAGTCCAGTGAGGGCGCCAATCTGGGCCGCGGTCTTGCTGTTCCCCAGGATGATGGGGTAGCTCACCATCATCTGGTCGGCGAACTGGAGCACGGTCTTGGGGTCCTGGTAATCCATGGCGATACCCAGGACCACGAGGTTGTTCTTCTTGTTCTCGTGCAGGGCGTTGAGGTCGGGAATCTCTTCCAGGCAGGGGGGGCACCAGGTCGCCCAGAAATTCACCAGCACCCATTTGCCCTTGTACTTGGTCAGGGTGTGCGTCTTGCCGTCGCTATCCACCAGGGTAAAGGCATGGACCGGGAATACCCATACAAAGGCGGCAAGGAAAATTGTGATCAGACGAGTCATTGGCGTTATCTCTTAGCAATGGAAAGCACACGAATGGCGGATATGACAGGACAACCTCCCCAGGGTTCAGTATGCGATCTCACGGGTCCCTTGCCTGGCATGCACCTCGGAGGCGCGGAAAGCGGTGCAGGCCAGCCCGATGATGGAAAGGGCCGGGAGCCAGCAGGTAGCTGTCCACCATGGGCTTGCAGAGTATCTCGCAGATGACAGCCCTGAGTGAAACCCCCGCCAGCAACTCAAAATTCCGGCCATGCCTCCGCAGTCCCTCGAAAATCTTTTCATTCAGATTCATGTTCAAACAAGGTTAGCTGCGACAAGAAATTTCGCGGTGTGGAAAGGTGTGATTAAAATCACGAGGAGAATGAATGGAGCAGGAGCGGATTCAGACCAGCCATGCAGCCAAGATATGCCTTACCCACCAGGGAGCCGGCGCGCAATATAAACCTGGAGACAAAGCCCAAGCAAGTTGAGGTCTGGCTGGCCAACCTGCCTCTTTCCAGCCCTGCGGAGGCAGCCGAGGAACTGGCTGACTACTTGACCGCGCTCAACAGTGCTGAATTGGCCTACGACAGCCGGGTCAAGGTAGTGGACCGCGTCGGTACGGTGCTGGAAGACCTCGTGGCGAGCTTGTATGAACTCTACAGCGCCGTACCTCTCCCCTTGCCGCCCAAGCAGCAGCGCAATGCAGAACTGGCCCAGCGGCTCCTGCTGGAAATGGCCATGGCCTACAAGACGCTAATGCTCGAGTGGCTGAAGCGCCGTTTCCACCTGTTCGGCGGCAATCCCGTTCCCCTGTATCTACAGCGCATCCTCCTCTCCCTTCAGGCGGTGGCCGAGGTGAGCTTCGAAACCCATCAGCCCACTCCCCCGGGCATCTGGTTCGACCTGCACCAGACCTACAACTATGCCCTGCGCAGCGGCCTGAAGGACGTCATCCCCGAGGGTGGCACCAAGATGCTGTCCCTTGAGCAAATCTACAAGGCCACCCTGCTCATGGCCCTGGCGGACCCCTACCATTTTCCCCAGGTGGAACTGCCCTGGGCCAAGGACATCATCGCCCGCTTTTCCAACCTGGCCACCATCTTCCCCGCCGAGGAGACGACCAAGGGCCAGTCCGGCCTCTTCATAGTTGACATCGGCGTCGATGCCACGCCCAAGCCCCTGGCCAGGGAAGGCCATCCAGTGAACCCCCGTTGGGACCTTATCCTTAACACCACTGGACTGGCCAAGCACCTGGCCCTGGTGGCCAACAACCTGCGCAGCGCGGAAGACCGGGCAAAGATGGGTCTTCCAGAGGCTGCCATCGATCCGGCCTATGCCTCCATGCTCAAGCGGCTGCGCCTGAACTGGGGCGCCTCGGTGCAGCGCCAGTCCCAGCGTCGTCGGCACCAGCAGGGCAAGGAAGTGGAAGTCTGCATTGGCTTCAAAGCCATGCACCGACTGCTTTCGCCCGCCGGCAAGTCGGACACCATTCACTACGGCATCGTCGAGAACGACCCGCCACCAGTGGTGGTCAAGTGCAAGACCATCAACGACAGCATGGGTGGCCTGGCCCTGGGCCTGACCCAGGCCAGCGCCATGCAGATCCGCGTAGGCGACATTGCCGGGGTGCGCCAGGGCAACGGCAACTGGGGCCTGGGCATCGTGCGCTGGTTCCGCATCCCCCAGAGGGGCGAGGTCACCTTCGGTGTCCAATTGCTGGCGCCCCAGGCCCTGGCGGTGCAGATTCGGCGCAAGGATACCGGCCGGCAATGGCCCGGGCTCCTGTTGCAACCCAGCGCCGTCAGCAAGCAACCCCCCATGCTGGCTGCGCTTCCAGGATGTTTTGCGCCCAGTCTGGAAGTGGATGTGGGCTTCACCAAAGGCACGAAAACACTGCACTTGGACAAACGCCTGGAATCATCCCCCAACCTGGACCTGTTGCGCTTTCACGCAGAGACCGAAGTGCCAGCTCCCCTGGCCTAACGGGCAGCGGGCGGGGCCACGGTGCTGGGAGAGGGAGCCGTCGGCTCCTGCAGGGTGATTTCCCTGACCGGCCCTTCCACTTCATTGAGGATGAGCACGTTTACCCGCCGGTTGCGCATCCGGCCTTCCGGCGTGGTATTGGCGTCCAGTGGACGGTTGTCGGCATAGCCGATGGCCACCATGCGCCCGGCCGGCACCCCCATTTCCGCGAACAGGCGTACCACACTGCCCGCCCGGGCGGAGGACAGTTCCCAGTTGGAGGGAAAGGCCGGGCTGTAGATGGGCACATTGTCGGTATGGCCCTCAACCTGGATGGGGTTGTCCGTGGTGGCCAGCACCTGGGCCACGGCGGAGAGGGTGTCGATGGATTTGGGCTGCAGCACCGCGTCGCCGCTGTTGAACAGGGTACTGGCGTTGATCTCCACGGTCACTCCGCGGGGCGATTGTGTCACCTGCACCTGGCCAGTCTTGATGAGGGGCTGCATGGCATCCAGCACGTTCTTGGCCACCTTCTTCATCTTTTCCGCCGCCGCCTTGCGCTCCGGTGTCTCCCCACCGGGAGGTCGAACCACGGCCTTGCCGACCGGGCTTCCCGTACCCTCCAGCACCTCCGGATACTTGGAGCTCATCTCGATCAGCTTTTCCGACGAGGGCGGTTGCTGGAAGGCGCTCACCAGGGAATCGGACAGGACCCGGTACTTGCCTTCGTTGATGGATGAGATGGCATACATCACCACGAAGAACGCAAACAGCAGGGTGATGAAGTCCGCGTAGGACACCAGCCAGCGTTCGTGGTTTTCGTGCTCCTCCGCGGGTTTCTTTCGAGCCATGGCACTCAGCCCTGGGCGCCCCAAAGCCCGCTCAAGCCAAACCCCCCTGCAGCCTGGCATCGAAGATGCGGGGACATTGGCCGGGGCCGGCGCGAAGCGCCTTGACCCTTGCTGCGCGAGTATCCGCCTGTGCCGAAACCAGCTCGGCGCCATTTCCTCGGCCAAAAGGCCAGGTGCTCATGCCAAGTACCCCTGCAGTTTGGCGTCGATGATGCGGGGATTTTCACCATTGGCGATGGCGATGATGCCCTGGATGAACATCTCCTTGTTGGCCACCTGGCGACCGATGAGGTAACGCAGCTTGTTGGCGATGGGAATGAAGAGCAGGTTGGCGCCACCCACGCCGTAGATGGTGGCGACGAAGGCCACGGCGATACCCGCACCCAGCTTGGAGGGATCCGACAGGTTCTCCATGACGTGGATGAGCCCCATGACCGCACCCAGGATGCCGATGGTCGGTGAGTAGCCCCCGGCCGCCATCCATATCTTGGAGGCCTCGATGTGGTGCTGTTCATAGGCCTGGAGATCCAGTTCGAGGGTATCCCGCAGCACCTCCGGCTCCGCACCGTCCACCAACATCTGCAGGCCCCGGCGATGGAACAGGTCAGGCTGCTGCTCGATGAAGGGTTCCAAAGCCAGCAGACCGCCACGACGGGCATGCTGGCTCCAGTCCAACAGCATCCTCAGGGTCTCCTGGGGCAGGATGCGAGGCGGCTTGAACACCCACTTAAGCAGGTTCAGGCCATCCAGGAACACCCTCATGCTGGACTGCAGCATGACTGCGCCCACGGTTCCGCCCACCACGATCATGAATGCCGTGAGCTGCAGCAGGGAGCCGATATGCCCCCCCTCGAGGAACTGTCCCAGCAGGATGGCGGATAGCCCGATTACGATGCCGACGATGCTGACGATATCCACTGGGATAGGCTCTTATTTCTGTTCGCTGGACCAGTCCCGCAACTTGCTCCGAAGGCGCGAGATGGCCTGGCTGTGCAGCTGGCACACCCGGGACTCGGAAACCCCCAGTACGGCGCCGATCTCCTTGAAGTTCATCTCCTGCTCGTAATACATGCCCATGAGCATCTTCTCCCGGTCCGGCAGGATGCTCACCGCCTGGGCCAGGGCTCCCTTGAAGTGGCGGGAGGCCAGGACGTCGAAGGGGCCGTGGGTACCGTCGTCGGCGAAACGGTCGAGGAAATCCTCCCCGTCCGACTCGTGCAGGTCCTCGTAGTAGACCAGGTGGGCGCCCCGGGCATCGTTGAGCAATTCGAAATAGGCGTGGATGCCCAGCCCCATCTCGTCCGCGATTTCCTGCTCCGAAGGGGGGCGCTGGTGGCGCTGCTGCAAGGCATGGATGGCGCTCTCGATCTGGCGCCCGGCGCGGCGCACGTTGCGTGAGACCCAGTCCGCCTCCCGCAACTCGTCCAGCATGGCGCCCCGCACCCGCTGGGTGGCGTAGGTTTCGAAATGGGCACCCTGCTCGTCATCGAAACGATCCACCGCATCCATGAGGCCCATGAGTCCTGCCTGAATGAGGTCATCAACCTCCACGCTGGCGGGCAGGCGGGTCATCATGTGGTAGGCGATGCGCTTGACTAGGGGCAGGTATTCCCGCACCAAGGCGTCCTTATCCTGGGCGACGGTCAGCATTCCTGCGTTTTCCTCCGGTCGAATCCAATGTCATGCGGCTGAACAGCCACATGCGCTGCCAATATTGCTCGAAGTTGAGGGGTTGCTCGGCCTGCCAGGCCAGGAGGGATTCGGCCATGAGGGCACCATGCGTCCCTTCCGTCGAACTCCCGATATGCCTGGGCTTTGGCAGGCACCCCAGATAGCCGGGCTCCACCCCCAGGAAACGTTGGGCCGTTTCCCTCAGGGAATTGTAAAGTGGCTGGGCACGTTCCAGGTCCGCCCCCTCCACCAGAACCATCCATGCCCCCCCGGACCATGCGGAGTGGGCGGACTTGAGCGTCGCGTAGGTGTCCGCCAGCAAGTTCTTGTCCCCGGGCAGGACGAGGAGACGCAACTCGGCGGTGGTGGCCAAACCCGTGCCCGCCTGGGCTCCCCCCTGGCCGCTCAGCAGCATCCAGTCGGGGGCCTCGCCCCAATGCTCGGCCAGCCCCATGAGGGCGCGCTCGTTGAGGGCGGCCAGGGCATGCATGCCCTCCGGGGCCGCCAGCAGGTGAATGCCCGGACCAGCTTCCAGCACGGCCGCGGCCAGGCCGCGCCCGGGTATGTCCGCCAGGGTGTGGCGCGGCATCAGGCCCCACATACCACCCACGTTGTAGGGCGCGCGGCCTTCGTCCAGCACCAGCACCTGCTTGCCACAGCGGCTGAGGCCCAGGGCCAACTCCGCACAGGCGTGCGCATTGCGGCGCGGGTCCGGTCCCATCACCCCCACGGCATGGAATACCTGGCTGCCCGCGAACAGCCGCCGCAGGCCGGTGGCTTGGTCCATGGGCTCAGCCAGCCGCACCGACAACTCCTCCCGCCAGTTCTTCCACGGTCATGCTGGCCTGGCTGGCCGCCATGAGGATAGGGTAATCCCCATCAGCCTGGGTGAACGGGGACTCGGGCTTCTGGTTGCCACGGAAAGCCCGGTCAGCAAGGTAGGTGGCATTGGCCAGATGCAGGTCCTCGGGCACCCGTTGTCCGTTGGTGACAAAATGCACAGGCAGTTCGTGGCGGATGGCCACGTCCAGCACAGGCCCGAAGGTCAGCGCCTCGTCGATCTTGGTCAGCACACAGCCCATCAGACCTGGCCCGGCGTAGGCCCGGGCCACCTCCTCCAGGGTAATGCCCTGGCTGGGTGCCCCAAGCAAGAGCAGACGGTTCACCTCCCGGCCTTCGCCACACAGCAGGGCCACCTGCTCCGCCACCCGCTTGTCCCGCTGGCTCATGCCCACGGTGTCGATGAGCACCAGGTGGCGGCTGTGCAGGTCGGAAAGGGTGAGCTCCAGGTCGTTCTCGTCCCGCACCGCGAACACGGGCGTGCCCAGGATGCGGCCGTAGATGCGCAACTGGTCCTGGGCACCGATACGGTAGGTGTCGGTGGTCACCAGGGCCACCTTGTCGGCGCCATGGCGCAGGACGGCCCGGGCGGCCAGCTTGGCCACGGTGGTCGTCTTGCCCACGCCGGTAGGCCCCACCAGGGCATAGACGCCGCCTTTTTCGATGATGTCGTCCTCGGGACGAGCCACCTTGATGTTGTGAGCGATGGTGCCCTTGAGCCACTTCAGGGCCTGGTTCAGGTCTTCTTCCTTGGCCGGCAGCATGTCCAGCAACTGCCGTGAAAATCCGGCGGAAAACCCCGCCGCCAGCAGGCGCTTCATGGCCTCCACCCGCATGGGGTCCCGCTGGGTCACGTCGTTCCAGGCAAACCCGGCCAGCTGGCCTTCAACCATGCCCCGCAACAGGCGCATCTCCCGGGCCAGTTCGTCGACACCCGCGGCAATGGCAATGGTGGATGGCTGAGGTGCGGCCTCCGCGGGCTGGGCGGCAGTCTCGACAACCGGGGACGCGACCTGTTGCCGGATCGGGGAGGGTCGGATGGTGGTGCCGCCTTGCTGGGCCGTGCCCTGGCCTTCCCGTTCCGCCAGGTAGTCGGCCAGAGTGGTGAGCTGGGGCGCCACCTCCTCCAGGCTGATGCCGGACCTGGGTCGCTGGGGCTGGGGCTGGGAATGGGGCTGGGGCTGCGTATTTCGCGGCGCAGCCGCTGCGGCTTTGCTCTGGCTGGTGGCCGCCCACAGGGCAGGCTCAGCCTGGGAAGTCAGCGCAGCCATGTCCAGATCCGCCACGGCGATGATCTCGACTCCGCCGGCCACCTGCCGATTGGACAGGATGATGGCACTGGCACCGAGGGCATCGCGGACCTGGCGCAGGGCATCACGGGTGGTTTGCGCGTGGAATTTTTTGATCATGTCAGTACTGACAGCCCGCTCCAGGGAACTGATTCGCCCTCCGGGAGAGCGGTGAGCGCTGAGAGCATGGGGTCTGCTTCATTTCAACCGCCACCAATGAGGCTGACGATGCGTATGGACTTTCCGTCCGGCACTTCAGCGTGGGAGAGCACCTTCAGGGAGGCGGCGGAACGGCGGAGGAAGCGGGCCAGTACGGGACGGATGGCGGGCGGGGACAGCAAGACGGCGGGTTGGCCCGCATTCTCCTGGCGTTCCACGGCCTGGACCGTTTCCCGCACCAGCCGCTCAGCCAGTCCGGGCTCCAATCCGGCGCCCGCTTCGCCACGGGCCGCCATGGCCTGCATCAGGATGTGCTCGAGGTTTGGCTCCAACGCCATCACCTGCAATTCCTGCGCTCCTCCAAAGGTTTCGTGGATGATAGCACGGCCCAAAGCCACGCGAACCGCCGCCGTGAGGTCGTCCACATCCTGGGATTTCGGGGCATGCTCCGCCAGGGTTTCCAGGATGGTGCGCATGTCGCGGATATGGACCTGCTCCTCCAGCAGGTTCTGCAGGACCTTCTGCACCGTGCCCACGGGCAGGGCCTTGGGCACCAGATCCTCCACCAGCTTGGGGAACTGCTTGGCGATGTGGTCCAGCAACTGCTGGGTCTCCTCCCGACCCAACAGTTCCGGCGCGTGCTCGTTGATGATCTTGGTGAGGTGGGTGGCCACCACGGTGCCCGTGTCCACCACCGTGTAGCCATAGGTCTGGGCCAGGTCACGCTGGCCGGCGTCGATCCACACGGCAGGCAGGCCGTAGGCCGGATCCGTGGTACTCTGACCATTGATGGTGCCCATGACACGGCCGGGGTTGATGGCCAGGTACTTGCCCGCCACGGCTTCACCCTCGGCCACGCTCACCCCCTTCAGGGTGACCCGGTAGCCGTTGGGCTTGAGCTGGAGGTTGTCGCGGATGTGCACGGCAGGCACCAGGTACCCCAGGTCCTGGGCGATCTTCTTGCGGATGCCCCGGATGCGGCGCAGCAGTTCGCCGTCCTGGTTCCGGTCCACCAAGGGCACCAGGCGATACCCCACCTCCAGTCCCAGGCGGTCCACCGCAGCCACGTCGTGCCAGCCCACCTCCAATGGCTCTTCCTGGGCGGGCGGCGGCAATTCCTCCACCTGGGCCTGAGCCGCCTCCCGGTTCTGCTGGGTCATCCAGTAGCCCGCCCCGGCCAGCACGCCCCCCATGAGCAGGAACGCCACGTGAGGCATACCGGGCACCAGGCCCAGGATGGAAAGGATTCCGCTGGTGAGGAACAGGGCCTGGGGCCGGCCGAACACCTGGCCCACCACCTGCTGGTTGAGGTCCTGCTCGCTGGAAACCCGTGTGACGACGATGCCCGCCGCGGTGGAAATCACCAGAGCCGGGATCTGGGCCACCAGGCCGTCGCCGATGGTGAGGAGGGTGTACTTGCTGGCGGCGGTGGCCAGGTCCAGGTCGTGCTGGGCCACGCCGATGATGAGGCCGCCGAAGACGTTGATGACCATGATGATGATGCCCGCCACGGCATCGCCCCGCACGAACTTGGAGGCACCGTCCATGGAGCCGTAGAAATCCGCCTCCTGGGCAATTTCAGAACGGCGTCGGCGGGCCTCGTCCTCGCCGATGAGGCCCGCGTTCAGGTCCGCGTCGATGGCCATCTGCTTGCCGGGCATGGCGTCCAGGGTGAAGCGGGCGCTCACCTCGGCGATACGGCCGGCACCCTTGGTGATGACCACGAAATTGATGAGCACCAGGATAAGAAATACCACCAGGCCCACGGCATAGTTCCCCCCTACCAGGAAGTGGCCGAAGGCCTCGATCACCTTGCCGGCGGCATCGGCGCTGCCGTGGCCTTCTAGCAGCACGATGCGGGTGGAGGCCACGTTGAGGGACAGGCGCAGCAGGGTGGTCAGCAGCAGCACCGTGGGAAACACCGAGAACTCCAGGGGCTTCAGGGTGTAGAGGCTGATGAGCAACACGATCATCGACAGGGCGATGTTGAAGGTGAACAGGATGTCCAGCATGAAGGGCGGCAGCGGAAGAATCATCATCGCCAGGATCATGATCACCAGCAGCGGCGCCGCCAGCTTCTGCCATTGCAGGCCGGGCGTGACTCCGAGATTGGGCACAGCCTGGGCCATCAGGCAGCCTCCGCGGGAACAGGCTCAGCCACCAGCCGGCTGGCCGGGTCCAGGTTTGGCGGCACCTGCCATTCCTTGGGCAACACCGGGTTCATGGACTGGTTGAGCTGATACACGTAGGCCAGCACCTGGGCCACGGCGGTGAACAGGGTGCCCGGAATGGTGTCGCCCACTTCCACGTGGCGATGCAACGCCCGGGCCAGGGGCGGTGCCTCCACGATGGGCACGCGGTGCTCCCGAGCGATCTCCTTGATGCGCTCCGCCACCAGCTGGGAACCCTTGGCAATGACCTGGGGAGCGGCCATGTGCTTCTCGTCGTACTTCATGGCCACGGCGAAGTGCAGGGGGTTGGTCACCACCACGTCGGCCTTGGGCACTTCCTGCATCATGCGGCGGCGGGCCACTTCCCGCTGCATGGAACGGATCCGGGCCTTGATCTGGGGATCCCCCTCCATTTCCTTGTGCTCCTGGCGCACCTCATCCTTGGTCATGCGCATCTGGCGCTGGTAATTCCAGAGCTGGAACGGCACGTCCAGTATGACGATGAGGGCATAGGCGGCCGCGGCAGCCAGGAAGGTCAGGATCGTGATCTGGGCGAAATGGGTCATGGCCGAGTCCAGGGGCTCGGCTGCCAGGCTCAGGATGCCATCCCGCTGGCGCCAGATCATCCACCCCGCCACCCCGGCGATGAGCGCCCCCTTGAGCAGGGCCTTGACCAGTTCCACCAGGGACTGCCAGGAAAACATCCGCACCAGCCCGGCGATGGGATCGAGTTTGCTGAATTTGGGGGCCAGGGCCTTGGTGGTGAACAGCCAGCCGGAAACCATCACGTTGGCGGCGATGGCGGACACCATTACGGCGGCGGCCAGGGGCAGCAACAGCAGGATGCCCTCCTGGCCGGCCTCCATGAGGCTTCGCCCCATCATGGCGGGACTGGCCAGGTCGGCGCGGTCGAAGCTCATGGCGCCGCGCATCACGTTGCCCAGCCCCTGGAACATGAACAAACCCAGGAAGGCAATCACCCCGGTGCTGGCCAGCAGCACGGCAAAGGTGGCCAGTTCGCGGGAGCGAGGCACATTGCCTTCATCCCTGGCTTGTTCCAGCCGTCTTGCCGACGCTGGTTCCGTGCGTTCGAGATCACTGTCTTCCGCCATCCTCGGGTCCGGTATCGGGCCGGCTCAAGGTTATAAAATGCCCAGGATAGTAGCACGTGAGCCCCCCTGCGCCGCGCCGGAAAAGTCTCCGATTCCCGGGTTTTTCTCTGTCGCAAGCAGAGCCAGGAACCCCTGAGCGCCCCCAGGGCCGGGTCTTGTCCGGCCCCCCATGGGCAACCCCAATGCAAAAGGCCGCCCGAGGGCGGCCTTCCCTTGGCGCCGGGGCCGTCAATAGCGATAGTGCTCCGCCTTGTAAGGCCCTTGCACGGGTACGCCAATGTAGGCGGCCTGCTGTTCGGTCAGCACTGTCAACTGGGCGTTCAGCTTCTTCAACTGCAGGCGTGCCACCTTCTCGTCCAGGTGCTTGGGCAGGGTGTAGACCCCCACCGGATAGCGCTCGGTATGCTGGAACAGCTCGATCTGGGCGATGGTCTGGTTGGCGAAGCTGGAGGACATCACGTAGCTGGGATGGCCCGTGGCGCAGCCCAGGTTCACCAGTCGGCCCTTGGCCAAGAGGATGATGCGCTTGCCATCAGGGAAGATGATGTGGTCCACCTGGGGCTTGATCTCCTCCCATTGGTACTTCTCCACGCTGGCGACATCGATCTCGTTGTCGAAGTGGCCGATGTTGCAGACGATGGCCTGGTCCTTCATGGCGGCCATGTGGTCGTGGGTGATGACGTGGTAGTTGCCGGTGGCGGTGACGAAGATATCAGCCTTGTCGGCGGCGTATTCCATGGTCACCACACGGTAGCCTTCCATGGCGGCCTGGAGGGCGCAGATGGGGTCCACCTCGGTGACCCAGACCTGGGCGGAGAGAGCACGCAGGGCCTGGGCCGAGCCCTTGCCCACGTCGCCGTAGCCGCACACCAGGGCCACCTTGCCCGCCACCATCACGTCCGTGGCGCGCTTGATGCCGTCCACCAGGGATTCGCGGCAGCCATACAGGTTGTCGAACTTGGACTTGGTGACGGAGTCGTTCACGTTGATGCCCGGAAACTTCAGTTCGCCCCGCTCGTGCATCTGGTACAGGCGGTGCACGCCGGTGGTGGTCTCCTCGGTCACGCCCTTGATTTTGGCCAGGCGGGTGGAATACCAGGTGGGGTCGGTGGCAAGCCGGGCCTTGATGGCGGCGAACAGCACGGTCTCCTCCTCGCTGGTGGGCTTGCTGATCACAGAGGCATCCTTCTCGGCCCGGGCACCGATGTGGAGCAGCAAGGTGGCGTCGCCGCCGTCGTCAAGGATCATGTTGCTGTAGCCGCCGTCCGGCCACTCGAAGATCTTGTGGGTGTAATCCCAGTAGTCGGTGAGCGTTTCCCCCTTCACCGCATAGACGGGGATGTTCTCGGCGGCTATGGCGGCAGCGGCGTGGTCCTGGGTGGAGAATATGTTGCAGGATGCCCAGCGCACTTCGGCGCCCAGGGCGGTGAGGGTCTCGATGAGCACCGCCGTCTGGATGGTCATGTGCAGGGAACCGGTGATGCGGGCGCCCTTCAGGGGCTGGCTCTTGGCGTATTCCTCGCGGATGGCCATCAAGCCGGGCATCTCGGTCTCGGCAATGGCGATTTCCTTGCGGCCCCAGTCGGCCAGGGCCATGTCGGCCACTTTGAAGTCGGTGAACGCGTTCATTGATACTCCTTGCATGAACGGGCGCGGTTCCATCGATGGTCCCAGCCCGAGCCTGGCCCAAATGCATGGGTCGCAGCGCCCCTCGGGCGGGGCCTTGAATTCATATAACTGCCAGGCCGTTGCCACAGCCGGTTCCCGGCCGGCTCCTGGTGCCTCGGCATCAGCAGGCTGATGTTAGCTGCGGCAGGGCCTTACAGGCCAGCCTCCGAACGCAGTGCTACGGCCTACCCAGTCAACTGTCTCCGGCCGGCGCATTGCGCCTTAACCTTGGCAAGCCAAGGTTAGCCTGCGACGAAACACGGACAAGTCGCCTGCGGCAGGGCCTTACAGGCCCGCCTCCGCGCGCAGCGCTTCGGAAATCCAGTGACCTGTCTCCGGCCGGCGCATTGCGCCTTAACCTTGGCAAGCCAAGGTTAGCCTGCGACGAAACACGGACAAGTCGCCTGCGGCAGGGCCTTACAGGCCCGCCTCCGCGCGCAGCGCTTCGGCCTTGTCCGTGTTTTCCCAACTGAATTCAGGCTCGTCCCTACCGAAATGGCCATAGGCAGCGGTCTTTTTATAGATGGGACGCAGCAGGTCCAGCATGTTGACGATGCCCTTGGGACGCAGATCGAAGTGCCGCTTCACCAGTTCTATGAGTTTTTCGTCGCTGACCTTGCCGGTGCCGTAGGTTTCCACCATGACACTGGTGGGATGGGCCACGCCGATGGCATAGGAAATCTGTACCAGACACCTGCTGGCCAACCCGGCGGCAACGATGTTCTTGGCCACGTAGCGGCCGGCATAGGCGGCGGAGCGATCCACCTTGGAGGGGTCCTTGCCGGAGAAGGCGCCGCCGCCGTGGGGCGCCGCGCCGCCGTAGGTGTCGACGATGATCTTGCGCCCGGTGAGGCCGCAGTCCCCCTGGGGGCCTCCCACCACGAAGCGGCCGGTGGGGTTCACCAGGTACTTGATGTCACCCTTGATGAGTTCCGCAGGCAGCACGGGCTTGATGATGTCCTCGATGACCGCATCGACGAACTCCTTCTTCATCTTGGGTCCTTCGGACATCTCCGGGGCATGCTGGCTGGAGAGCACCACGGTATCGATGGCTGCGGGCCTGCCGTCCACATACTTCAGGGTGACCTGGGACTTGGCGTCAGGACGCAGCCAGGGCAGCCGGCCGTCCTTGCGCAGCATGGCCTGGCGCTCCACCAGGCGGTGGGCCAGGTAGATGGGCATGGGCATGAGGGAAGGCGTTTCGTCGCAGGCGTAGCCGAACATCAGGCCCTGGTCGCCCGCGCCCTGGTCCAGGTTGTCGTCGTAGGCCTTGTCCACGCCTTGGGCGATGTCCGGGCTCTGCTTGTCGTAAGCCACCAGCACGGCACAGCCCTTGTAGTCGATGCCGTACTCCGTGTTGTCGTAGCCGATGTTCTTGATCACGTCCCGGGCCACGCCAATGTAGTCCACGTTGGCGTGGGTGGTGATCTCGCCTGCCAGCACCACCAGGCCGGTGTTGCAGAGGGTCTCGGCAGCGATGCGGGCGTGCCGGTCCTGGGTGAGGATGGCGTCGACGATGGCGTCGGAAATCTGGTCCGCCACCTTGTCGGGGTGGCCTTCGGACACGGATTCCGAGGTAAACAGATACTCATTGCTCATGGATGGCTCCTGTAAGTTTCCCCTTACTCTTGGGCGTGGCCGCCTCCGGGGACAGGAGCGGGACGCTTTAGCTGCATTTGTACCCCGCCCGCAATTTGTCTCAATGCATGGCTGCAATTAACTCGGCGGCTGCGATAATTCTAGGCATTCGCCTGCTTATCGGTCAAACCTGCGCTATTTTTCCCGCCATCGTCTTGCATTCGACCCTGATCCTCGGCCTGCGGCTGTTTGCCCATCTCCCCTTGCCGCTGGTGCACCTGCTGGGCACAAGCCTGGGCATCCTCAGCCTGCTGCGCACCCGGCAGCGCCGTCTCATCGCCGACAACCTGCGCCAGGCGGGGTTGTATTCCTTCCCCATGCTGGTCGCTGCAGGCAGGGAGTGGGGCAAGAGCATGCTGGAAATGTTTCCCATCTGGCTGCGCCCCCTGGAAGAAGCCACTTCCTGGGTGCGGGAAATCCGTGGCTGGGAACACGTGGAGGCTGCCCGGGCACGAGGACGGGGCATGGTCCTGCTGGGACCCCACCTGGGCTGCCTGGAACTGGCGGGACTTACCATCGCCGCCCGGCTGCCCGTCACCGCCCTGTATCGCCGCCCCCGCCAGGATTGGGCCCACGAGATCATGCAGGCAGGACGCAACCGGGGCCAGGCCCACATGGTGGAACCGAACATGAGGGGCGTGCGCGCACTGCTCACCGCCCTGAATCGCAACGAGGCGGCCTGGGTGCTGCCGGACCAGAAGGCCAACAAGGGCGAAGGCATCTGGCTGAAGTTCTTTGGCCGCTGGGCCTACATGCCCACCCTGCCTTACCGACTGATCGAAAGCACGGATGCCGCCCCCCTGCTGTTCCACTGCGAACGCCTGTCCTGGGGCAGAGGCTTCAGGCTTGTAATCGAACCCCTGTCTCCTTTGCCCGATGACATGAGCGAGGCCGGCCAGCAGTTGATCGCCGCCCTGGAGGACCTCGTCCGGCAACACCCGGAACAATATCTCTGGACCTACCGTATCCACCGCCTGCTCATCGGGGAAGTCACCCCCGACGGAGAAACCGTATGAGCCGCCTCGGCATCGGCCTCCTCTGGCTGCTTTGGCGTCTGCTGCCTTCCCGGGCCCTGGGCCAGGTGGGCGCCTGGCTGGGTGCCGCCCTGTACAGGCTGGCCCGGGCACGGCGCCGCATCGCCGAAATCAACCTGGGCCTGTGCTTCCCGGAATGGGGCCACGAGCACCGCACCCGGGTATTGAAAGCCAACTTCCGCGCCATCGGCCAGGCCACCCTGCAGGAGTCCGTGTCCTGGTGGGGCAGCCGCGCGGAGATGGAAAAACTCACCCGCATGGAAGGCCTGGAAAACATCCGTCCCCATCTGGGCAAGCCGCTCATCTGCCTGGCACCCCACTTCGTCGGCGTATCCATCGCCGGCATTCGCTTCGCCTCGGCCTTTTCCCCCGCCGTCACCGTCAACGCCCGGATCAGGAACCCCCTCATCGAGCGACTGGTGTTCAACGCCCGCAACCGCTTTCCGGGCAACGAGGTCTACATGCGCCACGAGGGCATCAAGCCCGTGCTGCGGGCCCTCAAGAAGGGGCTGCCCTTCTACTTCGCCCCGGACATGGACTTCGGTCGCAAGGATGCGGTGTTCGTGCCCTTCTTCCACACCTCCGCCGCCACCCTGGCCGCCTTGCCCCGCCTGTGCAAGGCCACGGGGGCCGTGGTGGTACCCGCCATCGCCCGCCAGGACAGGGACGGCTACGTATTGCGCTTCTACCCGGCCTGGCAGGATTACCCCACGGGTGACGTGGAAGCCGATGCGCGCCGCATGAACGCCTTCATCGAGGACCGCATCCGGGAAATGCCGGAGCAGTACTTCTGGGTGCACAAGCGCTTCAAGACCCGACCTGAAGGGGAACCCGGCGTCTATGGATGAAATGGAATTCGGCCTGCTGCGACTGGAAGAGGCGGAGGCCCTGGTGGAACTGGCGGGCCTGGTCTGGCGGCGCCACTACCCGGGCATCATCACCGAGGCCCAGATCGAGTACATGCTGGCCCAGCGGTACAAGCCGGGCCTCGTACGCCAGCTCCTGGCCCGGGGCGATCTTTGGCTGGCGGCCCGGGCCGGCGAAGAGCTCATCGGTTTCGCCCATGGCCACCCCCTGGCGGAGGGGGATTACAAGCTGGACAAGCTCTACGTGCACCCGGACTGGCAGCGCCACGGCATCGGCGGCCGGCTCATCGGAGAAGTGGCGCGGCATGCCCGGGAGCATGGCTGCACCCGCCTGGCCCTGCGGGTGAACCGGCAGAACCACGCCGCCATCCGGGCCTACCTGAAGCACGGCTTCCAGGTGGCGGATATCATCATCGAAGACATAGGCAACGGATTCATCATGGACGACTACATCATGGTTAAGGACCTGGCATGAACTTCCGCAATCCCTCCCCGGACGAGATCAAGGCCCTGCTGCAACGCGTGAAGACCATCGCCGTGGTAGGCCTGTCGCCCAAGCCGGACCGGCCCAGCTTTGGCGTGTCCCGGGCCATGCAGGGCTTCGGCTACCGCATCGTGCCGGTGCGCCCGGCGGTGAGCGAAGTGCTGGGGGAAAAGGCCTACGCCCGCCTGGCGGATATCCCCTTCCCCGTGGACCTGGTGAACGTGTTCCGGGAATCCGCCGCCATTCCCGGCCTGGTGGAGGAATCCCTGGCCATCAACGCCCCGGCCCTCTGGATCCAGGAAGGCATCGTCCATGACGAGGCGGCGGAGCGGGCCCGGGCCGCAGGCCTAACCGTGGTGATGGGCCGCTGCATCTGGAAGGACTACGTGGGGCTGATGACCTGAAGAGGCACCATGGACCTGGAAACCTGGGAACTCCTCTCCTACGTGGTCACGGTGGTGGGCCTGCCCTTCGCCATCGGCGTCTTTCTGTATGAACAGCGCCGGGAGCGGGAAAACGAGGACGAGGCCATCTGGCAGGAACTCTCCGATGCCTACGTGGAATTCCTCAACGTGGTGCTGGCCAACCCGGACCTGAAGCTGCGCAGCCATGCCCAGGTGGCCAACCGCAGCGAGGAGCAGGTGGAGCGCATGCTGGTGATCTTCGACATGCTGGTGTCCCTGTTCGAGCGGGCCTACCTGCTGGCCTACGAACCGGACATGTCGGACAAGCAGCGCCGCCGCTGGCATTCCTGGGAGGACTACATGCGGGAGTGGTGCCGGATCGAGGACTTCCGCACCCGCCTGCCGGACCTGCTGCGAGGCGAGGACAGCGAGTTCTCCGCCTACATACTCAGGCTGGCGCAAGAGGAAAGCCCTTGATCCCACCGACGTCATTCCCGCGAAAGCGGGAATACAGCGCATTCCCGGGCCCCCGCCTGCGCGGGGGTGACACCCCCCTTTACGACTTTATCAATCCGCCATGGCCAGCATCTACGACCTGAAGCCTGCCTTCCAGAACCTGCTCCGGCCCCTCGTCCGGGGCCTGGCCCGGGCCGGCGTCACCGCCAACCAGGTCACCCTGGCGGCCCTGGCCCTGTCCCTGGCCACGGGTGCCGCCATCGCCTGGCGGCCGGACGAGCCCGCCCTGCTGCTGCTCCTGCCGGCGATGCTGTTCCTGCGCATGGCCCTCAATGCCGTGGATGGCATGCTGGCCCGGGAGCACGACCAGAAATCCCGCCTGGGGGCGGTGCTCAACGAGCTGTGCGACGTGTTCTCCGACGCCGCCCTGTACCTGCCCCTGGCCTGGGTGGCGGGCTTCAATGCGCCCCTGGTGGTGGGCATCGTGCTGCTGTCCGCCGCCTCGGAGATGACCGGCGTGCTCATGCAGACCCTGGGGGCCAGCCGACGCTACGATGGCCCCATGGGCAAGAGCGACCGGGCCTTCGTCTTCGGCGCCCTGGGCCTGGTCCTGGGGCTGGGCTTGCCCGCCGAGAGCTGGCTCACCCCGTTGCTGGCCGCTGTCCTGGCCCTGCTGGCCTGGACCATCCTGAACCGGGCCCGGCGGGGCCTGGCCGAAGGGGGCGCGTGATGCTGCATGCCCTGACGCCCAATGCCGCCTGGTTCCTGGCGGGCATCTTCGCCCTCCTGGTGTTCGCCAGCCTCATCGTCCTGGCCTTGAAGCGGGCCCATCCCGACCGGGACTACGCGGAACTGGCGGCCCGGGTGAATTCCTGGTGGGTCATGGCGGGCGTGTTCGCCGCCGCCATGGCCCTGGACCGGGCCCTTTCCCTGGTCTTCCTGGCCTTCGTCAGCTTCCTGGCCCTGAAGGAGTATTTCTCCCTCATCCCCACCCGGCGGGCGGACCGGCGGGTGCTGTTCTGGGCCTACCTGGCCATTCCCGTGCAGTTCTGGTGGGTGCACCTGGGCTGGTACGGCATGTTCATCATCTTCATCCCCGTGTACCTGTTCCTGCTGCTGCCCCTGCGCATGGTGCTCATCGGCGAGACCTCGGGCTTCCTGCGGGCGGCGGGCAGCCTGCACTGGGGGCTGATGCTTACCGTGTTCAACCTGTCCCACATGGCCTTCCTGCTGGCCCTGCCCGAGACCGGCAACCCGGCCGGGGGCAGCGCGGGCCTGGTGCTGTTCCTCATGTTCCTCACCCAGTTCAACGACGTGGCCCAGTACGTGTGGGGCAAGACCCTGGGGCGCCACAAGATCATCCCGAAAGTGAGCCCCAAGAAGACCTGGGAGGGCTTCCTCGGCGGCGTGGCCACCACCACCCTCATGGCCTGGCTGCTGGCGCCCCTGCTGACCCCCCTGACGGGCTGGGAAGGTCCGACCGCTGGCCTGCTCATCGGCCTGGCGGGCTTCGTCGGCGACGTGAACATCTCGGCGCTCAAGCGGGATCTGGGCATCAAGGACAGCGGCAGCCTGATCCCCGGCCACGGCGGCGTGCTGGACCGGGTGGACAGCCTCACCTTCACCGCGCCGCTGTTCTTCCACTTCCTTTACTACCTGCACTATTGATGGCCGCGTTCCTGGCCCAGCCCCTGCGTCTGTTGTTCTACGCCCTGGTGGCCCGGCCCATCGCCTGGGTGGTGCTGGGCCTCAACGTGCGCCACCGGCAGCGCCTGCCCCAGGCCGGCCCGGCCATCGTCGCCGCCAACCACAACAGCCACCTGGACACCCTGGTGCTGATCTCCCTCTTTCCCCTGCGCCTGCTGCCCAGGCTGCGCCCCGTGGCCGCAGCGGACTACTTCACCCGCAACCCCCTCCTGGCCTGGTTCTCCCTCAACGTCATCGGCATCCTGCCCATCCGCCGGGAGGCCAAGGGCGGCGCCGACCCCCTCAAGCCCTGCGAGACGGCCCTTGAGCGGGGCGACATCCTGGTGCTGTTCCCCGAGGGCAGCCGGGGGGAGCCGGAGGTCATGGGCCGCTTCAAGCGGGGCATCGCCGTCCTGGCGGCGCGGCGGCCGGACGTGCCGGTGACCCCCGTGTTCCTGCACGGCCTGGGCAAGGCCCTGCCCAAGGACGACCCCCTTCTGGTGCCCTTCTTCTGTGACGTGTTCGTGGGCGAGGCCCTGGGCGGCGGCGGGGACCAGGCCGCCTTCATGGCGGAACTGGAAGCCCGCATGCGCGGCCTGGCGGCGGAGATGCCCCAGGACGCGTGGCAATGAAGGCTCGGCTCCACCCCGCCGCCTTCCTCTGGGGCCTGGCGGAGGCGACCCTGTTCTTCATCGTGCCCGACGTGCTGCTCTCCGCCGCTGCCCTGCACCGACTGAAGACGGCCCTGGTGGCCTGCGCCTGGGCCACGGCGGGCGCGCTGCCGGGCGGGCTGGCCCTGTACCTCTGGGGCAGGGCCGCGCCGGCGGAGGCCTGGACCGTCCTGGACCGGGTGCCCGCCATCCGCCCGGCCATGCAGGCGGACGTGAGCGCGTCCCTGGCCGAACACGGCCTCGCTGCCCTGTTTCTGGGGCCCCTCACCGGCACGCCCTACAAACTCTATGCCGTGGCCGCCGGCCAGCAGGGCTTCGACCTGATCCCGTTCCTGCTGGCGAGCGTGCCGGCAAGGGCGGCGCGTTTTGTCCTGGTTTGCCTGCTGGCTTACACTGTTTCCCGGCTGCTGGCCGGCCGTTTCTCCACCCCCGCCCGTTACGGCATCCTGGCGGCGTGCTGGCTGGTTTTCTATGGTGCCTATTTCGCCCACATGGGCTGGTAAACAAGACCCAAGATGCGTCTCCGCTTCACGAAAATGCAGGGTGCCGGCAACGACTTCGTCGTGCTGGACGGCATCAGTCAACGCGTCGAGTTGGGCCCAGCGCAATATCAGGCCCTGGCGGATCGTCACTTCGGCGTGGGCTGCGACCAGATTCTGCTGGTGGAACGCCCCAGCCGGGACGACGTGGATTTCCGCTACCGCATCTTCAATGCCGACGGCGGCGAGGTGCAGCAGTGTGGCAACGGCGCCCGTTGTTTCGTGCGTTTCGTGCACGACAAGGGCCTGACCCCCAAGCGGGAAGTCCGCGTGGAGACGGCCTCCGGCATCATCGTGCCGAAGCTGGAAAACGACGGCCGGGTCACCGTGGACATGGGACCACCCCGCTTCAAGCCCGCCGAGATTCCCTTCATCGCCGATGCCCAGGCCCTCACCTACGTCATCGACGTGGATGGCCCACTGGGCGTGGAGCCCATCGAGATTTCCGCCCTGTCCATGGGCAACCCCCATGCCGTGCGGGTGGTGTGCAATCTGGACGCCGCTCCAGTGCAGGAACTGGGGGCCAGGATCGAGCATCACCCCCGCTTTCCCGAACGGGTGAACGTGGGCTTCATGCAGGTGCTGCACCGGCGCGAGGTGCGGCTGCGGGTGTTCGAGCGGGGCAGCGGCGAAACCCTGGCCTGCGGCACCGGCGCCTGCGCCGCCGTGGTGGCGGGCATCAACCGGGGCCTGCTGGACCATACCGTCACCGTGCATACCCGGGGCGGCGATCTGTCCATCCGCTGGGCAGGCGGGAATGCCTCCGTATTCCTCACCGGCCCGGCCGTCACCGTTTTCGAAGGTGAAATCGAGTTATGACCCCCCTATCCGTCATTCCGGCGCAAACCGGGATCCAGGCTCCTACTGGACATCGGCTTGCGCCAATGTGACGTCCTTGTAAGGCACCCACATGAATATTTCCCCCGAACAGATCAAGGAATTCCTCCAGCTCAACCCGGACTTCTTCCAGGGCCATCCAGAACTGCTGGCGGACATCACCGTCCCCAACCCCTATAGCGGCCAGGCCATCTCCCTGGGTGAACGCCAGGTATTGGCCCTGCGGGACAAGTCCCGGGGGCTGGAGCAGAAGCTGCGGGAGTTCATCCAGTTCGCGGAGGAAAACGACGCCATCGGCGACAAGCTGCACAAGCTGGGCCTGGGCCTGATGCGGGCCCGCAGTCTGGAAGCGGTGTTCCAGTCCCTCTATCTGGGCCTGTCCGACAGCTTCGCCGTGCCCCATGCCGTGGTCAGGATCTGGGCGGACGAGGACAGGGGTCTCCCGGAATTTGCCGCCGTGAGCCCGGATATCCGGGTGCTCATGGCGGGCCTGACCCAGCCCCAGTGCGGCCCCGACGTGCCGGACGAGATCCGCGCCTGGTTCGACGCTGCCGGCCCCCATCAAAAGTCCTTCGCCATCGCCCCCCTGCGGGAGGACAACCTGAACGGCTTGCTGGTGCTGGCCTCCGAGGATGCCAAGCGTTTCTATCCGGAGATGGGTACCCTCTACCTGTCCTGGCTGGCCCAGCTTTCCGGCGCGGCCATCTCCCGCTTCATCTAGTCCATGGTTATGGGAGCCTCCCCCGCGGCTCCCCCCTTTGCAAAAGGGGGGTTGGGGGGGATTCCCGCCGCCTCCACCCCCACCGACACTCAAATCCCCCCTGCCCCCCTTTACAAAAGGGGGGAACGGCATGGCTGACGACCGTGGGGAACTCGGCATCGCCATCGACGCCTTCCTCCTGAACCTGCGGGCCCGCAGCTACAGCCCCGCCACGGTCACCACCTACGCCTTCGACCTGGGCCACCTGCTGGAGCGGGTGGGCGAAGTGGACCCGGCCAGCCTCACCAGCCATCACATCCGCCGGGCCCTGGCGGGCCTCCATGCCCGAGGCTCGGCCCCCAAGACCCTGGCCCGCACCCTGTCCGCCTGGCGCAGCTTCTTCAACTGGCTGGCCCGCCAGGACCGGGTGGAAGCCAATCCCTGCCTGGGCCTGCGCCCCCCCAAGGGCGACAAGCGCCTGCCCAACGCCCTGTCAGTGGACGAGATGGCCCTTCTGCTGGAACCCGAGCCCGAGGATACGGTGTGGTCCCGCCGGGACACGGCCATGTTCGAGCTCATGTATTCCTCGGGGTTGCGACGGGCGGAGCTCATCGGCCTGGACCTGGGCCAGGTGGACATGAGGGAAGCGGAGGTCCATGTGCTGGGCAAGGGCAGCAAGGCCCGCATCGTCCCCGTGGGCAGCCGGGCGCTTGCCGCTTTGGAACACTGGCTGGCGGTGCGGGACAGCGTGGCCAAGGACACTCCGGCGTTGTTCGTGGGCGCCCGGGGGGAGCGCATCGCCCCCGGCGTGCTCACCCAGGCGTTGAAGAAACGGGCGCTGCGCCACGGCGTCAGCGCCCACGTGCACCCCCACGCCCTGCGCCACTCCTTCGCCAGCCACGTGTTGCAGTCCTCCGGGGATTTGCGCGCCGTGCAGGAGATGCTGGGCCACGCCAGCCTGTCCACCACCCAGGTTTATACGCACCTGGACTTCCAGCACCTGGCCAAGGTGTATGACCAGGCCCATCCCAGGGCGAAAAAGAAGTAATCAGGCTGCGGTCGATTCATCGTGAGGCATGCGCATGGTGCATGACCTCACCGATAGAGCGGGCACCGGGTGCATAGGCTGCCATGGCCACACCCACAAGCGCCAGAAAAACCGCCGTCAACCCAAACGGCAACATGGTTCTTCGCAGTGCCGTTGTCAGCCAGTGCTGGTGATCGACCCCACGCCACCTGCGATAGAGGGTGTAGGAAAGCGCACCGTCTATA
The DNA here is from genome assembly GCA_024235835.1 of Thiobacillus sp. Classification (NCBI taxonomy): domain Bacteria; kingdom Pseudomonadati; phylum Pseudomonadota; class Betaproteobacteria; order Nitrosomonadales; family Thiobacillaceae; genus Thiobacillus; species Thiobacillus sp. The sequence goes on along the minus strand of JACKLQ010000002.1, from coordinate 730,841 downwards.
AGCAGTTCGGCAAAAAGCACTGGTGCGATATACACGACATAGAACGACGCCAGGGCCAAGCCTATTGCCAAGAGCACAGCAACGATGGGAATGGCCAGTTCATCCGCGTCGAAAGCAGAGCCGGCCGCATCGCCGATTGATGAAAGCGGTTCGGAGTCCGTCATGGATATGGGTTCCTGGCCGAAGAACGACCCGTTGGCTCCTCCACCGCCAAAATTGCCACCACCACCCTGGATTGAATCTATTACGTTTCCGGTGCTTCTCGAAGGCACAAGATTGGTGAGATCCGGAAGGTCTACGAAATCGTCGGCCCGAGTCCGCAACCACAGCCAGAGCAAGAACAGGAAGACCAGATACGCCCCTGCCAATGCAAGCGGGTAACGCAGAGCCATGCTTTCAACGCCTGAATGCAGAAGCAGGAAAGACCACAGCAACCCTGTTGCACCTGTCAGGGTCACGATGAGCCCCATCTGGATGCGGGGGTACGACTCCCGCTCCAAGTGGCGCCTCATGCGAAAAACAGCCAGTGAGCGGGTGAAGCGCATGCCTACGAAATGATTCGGTTGTCGCGGGCCTCGGCATGCAGCTTCAACCCCAACGCCCCGATAACCTTGAGGATGGTGTCAAAGCCGGGGCTGCGGTCGCCGGATAACGCCTTGTAGAGGCTTTCCCGGGACAGCCCTGCGTCCCGGGCCACCTGGGACATGCCCTTGGCGCGGGCGATGTCGCCCAGGGCCTTGGCGATGAAGGCGGCGTCGCCGTTGGCTTCCTCAAGGCTGGCTTCCAGATAGGCGGCCATTTCCTCCGGAGTCCGAAGGTGCTCGGCCACGTCATAGCGGGTAGTGGCGGTGTTACCCATGGTGATTACTCCAATAGATCGCACGCAAGACGGAGGGCGGTCTTGATGTCCCTGGCCTGGGTACGCTTGTCGCCGCCCGCCAACAGGATGATCAGTTCCTGCCCCCTCTGCTTGAAATACACCCGGTAGCCGGGACCGTAGTTGATGCGCAATTCCGAGACGCCCTCACCAACGGGTTGGACATCCCCCGGATTTCCCATGGCCAGCCGTTCGATCCTGACCTGGACACGGGCCGGGCCTGGATGTCGCGTAGGCCATCGAGCCAGTGCGCGAAGGCTTCGGTCTTGCGGACCTCAAGCATGGAACAAACGTAGCCAACGGGCTACATATTATCAATGAAGAGTGTGAGCCCGGTTGGAATGGCCTGTCTGGATTTGCCGTGGCGCATGGCTGTTTCTCCCTGTTTTTATTGATTTCGGGTGGCCTGTTTGACCATCCCATCCCCTCCGCGTCTGGATGGCGAAGTGGGGTGCTGCTCTTAAACCTTGTACCCCACGTGCAAAGCCACCACCCCCGCCGTCAGGTTGAAGTAGTCCACCCGTACGAAGCCCACCTCCTCCATCATGCCCTTCAGGGTTTCCTGGTCCGGGTGCATGCGGATGGATTCGGCCAGGTAGCGGTAGCTCTCCGAGTCCTTGGCGACGATGTCGCCCATGCGGGGCAGGAGCTGGAAGGAATACAGGTCGTACAGGGGGGCCAGGGGTTTCCACACCTTGGAGAACTCCAGCACCATGAGCTTGCCGCCGGGTTTGAGCACCCGGCGCATCTCCGCCAGGGCGTTGTCCTTGTGGGTCATGTTGCGCAGGCCGAAGGCCACGGTGACCAGGTCGAAGTAGTCGCCGGGGAAAGGCAGCTTCTCGGCATCGCACTGGGCCACGGGCAGCATGAGGCCCTTGTCCAGCATGCGGTCCCGGCCCACGCCCAGCATGGAGCCGTTGATGTCCGTGAGCCAGACCTCGCCGGTGGGGCCCGTCTCCTTGGCCAGCAGGCGGGCGATGTCGCCGGTGCCGCCGGCGATGTCCAGCACCCTGGCGCCGGGCTTCAGGCGGGCCTGCTGGGCCAGGAAGTGCTTCCAGGTGCGGTGCAGGCCGGCGGACATGAGGTCGTTCATCACGTCGTAGCGGTCGGCCACGGAGTGGAACACCTCGGCCACCTTGCGGGCCTTCTCGCTTTCGGCGACGGTCTTGTAGCCGAAGTGGGTTTCTTTGTCGGACATGGATTTTGCGGTGAGGGGTTCGGTAAGGGGGGATTGGCGAGCGGCCGGATGGGACGGGGTTTCCCCCTCACCGCTAACCGCTCCCGATATCCGTCAGTGGGGCCGGAAGCCTTCCGGGGCCCCCACGCCCTCGCCGAAGAAGTACTTCTCCGCCTGCTCCATCAGGTACTTGCGGTGCTGGGCATCGGCCAGATTGAGGCGGTTCTCGTTGATGATCATGGTCTGGAGCTTGATCCAGCCTTGCCAGGCTTCCTTGGAGATGCTCTCGAACACCCGCTTGCCCAATTCACCGGGCAGGGGGGGGAAGTCCAGACCTTCGGCCTCGCGGCCCAGTTTGACGCAGTTGACCATGCGTGCCATGGAAGTGCTCCTGATTTCAAGACAAAGGGATTGAATGGGATGGTAGCCCAGGGGGGGGTGGGGCGTCACCCAACACCTGGGGTGTCGTCCGGTTGCGTCAACTGCTTCTCCAGACGCCTGGCGAACACCTGCATTTCCTTCACGGCCTGGATGTCGCCCTTTTCCTGGGCGGCGGCGATGCCCTGGCGGTAGGTGTCCAGGGCCTCCCGGGCCTGGCCGGCCTCCGCCAAAAACTTGCCCAGGAGCTTCCAGGCGGCGGAATAGCGGGCATCGAAACCCAGGGCGGCCCGCAGGTGGGCGATGGCGTCCTCCAGGCGTCCGGCCTTGTGGCATTCGTTGCCCAGGGAAAAGCGTAGCATGGCGCTGTCCTTGCCTTGGGCCAGCAGCTTTTCGAAGGTTTCCAGGGCGCTCATGGCGATGCTTTCATAGGGAAAGCCCGTATATGGGTATAAGGCAAGGGAAAGCAAGCCGCAGAGGCCGAGCCGACCATCAGGCGCCACCGCAATAGCCATTCTGCCGCCAGCCTTCGAAAACCGCCACGGCCACGGCGTTGGACAGGTTCAGGCTGCGTTGTCCGGGCCGCATGGGCAGGCGCAACCGCCGCGCGGGGGGAATTCCTTCCAGCACTTCCGGGGGCAGGCCACGGGTTTCGGGCCCGAACACCAGTACGTCGCCGGGCCGCATCGAGGCCTGGGCGAAGGCTCCCCGGGCACGGGTGCTGAAGGCGAGGAAGCGGCGCCCCGCCAGGGCCGTGGCCAGGGCAGACCAGTCCTCATGCACCCGCAGGCTGGCGTATTCATGGTAATCCAGGCCAGCGCGGCGCAATTGCTTGTCTTCCAGGTCGAACCCCAGGGGTTTCACCAGATGCAGGCCGCAGCCCGTATTGGCGCAGAGGCGAATGACGTTGCCGGTATTGGGGGGGATTTCCGGCTGAAAGAGCACGATTTCGAACAGATTGTCGGGCATGTCAACGAAGTTGGGATTTTCCCGTCAATATACGAGTACTGGAGGGCGAGGACATCCGTTCTTGGCACGGGCCGAGCGTTTCCGTCTATTTCTCACGCCGGCGTAATCCGGGATGTACGGTCAAAGCAAAGATCTGGGCCCGGCCTTCCGCCGGGCTCACGCGGTGGTGTCACGAATTGATCCAAGCATCCCTTACACTCGTCACTCGCATACCTGATCTTGCCTATCACGCCCACCATGGTCCCCCATCTCACCACCGCCCTCACCGGCCCCCTGCTGGACATCGAGCGCCACGTCATCGAGGCCCAACCGGACATCGAGCACTGGTTCCGCAAGCAGTGGCTGGACCACCCGGCCCCCTTCTATACCTCCGTGGACCTGCGCAACGCCGGTTTCAAGCTGGCCCCCGTGGATGCCAACCTGTTCCCCGGCGGCTTCAACAACCTGAACCCGGACTTCCTGCCCCTGGCTCTCCAGGCCGCCCAGGTGGCGGTGGAGAAGATGTGCGTCTCCGCCAAGCGCTTCCTGCTGATTCCGGAGAACCACACCCGCAACGTGTTCTACCTCCAGAACGTGGCCACCCTGGCGGACATCGTGCGCAAGATCGGCCTGTCCGTGCGCATCGGCAGCCTTATCCCGGACCTGAAGGCCCCCCTGACCCTGGACCTGCCCGACGGCGGCCAGTTGACCCTGGAGCCTGTTGTCCGGGTGGGAGACCGCATCCTGCTCAAGGGTCGGGACGAGGAGCCGGACTTCGACCCCTGCGCCATCCTGCTCAACAACGACCTGTCCGCAGGCATCCCCGAAGTGCTCAAGGGCCTGAACCCGGCCCAGACCCTGCTGCCGCCCCTCCACGCCGGCTGGTCCACCCGGCGCAAATCCCTGCACTTCAAGGCCTATGACGAAGTGGCCGGCAAGTTCGCCGCCCTGGTGGGCATCGATCCCTGGCTCATCAATCCCTTCCATGCCAATTGCGGCGAGGTGGACTTCCACGCACGCAAGGGCGAGGAATGCCTGGCCCAGCACGTGGAGGAAGTCCTGGCCAAGACCCGGGTGAAATACAAGGAATACGGCATCGACCGGGAACCCTTCGTCATCGTCAAGGCGGACGCGGGCACCTACGGCATGGGCATCATGACCGTGAAATCCTCCGACGACGTGCTGGACCTGAACCGCCGTGCCCGCAACAAGATGGCCGTGGTGAAGGAAGGGCTGGCTGTGAGCCACGTGCTGGTGCAGGAAGGCGTGCCCACCTATGAAAGCATCAACCAGGCCGTGGCGGAACCCGTGGTGTACATGATCGACCACTTCGTGGTGGGCGGCTTCTACCGGGTGCACACGGGCCGGGGCGCGGACGAGAACCTGAATGCCCCGGGCATGCATTTCGTGCCCCTGGCCTTCGACCTCACCGGCAGCTTCTGCGACTGCGGCGCCCGCCCGGATGCGCCGGTGAACCGCTTCTACACCTACGGCGTCATCGCCCGCCTGGCGGCCCTGGCATCGGCCATCGAGCTGGAGCAGACCGCGCCATGAGATTTCTATTCGTGGCCGACCCCCTGGCCGGCTTCAAGACCTACAAGGACACCACCTACGCCATGATGCGGGAGGCGGCCCGGCGGGGGCACGCGCTCCATGCCATGGTGGCGGACGACCTGGCCTGGCGGGATGGCCTGGTGTTGGGCCGCTGCCAGGCCATCCGCATGACCGGGGGCGAGCCCTGGTACGAGGCGGGCGAATACACATGGCAGGACCTGGCGGACTTCGATGCGGTGCTCATGCGCAAGGACCCGCCCTTCGACCAGGGCTACCTCAACGCCACCTGGCTCCTGGAGATGGCGGAGCGTCAGGGGGCCCGGGTGTTCAACCGGCCCCAGGCCCTGCGGGACTACAACGAGAAGCTGGCCATCGCCCGCTTTCCTGCTTTCATCGCCCCCACTTTGGTGAGCAACGATGCCGGCCTCATCCGCGAGTTCCTGGCGGAACAGGGGGACATCGTGGTGAAGCCCCTCAACGCCATGGGCGGGGCTGGCGTGTTCCGCCTGCGTCCCGCCGACCCCAACCTGGGGGCCATCCTGGAGACCGTCACCCGGTATGGCGGGGAAACCATCATGGCCCAGCGCTACCTGCCCCAGATCGCCGAGGGCGACAAGCGGGTGCTGGTCATCGACGGCGAGGCCGTGCCCTTCGCCCTGGCCCGCATCCCGGCTGAGGGCGAGACCCGGGGCAACCTGGCGGCGGGAGGCACCGGCGTGGCCCGGCCATTGACGGATCGGGACCGGGAGATCGCCCTCGCCCTGGGGCCCACCCTGAAAGAGGCGGGCATCCTGCTGGCGGGCCTGGATGTCATCGGCGACTGTCTTACGGAGGTGAACGTCACCAGCCCTACCTGCTTCCAGGAGATCACCCAGCAGATGGGCTGCGACGTGGCGGCGATCTTCGTCGATGCCCTGGAACGGAACGTGAAGGGGAAAGGGTGAAAGGGGGAGGGTGGATGTGGCGCGGATGGCTGGCCCTGGCGGCGCTGTTCTTGCTGGCGGGTTGCGGACCCAAGCTCCACAAACAGCAGTCCTACGTATTCGGTACCCTGGTGGAGATCACAGTCTACGGCGAGGAGGAGGCCAAGGCCCGCCAGGTGACGGATCAGGTGCTGAAAGACTTCGACGAACTGCACCAGACCCTGCACCCGTGGGAACCAGGCACCCTGGAGCGCATCAACGCCATTCTGGCCCTGGCCTCGCCGGAGGCCCCCGCCCGGGCGTCGCTACCCCCCGGCGTCCTCCCCATCCTCCAGGACGCCGCCCGCTTGTCCGAGTTGTCGGTAGGCCTGTTCAACCCGGCCATCGGCAACCTGGTGCGGCTGTGGGGCTTCCATGCCGACACCTTCGAACCCCGCCTGCCGGACCCGGCGGCCATTGAAAAGCTAGTCCAGGCCCATCCCCGGATGTCCGACCTGCGCCTGGAGGGCTTCACCCTCAGCGGCACCAACCCGGCGGTGCGCATCGACCTGGGGGGCTATGCCAAGGGCTACGCCCTGGACCTGGCAGCGGCCTATCTGAAACGCCAGGGCGTGGACAACGCCCTCATCAACATCGGCGGCAACGTCATGGCCCTGGGGCAAAAGGGGGGGGAGCCCTGGAAGGTGGGCATCCAGCATCCCCGCAATGCCGGGGCCCTGGCGGTGCTGGAACTCCATGACGGCGAGGCCATAGGCACCTCCGGCGACTACCAGCGTTTCTTCGAGGTGGACGGAAAACGCTATTGCCACCTGATCGACCCCCGCACCGGCTGGCCGGCGGGCCAGGCCCAGGCGGTGACGGTCATCGCCCGGGGCCCCCATGCGGGCACGCTTTCGGACGTGGCCAGCAAACCCCTGTTCATTGCCGGCCCCGGGGAATGGCAACGCCTGGCGGCCAGGATGGGCGTGGCCGAGGCCCTGTTCGTGGCGGCGGACGGCAGTATCTCCGTTACCCGTCCCCTGAACCGTCGGCTGATTTGGGAGAATGGGGTACCCCAAGCCCGGGTAGTGGACTGATCACACAAGGAGGAGACCAACATGTATTCATGGAAAACCCATTTCGTCAGCCAGGCGGACTACCAGCACTGGGCCAACGAGGTCATGTTCACCGCCCTGGACCATTTCCAGCCCGAGGTCATCGGCAGCGACCAGGGCCTGTTCTTTCGCAGCATCCACCACACCGTGGACCACATGCTGGTAGTAAGCCAGGCCTGGCTGGCCCGCCTGAAGGGAGAGTCCTTCTCCCCCGATTACAAGGTGATCAACCACCCGGACTGGCGGGAGTTGAAGCTTGCCCTGCGCAAGGAGATGCGCCACCTGCAGGACTGGCTGGATACCCGGCCGGAGGGTTTCTACGAGGGGCATATCCGCTTCAGCGGCAGCGACGGCAAACCCAGGGAAATGTGGACGCGGGACGCCCTCATTCACCTCTTTACCCACTATGCCCATCACCGCGGCCAGGTATCGGCCGTGGCCACCCGCCTGGGGGGGCCCTGCCCGGAGATGGATTTCGTGTACTACCGGCGGGAAATGGACAAGCTCATGGCAGAAGCCCAGGCCGAGGCTCGGCAAGCAAAGGACCAATGAGATCCTCCAGGCGGCCGGCATGGAGCTGGCCGCTGACCTTGTGGCGGACGCGCCCCTGGCGGTCGATGATGAAGGAGGTGGGCAGCCGGTCCACGCCGCCGAAAGCGGCCTCCACACCGGCTGGAACCAGGGGGGCCGGGAAGGTGTAGCCTTCCCTGGCCATGAAGGCATCCACCTCCTGCTGGGTTTTATCCGTGCTGTAGGCGACAATCTCGAATCCCCGGCCCTTCTGGGCGCGGTAGTAGTCCTCCATGGCAGGCATCTCGTGGCGGCAATAGGGGCACCAGGTGGCCCAGAAGTTAACCAGCACCACCTGGCCCCTAAGGGCCACCAGTTCCGGCACCGCCGGCGCAGTCTGGTCCAGGTCGCTCACCCAGGCCGGGGGACGGAACCACAGGTAGGCGATGAGGCCCAGCAGCACCAGCGTCACCGGGCTGGGAATGAATTTCTTGAGGAACGCACTTGTCGGCATCTGACAAACCCAAACAACGTAAGACCCTGGGCATCAAACCCGAAGGCAAGGCCGACACGCAAGCGTCGGACAAACACCGGCCCCCCGTGCGGGGTCGCCACCTGGCCGGCGCGGCCAAGCCCCGCACCAAGACCGTCCAGGAGGAGCGTCAACCCCGGCCCAAGGCCGGCGGCACCCCGGCACCGTCCGAAGGCAGGCCAGCCAAGCCCCGCCGCCAGGAGGCAAGGCCCGGGCAAGAGAGGAATGGTCGCCATCGTGAAAATGCCCGACCCGACACCCGCAATGACCGGCGCGGCGAAGATATGCCCCGCCGCCGTCCTCGCCCTGCTCCGGAGCAAGCCGCCGCTCATGCCTTTTTCGTGCCATGCCCCAAGGGCCTGGAAGCCGAACTGGTGAATGAACTGGCGGAGATGGGCATCACCGACGCCCGCCCCGCCCCCGGAGGGGCCGCCTTCAAGGGCAGCCTGCCCCAGGCATGGAAGGTCAACCTGTGGAGCCGTCTTGCCGTGCGGGTGCTATGGCGGGTGGGGGAAGGCCCCTACCGGCTGGAGTCCGACCTCTACGACGGTGCCATCAAGGTGGATTGGCCCACCCTGTTCGAGGTATCCCGCACCATCGCCGTCCACACCGTGGCGCGCCACAGCCCCCTCAAGAGCCTCAATTTCGCCAGCCTGAAGGTGAAGGACGCGGTGTGCGACCGTTTCCGCGCCGAGCTGGGGGAGAGGCCCAGCGTGGACACCCACGCCCCCGAAGTGCCCCTGGTGCTGTACCTCACGGAGGAGCGCTTCAGCCTTTACATCGACCTCTCCGGCGAGCCCCTCAACCGCAGGGGCTTCCGCGTGGAACCTGCCGCCGCGCCCCTGAACGAGAACCTGGCGGCCGGCATGCTGCGCCTGGCGGGCTGGCGACCCGGCACCCCCTTCTTCGACCCCATGATGGGGGGCGGCACCCTGCTCATGGAGGCGGCCATGATGTGGCTGAACCGGGCCCCCGGCCTGAAGCGCCATTTCGCCTTCGAGAACCTGAAGGATTTCCAGCGCATCGAGTGGCAACGCCTGCGCAAGGACGCCGAAGCCGCCGCCCACGATCCGGTATCCCTGCCCATCTTCGGCTCGGACATCGACCCGGCCATGGTGCGGGCCACGGGCCTCAACCTGAAGGCGGCTGGCCTGCTGGACTGCGTGCAACTGCTGGAGGCGGATTTCCTGGAGGTGGACGCGCCCCCCGTGGACCCGGGTGTCATCGTCAGCAACCCGCCCTATGGCGTGCGACTGTCCCTGGAGGAGGCTCACGCAACCCCGGCCGCCTTCTACCGGCAACTGGGCGACGTGCTGAAGCGAAAATATCCCGGCTGGTCCGCCTATCTCATCTCCGCCGATCCGGAACTTCCCAGGCACATCGGCCTGTCCGCCAGCCGGCGCACCCCCCTGTTCAACGGTCCCCTGGAGTGCCGCTTTTACGAGTTCCGCCTGGTTTCCGGCTCCAACCGGCGCTGAACGTCACGGCAACTCGGCACCCTACTGTAATGATTTTGTGCAAAAATATGTAAACGAGTTTTTGCCAACCATCGAAAGGATCTCCATGAACCCCAGCAAGCACCTCCTGGCCCTGAGCGCCCTGTTGATGCTGGCCGCCTGCGGCGGCAAGGAAGAAGCTGCCCAGCCGGCCCCCGAGGCCACCGCCGAAGCCCCTGCCGTTGCAACCTCCGAACCTGCGGCGCCCGCCCCGGACGCCGGTGCCGAGCCAGCCTCCGGCCCAGGCGTGGATGCCTCTGCACTCTACGCCGGACGCTGCGCCAGCTGCCACGGTCAACTGGCGGAAGGCCAGGGCGGCAACCCCAGCCTGGTGGGCCTGTCCGCCGCGGACATCCAGACCAAGCTGGAAGGTTACCGCGCCGGCACCACCTTGGGGCCCAAGACCGCGGTCATGGCACCCATGGCCAAGAGCCTCACCGACGAGCAGATCCAGGCCCTGGCCAGCTATCTGGGCGGCTGAGCCGGCTCCTCAAAGGACGGCCAAGCCGCCTTGGTGCTTTTGCGGCACCGGACCACCGTCCGCAGCAGGGATTCCCGGTCAAAATCACCGCCCCGGCAGGTTTGCAGGGCGTCATCCAACCGGCGGGCAGCCTCGCTGACCATGACGTAGTCGACGCCGCCGGCACGGTCCAGGCCCGGCTTGACGGTGGCCAGCAGCACGGCTTCCGCCACTTCCGGAAGCCCGGTGTGTCGCGCCAGGCCCTCAGCCACATCCCGGGGCCTGCGGAACCAGTCCTCGTAGTGCACGATGTGGCATTCCCCCCGGGTGTGCCACAGGGCGTCACAGACCCGTTGCAGCCAGACCCGCTCGGCCACCTCCGGCGGGGTGTCGTAGGCCCGCATGAAAGAGCGGATGACGCTGCCCGGCTCCCGCAGGGCCAGGATGTACTTGGGCATCAGGCCCTCCTCCGCGAACAGCTGCTGCCAGACAGGCAGGAAGGCGGCGGTGCGGGGATCCTTGAAGCCCCATAGGTTGTCCAGTCCAAGGCGCCGGCCCAGCACGGTTCGCAAGGCCTCCCGAGCCGCCGCCGTGGCGGGCAGTTCCAGCCAGTCCGCCGGCAGGGGATGATAGGGCCAGGCCCCCAGGGCCCGCAGCAGGTCGGCCTGGATCCTGACGATGGGGGCGTCCTCGAAGAATCCCTCCGGGTTGTCCCGACGGGCCTGGATCAGTTCTTCCGACACCCCCATGCCCAGGACGGCCAGCACCTGCATGAGCAGGGAGGTGCCACTGCGGCCAGAGCCCAGGACGACGATGACGGGGCGGGCGGCGGTGGGCGGCATGGGGCAGTGGGCAGGCGTTTTCATGGGCAGGGGATTGTATGTCGACCGGTGCGGGGAAAAGCCTGTCCAGTAACAAGGTTTCCCCGGGGGGCTTCTTGTGCTCAAATCCCCTCCTTTTCTCCGCACCGGATTGGAGCATGGCGGGCCAAATGGGTCACCTGGGCCACCGCCGCCCAATTGAAATGAAAGTCAGCGTCAGCGAACTGATCGTCCGTTACCTGGAGCGCCTGGGCGTCCAGGTCATCTTCGGCATGCCCGGGGCCCACGTGCTGCCCATCTACGACCAGCTCCATGCCTCTGCGGTGAAAACCGTGCTGGTGAAGCACGAGCAGGGGGCCGCTTTCATGGCGGGAGGCTATGCCCGGGCGTCCCACCGGGTGTCCGCCTGCATCACCACGGCGGGCCCCGGCGCCACCAATCTGGTGACGGGCATCGCCAATGCCCACGCGGACCGGCTGCCGGTGCTGGTGATCACGGGCGAGACCTCCACCTACATCTTCGGCAAGGGCGGCCTCCAGGAAAGCTCCGGCGAGGGCGGCGCCATCGACCAATGCGCCCTGTTCGCCGGCATCACCCGCTACCGCAAGCTCATCGAGCGCACCGACTACCTGGGCCAGGTACTGAACCAGGCCACCCGGGCCCTGCTGGGGCCGAATCCTGGGCCGGTGCTCCTGTCCATCCCCTTCAACCTGCAGAAGGAGATGGTGGATACCCGGGTGTTGGAGCAGGTGCACATACCCCATGCCCACGCACCTGCCCCGGCCCTGGCCGGTCCCTTGCCTGCCCTGGCGCAACTGGTGCGGGAGGCCAGCTACCCCGTCATCGTCGCCGGCTACGGCTGCATTCGGGCCGGGGCCCGGGGCGAGGTGACCCGACTGGCGGAGGCCCTGAACATCCCCGTGGCCACCAGCCTCAAGGGCAAGGGCGTGGTGGCGGAAGGCTCGGAGCTGTCCCTGGGCTGCCTGGGGGTTACCTCCAACGGCGATGCCTACCGCTACATCACGGACCAGGCGGACCTGGTGCTCTTCCTGGGGGCCGGCTTCAACGAGCGCACCAGCTACCTGTGGGATGCCCGGCTTCTGGAGGGCAAGCGTCTGGCCCAGGTGGACCGGGACGCCGCCCAGCTGGGCAAGGTTTTCAACCCGGACGTGGCCGTCCAGGGCGACATCCGGGAGGTGGTGGGGGACCTGCTGGACCTGCTGGAGGCGGAGCCCTGCCCCCCCAAGAACCTGGACCGGCTGGCCGGCCACCGCCATGGCCTGGCCAACCCCAACGATTCCAGGTCCGCCCTGCGGGCCAAATTCCGCCTCATGGAGGCTTTCTTCCAGGGCCTGGCCCGGCGCTTCCCGGAAGACGCCCTGATCTTCGACGACAACATCGTCTTCGCCCAGAGCTTCCTGGACGTCTCCCACACCAACCACTACTTCCCCAACTCCGGCATCTCCTCCCTGGGCCACGCCCTGCCGGCGGCCATCGGTGCCAAGCTCTTCTTCCGGGATGCCCCGGCCTTCGCCATCCTGGGGGACGGGGGCTTCCAGATGTGCGGCATGGAACTCATGACCGCCGTGAACTACGGCATCCCCCTGAACACCGTGGTCATCAACAACGGCAGCATGAGCCTCATCCGCAAGAACCAGTTCCAGCTCTACGGCGAGCGCTACATCGACTGCGACTTCGTGAACCCGGATTTCAAATTGCTGGCCGCAAGTTTCGGCATCCAGCACCATCGCATCGAGACCGAGACCGACCTGGATGAGCTGTTTGCCCGGGCCGACCTGACCGGTGGCCTCAACCTCATCGAAATCCTGTTGGACAAGCATGCGTTCCCCAGCTACTTATCAGCCCGTTAGTTGCGGTCTCGCTGATCTCGACGAGCAGATCGCCGCCCAGCGGCAGGCCATCGCCCGTTTCGAGGCCGCCCTTTGGGAAGGCGGCTTCAACGATAAGCTGTTGCCCTCCTACCAGGCCGCCTGGCGCCGGCTGGAGACCCTGATCCAGTCCCGGGGCGAGGATCGGCGCCACGGCTTCGTCATCGTCATTCCCGTGGCGGACAGTCCCCAGCACCTGCGCACCTGCCTGGCCAGCCTGCTGGCGCTGTGCCGGGCCTACGGCTACGGCGGCATGGCGCAGGGGCGCTGGCGCAAGGTTTCCGTGCTGCTGGCGGACGATTCCGCCGAGGCGGCCGTGCTGGCGGAGAACCGCGCCATCGCCGGGGAATTCGAGGCCCAAGGCCTGCGGATGCATTACTTCGGCCCTGCGGAGCAGATGGACCTGCTGGACCGGCTGAAGGACCTGGACCTGGCGCCCATCGTCGGCGAGCACGCCCGGCCCGGCTTCAGCCACAAGGGCCAGGCCATGATGCGCAACATCGCCTTCCTGAAGCTGGCCGAGATGCGGGCGGCGGAAAGCGAGGCCCTGGGGGGCCCCCTGTTGTTCTACACCATCGACACGGACCAGGCCTTCCAGGTCAAGGTGGCCACGGCGGCAGGAGACGCCAACGTGGCGGCGGTGAGCTTCCTGCACCAGTTGGACGGAATTTTCTCCCACCCCCAGGTCCAGGTGCTCACCGGCAAGGTTGTGGGGGACCCGCCCGTCTCCCCGGCCGTCATGGCCGCCAACTTCCTGGAGGACGTCATCTGCTTCCTCGCGGAGATGGCCCACACCGAACCCGGACGCCCCTACCCACCCAGCGTGGCCAGCACCCGGGGCTCCGGCGAGGCGGCCTACCATGACATGGCGGACCTGTTCGGCTTCCGGTCCGGGGGCGAGGCCTACCGCTACCGCTGCACCCTGCCGGGGGATCCCGACAACGCCGCCTGCTTTTCCGACTTCGCCCGCCGCCTGAACAGCTTCTTCCACGGCGAGCATCCCACCCGCATCACCTACTACCGCCATGATGGCGCCCAATGCGGCGTGGCCCCGGCCCGCACCGTCTACACCGGCAACTATGTGTTCCGCCCGGAGGCCCTGGAATGGTTCATCCCCTACGCCCCCCTGCGCCTGCGCATGTCCGGCCCCACCATGGGCCGCCTGCTGAAGTCGGAACTGAAAGGCGGCTTCGTCTCCGCCAATGTGCCCATGTTGCACCGGCGCACCCTGGAGGCCACGGGCCAGTCGGAATTCCGCCCCGGCGTGGTGGAGGAAGACCGCCTCGTGGACCTGTGCGGCGAGTTCGAGCGCCAGTTCCACGGTGACGTCATGCTCTTCGCCATGGAACGCCTCACGGCCCTGGGCTACCCGAAGAAGCCTCTTCCCGGACGCGAGGTGGCGGACATCCTGGAAGCCATGGGCAAGGAAATGCGCCAGCGCTACCTGGCCAAGCAGGAAACCATCCTGGCGCGGCTGGAGGATCTGGAATCCTTGCTTAGCGATCCCTCCCACTGGTGGAACCAGGCCACGGGACTGGAGGAGAGCGTAGCCCATTTCCGGGCCTTTGCCGCCAACCTCCGGCACAACTTCGGGCCGGACTCCCCCTGCTATGCCCGCATCGACGCGCCAGGCAACCGGGAGAGCTGGCGCGTCCGCCAGGTGGCCGCCATCACCGGCTTGCACGACCACCGGCGCACATGGGACCAGGCCCTGGATCGGCTGCGGCAAACCGGCGGCCCATGATCCCCGCCCTGCGCCACTGGCTGCTCCGGCGCCGCCATCCCGGGCGCTACGCCCAGTTGGATGCCCTGCTGCAAAATCAGGCCCTGAGCCGGCCTGCCCTGTTGGAAAAGCAACGGCGCGATTTCATCGGGATGGCACGTTTCGCCACTGCCCACACCGCCTTCTACGCGCAACGCGATGGCGACCTCACCGGTTGGGACGGCAAGCCGGAAAGCCTGCCCCTCCTCAGCAAGGGGGACGTGCGCGCAAACCTGGACCGTTTGCTGGCCCGGAATGCCGATCCTACCCAGGTCAAGCTGGGCCATACCGGCGGCTCCACCGGCCAGCCCCTGGCCTTCTGGTACGACGAAGCCAAGCACGAACTCATGCGCGCCGGCATGATGCGGGGATTCATGATGTCCGGCTGGCGGCCGGGCCAGAAGGTGCTGTACCTGTGGGGAGCCCGCCAGGACACTGGCCGGGACGGAGTGTTCGGCCGGCGCCTCGCTGACGCCATCGGCGGGGAACAGACCATCGCCGCCGTGGAATACACCGAGGCCGGGCTCCATGCCTGGGCCACCCGCATCCGGCGCTGGCGCCCTGCCCTGATCTACGGCTACGCCTCCGCCCTGGCGGAACTGGCCCACTTCGTCCTGGACCGGAAAATGGTCATGCCGGACAGCCTGATAGGGGTGTATTCCACCGCCGAGATGCTGGACGACAGTCAGCGACCACTCATGGAGCAGGCCTACGGCTGCAAGGTGTTCAACCAGTACGGCTGCCGGGAGGTGCCCAACATCGCCTGGGAATGCCGACACGGCCGCATGCATGTCATGGCCGACCTGGTGCTGCTGGAGTCCGTGCCCATGGAAGGGGAGGACCGATTGCTCGTCACCTCCCTCACCAACCGGATCATGCCCTTTATCCGCTACGACCTGGGGGACGCCGGCCGGCTGCTGGAAGAGGCCTGCGACTGCGGCTCCCCTTTCCCCCTCATGGAGATGGGGATGTGCCGCCGCAACGACCTGATCCGCACGCCCTCCGGCAAGCGGGTCCATCCCGCCTGGTTCAACCGCCAGCTCTACGGCCTGACCCAGATACGGCAATACCAGTGGGTGCAGGCGGCCCCGGAACGCATGGTACTGAACGTGGTGTGTCCGCACAGGCTGGAGGCCGGCACGGTGGCGAGCATGATGGAAAACCTGAGGCGGGAGGTGGACCCTGCCATGGTCCTGGACGTGCGCTACCTGGACGAGATTCCCCGTACCGCCTCAGGCAAACACCGCTTCGTCATCGGCCTGGCCTGAACCGGCGGGCGCCGGTTTCTAGCCCCCGCCAATGGGGACGGCGGATTTTCCCCTGCCCCCACTGCGTTTCTTCTGCCAGCCGATGCGGTCGACCTGCAGCGAGTAGATCTCCACCTTCCGGTGTCCGCACTGGCAGCGGTAGATCCGATCTTCCCCATCCTTGCCCACGAACACATGCTGGTGCATGCCGGCGGCACATAACAGTTCCTGAATGATCGCTTTCATGTCCACCCCCCTTTGGCCCGGGCCGGCCAAACAGGCTTGTCGGCCTGCCCGGTTATGTCGCGAAAACTCGCCCCCTCCCTGGGGAGAGTCCTATCTGGCTAACTGGCGCGGGGGAGTACTAGGGGAATGGCCTGCAAAGGGCGATGGTGCTCATGATGTCTCCTGTGTGATGGCCTGTTGAGGCCGTTTTTGGCCTTCTTATATACCGCAAATTGACCAAGGTCAAAAATCCGTGGCCCGGTCAGGCAGGCCGGCTCAATGGGCAAGGCTGGATTCCTCCAGGGCCTCGCTGACACCAAGGGCCCACGCCAGGGCCTCGATGTGACGCTGGTTCACCTGGAGGGCATCATGGTCGCAGGCGGCCGCCAGGGCATCGATGGTGTCCCGGTCGCTTTCCTCGCAGGCAATGGCCAGGCGCAGGTAGGAGGCGTAGGGGCCTTCCCGGCGCAGCAGGGCCTGGCCCATGGCCTCGGGCAGGGTCAGTTGGGCCAGGATATCGGCCATGGGCATCTCGAACAGGGCGTCCATCACGGACAGGATGCCCACCACGAACACCTCGTCGCAGGCCTTGGCGGACAGGCGCCCCTGGGCCAACTGTTCCGCCAGGCGGGCCCTCACCAGGGCGTTTTCCCGCAGGGCCTCGTCCAGGGGATGGGTCTCCTTGCCCAGGCTGAACAGCAGCAGGGTGAGCCAGCGATACAGTTCGTCCCGCCCCACGTAGGTCATGGCCCGCTTCACGTTGTCCACCTTCTCACGCAGGCCGAAGGCGGCGGAGTTGACGAAGTGCAGCAGGCGGTAGGCCAAAGCCGGGTCGTACCAGGCGATGCCGGCCAGTTCGTCGAAGTCCGCCTGGCGCCGCACGCCGTTGAGGAGTTCCACCACCACCATGCGATACGGGGACAGGTTCTTGCCGGGCTGGGCCGGGCGATGGGTGACGAAGTCCCCCTGGAAGAGGGCCATGCCCATCTGCCGGCAAGCCTCATAAAGTTCCTGGGAATCGACCTGCCGGGCCACCAGGTGGGCCTCCGGATAGGCTTTCGTCAGGTGGTGCACCCGGTCCAGAAGTAGCGTTGGGTCGGCACCGGCCAGGCCGTCCAGGACAATGTAACGGGACCAGGCCAGGGCCTCGGCCATTCCCCGCCGTTCCAGGTCCTGGCCACAGGCCAGGGTCAGGCCCATATCGACCAAGCGCTTCAGGCCGGCCAGCACCGTCTCCCGGTCCAGAACCGCGTCGGCGGGGGGCGCGAAGACGATGACCAGGTTTTCCCTGGGCAGTCGGGACAGGTCCGGGTGCTCCAGCCCCCCCGGCCCCAGGGGCAGGAAGGCCAGGCGCTTGCCCAGCACCGGCTGCATGCGTCCATCGCGGAATTGGGCAATCAGGCTGGCGTCGAAGAATTTCTCCGACGCGGCGCTCCAATGGCGCTGCGGCCTTTCCACGGAGAAGATGTAGGCGGCCACCTGCTGGCGCCGGTCCAGCAGGGCCTCCCGGCGCAGGAAGGAAGGCGCTGGCCGGGTCTCCCGGGACTGGACTTGCGGTGCCTCGACGGTTGCGGTTCGTCCCGTTCGGGTACCGAACAAGGCGGCGAACAGGCGTGCGAACATGCCAAAGCCCTCAGGTGCCGTGGTACTGCCTGCTCTCTTCCCGCACCGTGTCCACCAGCACCGCCACGCTCTCAGGCGGCGTGAACTGGGAAATGCCGTGGCCCAGGTTGAAAACGTGTCCCGAACCCTGGCCGTAGCTGGCCAGGATACGCCTGGCCTCGGCGGCCACGGCCTCGGGGGTGGCCATGAGAATGGTGGGGTCCATGTTGCCCTGCAGCGCCACCTTGTCGCCCACCCGCTTGCGGGCGTCGCCGATCTCGATGGTCCAGTCCAGGCCCACGGCGTCGGCGCCGCAGGCGGCGATCCGTTCCAGCCACAGCCCGCCGCCCTTGGTGAAGACGATGCGGGGCACCACGCGGCCGTCCCGCTCCCGGGTCAGGCCCGCCATGATCTCGGCCATGTAAGGCAGGGAGAATTCCAGATAGGCCGCCTGGGACAGCATGCCGCCCCAGGAGTCGAACACCATTACCGCCTGGGCGCCCGCCTCGATCTGGGCGTTCAGGTAGTCGGTCACCGCCCTGGTGGTCACCTGGAGGATGTGGTGGAACAGGTCCGGCCGGCTGTAGAGCATCTTCTTCACCGTGGCGTAGGTGTCGCTGCCCTGACCCTCCACCATGTAACAGGCCAGGGTGAAGGGGCTGCCGGAAAAGCCGATGAGGGGTACGGAGCCGTCCAGGGCGCGACGGATCTCGGAAACGGCATCAATGACGTAGCGCAGCTTGTCGTGGGGGTCCGGCGCGGCCAGGTCGCGGATCTCCCATTCCTCCCGCAGGGGGCGCTCGAAGCGGGGTCCCTCGCCCTGGGTGAAGGACAGGCCCAGGCCCATGGCGTCGGGGATGGTGAGGATGTCGGAGAACAGGATGGCCGCGTCCAGGTCGTAGCGTGCCAGGGGCTGGAGGGTGACTTCCGTGGCCAGGGAGGGGCTCATGCACAGGTTCATGAAGCTGCCGGCCCGGGCCCGGGTGGCGCAGTACTCGGGCAGGTAGCGGCCCGCCTGGCGCATGAGCCAGGTGGGGGTGTAGTCCGTGGGCTGGCGCAGCAGGGCGCGCAGGAAGGTGTCGTTTCTCAGTGGGCTCATGTCTGTTCCATCCAGGTCAGGCCGGCATTCTACTTTACGCGGCGCCGTTCCCCCGCGCCCCGAGCCAGCCCTGGGAATGGAACAGCATGTAGAGACCCAGATTGGAAAGAAGCAGTAACGCCACGGCCAGGGGAGAGATGAACCGGTCAGCGATGAAGCGGGGCGCCAGCCAGCGGGTAAGGCGCCAAAACGGCCGGGTAATGGTTTCGAAGAAACGCCAGACCACGTTATCCCGGTAGGCAGGACCCGCGATCAAGGCCAGCAGGCCCTTGCCGATGAAGGTGTAGGCCAGGAGCCGGAGAACCATCTGCAAGACCTGGAACAGGGCAAATGCTTCCATGTTGGCCAGGCGGTCAGTCCCTGAGTCGGGGATAGCGCACGCTCTCCACCAGATCCTGGGTCGCCTGGTCTGGTTCGGGCGTGAGCAGGCTTACCACCAACGTCGTGAGGAAGCCCGCCGGAATACCGAAGATACCTGCAGAAACGTCGCTGATGCCAAACCACTTGGGCATGCCCAGGAACTTCACGCCCACCAGGTAGAACAACGTCAGGCCCATCCCCACCACCATGCCCGCGATGGCCCCCTGCTTGGTGGTGCGCTTCCAGAATATCCCGAGCACCAGAGCGGGAAAGAAGCAGGCCGCGGCGATGGAGAAGGCCCAGGCCACCATGGAAAGGATGGTGGCGGGCTTGAGAGAGGCGACGTAGGCCGCGACCAGTGCCACCAGCAGCAGCAGGCCCTTCGAGACAGCCAGCCGCCTGTTGGCGGAGGCCTGGCGGTTGACCATCTGGTAATAGACGTCATGGGAAAGGGCGTTGGTGATGGTCAACAGCAGGCCATCGGCGGTGGAAAGGGCGGCCGCCAGCCCTCCCGCCGCCACCAGCCCGGCCACTACATAAGGCAGTCCCGCGATCTCCGGTGTTGCAAGCACGATCACGTCCGGGTTCAGGGCCAGCTCGGCCAGCTGGAGGATGCCGTCGCCGTTGATGTCCTCCACGCTCACCAGGCCCAGCTTGGACCAGGATGCCACCCAGCCTGGAAGTTCGATGATGCTGCTGCCGATGAGGTTGGTATAGACCTCGTACTTGGCGAACACCGCATAGGCCGGCGCGGTGAAGTAGAGCAGGAAGATGAAGAACAGGGACCAGAACACCGATTCCCGTGCCTCCCGTACCGAAGGCGTTGTGTAATAGCGCATCAGCACATGGGGCAGGGAGGCGGTCCCCACCATGAGGCAGAAGGTAAGGGCGATGAAGTTCAGCCGGGCGGTGTTGCGTTCCTCCTCGGTATCGCCCGGGAAGGGCTCGCCGTGATGGGTGATGGGCTTTGACCTGTCCTCGGCGGCGGCTCGCTCTTGCTCGAGCTTCGCCACTTCATCACCGTCGGCGCCTTTCGCCTCCAGGGAGGCAATGCGTTCCCCGAGGGCTTCGGCCTTTTGCTTGAAGGCCTCCCGCGCGGCCAACTGGGCCGGGTCGGCCTTGATGTCGTTCTCCCGTTCCGTCACCTTTTCCAGCACGGCCCCGTAGGCCAGCTGAGGGACAGGCACGCTGGTGATCTGGTAGGACATGAACACCACGGGCACGAGGTAGGCGATGATGAGAATGATGTATTGGGCCACCTGGGTCCAGGTCACCGCCCGCATGCCGCCCAGGAAAGAGCAGAGCAACAGGCCGGCCAGGCCAACGAATACGCCTATCTCGAAGGTGATGCCCAGGAAACGGCTGGTGATGATTCCCACCCCGTAGATCTGGGCCGTGACGTAGGTGAAGGAGGCCAGGACGGTGCCCACCACCGCGAGGCCCCGGGCGGCATGGCCGCCGTAGCGGGCCCCCATGTAGTCGGGGATGGTGAACTGGCCGAACTTGCGCAGGTAGGGGGCCAGCAGCAGGGCCACCAGCACATAGCCGCCGGTCCAGCCCATGACGAAGGCCAGGCCGTCGTAACCCTTGGCGTAGAGGGTGCCCGCCAGGCCGATGAAGGATGCGGCGCTCATCCAGTCCGCACCCGTGGCCATGCCGTTGTAGATGGCCGGGACTCTGCGTCCGGCCACGTAGTATTCGGTCACGTCGGCGGTGCGGCTCATGATGCCGATGCCCGCGTAGAGGGCCACCGTGGTGGCCATGAAGGTCCAGCCGATCCACTGGTCCGGCATGCCCATGTATTCCGCCACCGCCAGGGCCAGCACGAACATGACGAAGCCGCCGGTATAGAAGCTGTAGTACTTCTTCAGGCGGTAGACGAAGGTGTGGGGCATCAGCGCCCTTCCTCGGCGACTCCGTATTCCTCGTCCAACTCGTTCATGCTCAGGGCGTAGTGCCGAACGAGTATCAGGTAGACGATCAGCGCCCCCTGGGCACCCACCCAGAATGGCAGGGGGAAGCCAAGGAAGATGATGTGGGCCAGGTCCCTGGCGAACCAGACCACCAGAAAAGTCACGGCAAACCAGATGGCCAGTAGCGTTCCGGTCAACTTCAGGTTGCGACGCCAGTACTCGTGGTGTTTTTCCGTCAACTGCATACCGTCTCCTTCGGTGGCGTGAGTATAAGAGCCTAACTTCCCCAGGGGCACGCCCGCGCCCCGCGCGCCACCGGGGGGACTGCTGCTGGCGACTTCCCGGCTGTAAGGTTGCTGTCAGCCTTCCGCCCTAAGATGCCTGCCCCATAAGGGGGGGTAATAGGGGCCCGGGCTTTGGCACGGTGCCGAAATCGAATGTATTGCTACATAAGGCAAGGAGACACGCCATGGCAAATCCCGGGAATTACGATTCCAACGCCTACTGGAAGGCGACGCTGGGACTGATCACCAAGGTATTGGCGATCTGGTTCATCTGCTCGTTCGGTCTGGGCATCCTGTTCGCTGAACCGCTCAACAACATCTCCCTGGGTGGTTACCCGCTGGGCTTCTGGTTTGCCCACCAAGGCTCGATGTACATCTTCGTCGGTCTGATCTTCTGGTACGCCAGGAAGATGGGCCAGATCGACCGCAAGTTCGACGTCCACGAAGACTAAGGAGCGACCACATGGATCTGCAAACCACAATTTACCTGGTCGTCGGCGTCACCTTCGCCCTCTACATCGGCATCGCCATCTGGGCCCGGGCCGGTTCCACCAGCGAGTACTACGCGGCCGGCGGCGGCGTGCCTCCCGTGCTGAACGGCATGGCCACGGCGGCCGACTGGATGTCCGCCGCGTCCTTCATCTCCATGGCCGGCCTCATCGCCTACATGGGTTATGGCGGCGGCCTGTTCCTCATGGGCTGGACCGGCGGCTACGTGCTGCTGGCCTGCCTGCTGGCCCCCTACCTGCGCAAGTTCGGCAAGTTCACCGTACCCCAGTTCATCGGCGACCGCTTCTACTCGAAGTCCGCCGCGACCGTGGCCGTGATCTGCCTGCTGGTGGCCTCCATCACCTACATCATCGGCCAGATGACCGGCGTGGGCGTGGCCTTCTCCCGCTTCCTGGGCGTGGACAAGGAAACCGGCATCTACGTGGGCATGGCCATCGTGTTCACCTACGCGGTGTTCGGCGGCATGAAGGGCATCACCTACACCCAGGTGGCCCAGTACATCGTGCTGATCTTCGCCTACGTGATCCCGGCCATCTTCATCTCCCTGGCCCTCACCGGCAACCCGATCCCCCAGCTGGGCCTGGGTTCCGACATGTCCGGCACCGACAAGTCCCTGCTGGACACCCTGAACCAGGTGGTGAATGACCTGGGCTTCGGCAAGTACACCACGTCCCTGCCGGAAAACAGCATGCTCAACATGTTCGTGTACACCATGTCGCTCATGATCGGTACCGCGGGCCTGCCCCACGTGATCATGCGCTTCTTCACGGTGCCCAACGTGGCCGCCGCCCGCGCCTCCGCCGGCTGGGCCCTGGTGTTCATCGCCATCCTGTACACCACCGCTCCCGCCGTGGCCGCCATGGCCCGCATGAACCTGCATGCCACCATCACCCCCGCCGTCATGAAGTCTGACGTGGACGTGTTCTCCGCGGATGCCAACATCCAGTATGAGGCGCGTCCGGACTGGATGAAGCGCTGGGAAGTCACCGGCCTGCTGAAGTTCGAGGACAAGAACGGCGACGGCCGCATCCAGTACTACAACGAGAAGTCCAAGGACGAGGCCTTCCTGGCCAAGGCCGAGGCTGCCGGCTGGAAGGGCAACGAGCTGACGGTGAACAACGACATCATCGTGCTGGCCAACCCGGAAATCGCCCTGCTGCCCAACTGGGTGATCGCCCTGGTGGCCGCCGGTGGCCTGGCCGCCGCCCTGTCCACCGCCGCCGGCCTGCTGATGGCCATCTCCGCCGCCATCTCCCACGACCTGGTGAAGGGCATCTTCGCGCCCAACATCAGCGACAAGGGCGAACTGATGGCCGGCCGAATCGCCATGGCCTGCTCCATCGTGGTGGCCGGCTACCTGGGCCTGAACCCGCCCGGCTTCGCGGCGGGTACCGTGGCCCTGGCCTTCGGTATCGCGGCCTCGTCCCTGTTCCCGGCCATCATGATGGGCATCTTCTCCAAGAAGATGAACAAGGAAGGCGCCATGGCCGGCATGATCGCTGGCCTGGGCGTGACCCTGTTCTACGTGTTCGCGCACAAGGGCATCTTCTTCATCAAGGGCACGGAGTACCTGGACCTCATCGGTGGCAAGAACTCCTTCTTCGGCATCACCCCGGAAGCAATCGGCGCCATCGGTGCCCTGGTGAACTTCGGCGTGGCCTTCCTGGTGGACAAGATGACCAAGGAACCGCCGGAGCACATCCAGCACATGGTGGAAGCCGTGCGCATCCCCCGCGGTTCCAAGGCCGTGGATGGTTCTCACGCCCACTAAGCCCTAGAACGCGACAGCCCGGCCATGCCGGGCGTCGCCTACAGCCCCGCCGGGTTAAACTGGCGGGGCTTTTTCTTTGGAGTTATCCATGGTTTTTGATGTCCAGGTTGCCATGACATGGATCCTTTTCCTGGCTCTGTTCCCCATCACCTTTTTCTGGACGCGAAACGCCTGGCGCATCCTGTTCAGGCGCGACTATTCCTTCGTCGCCCTGAAACACGGCGTGCCTCCGGCGAACCCGGCCAAGTTCGCCCCCTTCTCGGCGGCCATCAACCTCATCGGCGCCGGCATCATCGTGTTCGTGATCCTGGGCATCGTCACCGGGTCCATGGCCTACGCCACCTGGTCGGCCATCGCCGGATCGACGATCTGGATGAAGATCATCTTCGACTTCATCCTCAGCCGGCACGCGCACATGAATTTCGGCAAAAAGAAGTGAGGCCCCGCCCGGCAGGGAACATCCCTGACGGGCAATAAAGGCTCGAGCCCATGGGAAGAGGCGGCACCACTTCCCGGGGCCCGGATCCTTTCCCCACCAGAAGCAGGAGGGTGGCACAGCGCTGGCGGAGACATCAGGGATGGCATGCTGCAGGTCGGTTTCCAGCATAATTGCCGCTGCTCGTGCCAGGAACCATGGTTTTTACACCCTGAAAACCCCCTCGTTACATGCGCATCCTCATCGTTGAAGACGACGAAATCCTCGCCAACAGCCTGGTCCGTGCCATGACCGGCGCCGGTTATGTCAGCGACCACGTGTCCGACGGCGAGCAGGCCCTGGCCATGCTCCTGGATGGCTGCCATGACCTGGCCATCCTGGATATCAACCTGCCGCGCATGGATGGCCTCATGGTGCTGCGCCAGGTGCGGGCGGACAAGAGAACCCTGCCCGTCATCATCCTCACCGCCAGGGATTCTGTGGAGGACCGGGTGCGCGGACTGGACCTGGGGGCGGATGACTACCTCACCAAGCCATTTTCCCTGGCGGAACTGGAGGCGCGGGTGCGAGCCCTGCTGCGTCGCGGCCAGGGCGCGGCCATCACGCTTTGCTGCGGCAACCTGGAATTCGACAGCGTGGCCCGGCGCGCGTCGCTGGCCGGCGAGCCGGTGGAACTCTCCGCCCGGGAACTGGCGGTACTGGAGACCCTGGTCTTCCGGCAGGGCAAGGTGGTCAGCAAGGAACAACTCGTGGAGAGCCTCTGCACCTTCGGCGAGGAGGTGAGCCACAATGCCATCGAGGTCTACGTGCACCGCTTGCGCAAGAAGTTGCAGCCCGGAGGGGTCGACATCCGCACGGTGCGCGGGCTCGGCTACATGATGGACAAGGCGTGAATGGCATGAGCGGCCAGGATGCAGGCCGCCCCCCTCCCCACCAGGAGGCCGGAGGGACGGCCGCGCTGAGGCCAGCGCGGCCCAAGGCGGCCATGGAGGAGGAGGACATTCTCTCCCTGCGCCACCATCTCGTGAACTGGCTGTTCACGCCGCTTTATCTCCTGCTGCTGTTCTCCGCCGTGATCGGCTACATAGCCGCCCTGAAACTATCCAACCAGCCCTATGACCTGCTCCTTACGGAACGGGCACGACTGATCGCGAGCCGCTTCGACCTTAGCCCGGAACAGGTCGTTCCGGAGGCGGCCGAATTGTTGCCGGACGGCGCCGAGCACCTGTCCTTCACCCTGTTCGATGCGGACCACAAACCATTGCTGGGCAATGCCACGCTGCCGCGCCCCCGCCCACGGGACTTCGCACAAAAAGGCCCTTGGCTGCGCAACACATCGGTCAGCGGCGAAAAGGTTCGCCTGCTCACCCTGCATTTCCAGACCACCCGGCGCACTCCCGGCAACAATTACGTCCTGGTCATGGCCGAGCCCATCAAGGATCGCCTTGTCCTGGGTCGCAGCATCCTGGCCAACATCGTCATCCCCCAGTTCATCTTCATCCTCATCGCGGGCTTTGCGGTCTGGATCGGCCTCAATCACGGTTTCGAGCCCCTGGAACGCCTTCGGCGACAGGTGGCTTCGCGCCGCCGGGACGACTTGAGCCCCCTGGACGAATCCCAGGCGCCGGGAGAGATCAGGCCTTTCATCCGGGAGATCAACCATCTCATGGAACGATTGAAGGCGGCCATGGACAGTCAGCGCCAGTTCGTGGCCAACGCCGCCCACCAGTTGCGCACCCCTTTTGCCGGCCTCGTGTCCCAGGCGGAACTGGCCAAAAGGGAACAGGCGCCCCCGACGGTGCGCGAGGCGCTGGAGGGCATCTGCCTGGGAGCCAAGCGGTGCGCGCGCCTGGTCAACCAGTTGCTGGCCCTGGCACGCAATGCCCCCGATGTCGGGCTTGAAGAAAGGATCGAACGCCTTGATCTCGCACGCCTGGCCCGTGACAGCGCCGCCCGGTGGGTGCCGGAGGCGCTGGCCAAGGGCGTCGACCTCGGTTACGAGGGCTCACCCACGGGGGTCACGGTGCGTGGCCAGGAGTCCGCCTTGGCAGACCTTGTGGACAACCTGGTGGACAACGCCGTGCGCTATACCCCCCCTGGCGGCCATGTCACCGTAAGCGTCGGTAGCGAGGGCAATGAGCCGTGGTTGCGTGTCGAAGACGATGGCCCCGGCGTTCCCCGTGAAATGCGGGACAAGATATTCCAGCGCTTCTTCCGTATTTCGGGCAGCACGCAGCCAGGTAGCGGCCTGGGACTGGCCATCGTGCGGGAGGCCGCGGGTCATCTGGGCGCGCGAGTGGAGGTTGCGGAGGGCGTGGGCGGTTACGGCACGTCGTTCCTGGTGCGATTCCCCCCCGCGCTGGAGTGCGGACTGCCGGACCCGGGCACGGTCGAACGCCAACAGGCCCGTTAAGCCGGCGTTAAGGGGGGCGCGTCAGCCTCTGTTCCCACAACCCACCTTCGTGAGGAATACCATGACGCGCCTGCTGGTCTGGGACCTGCCCACCCGTCTTTTTCACTGGTTGTTCGCCATCGCCTTCCTGGCCGCCTACCTCCTGGGCGATGCCGAGGGATGGCTGGGCTGGCACAGCTACTTCGGTTACCTCGCGGGCGGACTGGTATTGTTCCGCCTGGCCTGGGGATTCCTGGGCGGTCACTTCAGCCGCTTCAGCACCTTCCCGCCCAACCCCGCCTCCGCGCTGAACTACCTGAAGGATCTGGCCGCGGGCGGTGGCACGCGGCATGTAGGCCACAATCCCGCCGGGGCTCTGGCCATCCATGCCCTGCTCTTCCTGGGCCTGGCCACGGCCTTGAGCGGCATGGCCCTCCTGGGCGCGGACCCGGGGCATGACCCCCTGGCCGGCCTCGTGCAGGGCAGCTGGAAGGACCTGCTGGAGGAAGCCCACGAGTTTTGCGCCAACGCCATGCTGGCCCTGGTGGCCCTGCATCTGATGGGCGTCGCCCTGGGCAGCCTGCGCCATGGCGAGAACCTGCCCCGGGCCATGGTGACGGGCTACAAGGATGGCCAGGCCGACGACGCCAGGCCCGTAAAGCCCGCCCTGCTCGTGGCCGCTCTGATGCTGGCCGGGCTGGGAACCTTCACCGTGCTGCACGACTTCACCATCCCCTGCGATGACAACGTGGCTGCCTGCGGGCAGGCCGGCGAACGCCAAGAACTTGGCGGTGGCGACGATGACGATTGAAGCTTGAAGGCGCTCCCCAGGAGCCTGTGGTACCTCGGCCGCAGGTGCGCCCGAACCCGTCAGGATCCTAGCCCCATGGCCGGTGTTTCCGGTATGTTCCGGGAAACGACTCTGCCCCTCCGCCATGGATCCCGCCCTCTCCGATAACCTCCTGGCCACGCTGTCCAGTTGGCAGGCCCTGATCCAGCACCCCTTGTTCTGGTGGGAGGTGGGCGTCCTGGTCCTGGCCGCCGCGGGCGCCCTGCTGGTGCATCGGACCCTGGGCCAGGGCCTGGCAGTGCGCACGGAGCAGAACGCCGAGTTCGCCATGCGCAGCCTGGCCCTCAAGACCCTGCAACGGGTTCTCTTTCCCATCAGCATGCTGCTGGGCGTGTTCGCGGGCAGGGCCCTGCTGAACCACCGGGGCTACCCGGTGGACCTGCTCAACCTGGCCGTGCCCCTGCTCACCTCCCTGGCCACCATACGCATCGTCGTCTTTTTCCTGCGCAAGACCTTCAGGCCAGGCCCGGCGGTGAAGGCCTGGGAGAACCTGATCGCCACGTCGGTATGGATCTTGGTGGCCCTGCACCTGCTGGGATGGCTGCCCGCCGTGCTGCAGGCCCTGGACGGGGTGGCCATGCAGATGGGGCAGACCCGCGTGTCCCTGCTGGAGACCGGCAAGCTGATTCTTTCCCTGGTGGTGCTGTGGATCCTGGCCCTGTGGCTGGCCCGACTCATCGAGAACCGGGTGAGCCAGGCCCAGTACATCAACGCCAGCATGCAGGTGGCCCTGGTCAAGCTCAGCAGGTTCCTGCTCCTGGTGGCGGCCTTCCTGATGGCCCTCAACGCCGTGGGCATCGACCTCACCGCCCTGGCGGTGTTGGGCGGAGCGGTGGGCGTGGGCCTGGGCTTCGGCCTGAAGAGCATCGCCAGCAACTTCATCAGCGGCTTCATCGTCCTCTTCGACCGCTCCATCCGCCCCGGCGATGTCATCACCATCGACAACACCTTCGGCTGGGTGCAGGAACTGCATGCCCGCTATATCGTCGTGCGGGACCGGGACGGGGTGGAGCGCCTGATCCCCAACGAGACCCTCATCACCACCGAGGTCATCAACTGGAGCTACACGGATCGCAACGTGCGCCTGAAGATTCCCGTCTCCATCAGTTACGACGACGACCCGGAGCAGGCCATGGCCCTGCTGCTGGGGGCGGCCAGGGCCAACCCCCGGGTGCTGGACGACCCCGCCCCCGCCGCCCGCTTGATGAATTTCGGCGACAACGGCATCGAACTGGAACTGCGGGTCTGGATCCAGGATCCGGAGTCGGGCCTGGCCAATGTGCGCTCCGACGTGAACGTGGCCATCTGGCGGGCCTTCAAGGCCGCGGGCATCACCATTCCATTTCCCCAGCGGGACCTGCATATCCGCGGCGGAGCGCTCCTGCCCGAGAAGTAGAATCGGCCACGCAAAATAATAAGGAGGTGACGGGGCATGCCCCTTTCCTGGAACGAGATACGCAGCCGCGCCCTGGCCTTCTCCCGGGAATGGGCCGAGGCCGCATCCGAGAATGCCCAGGCCAAGCCCTTCTGGATCGACTTCTTCGACGTCTTCGGCATTTCCAGCAAGCGCGTCGCCGCCTTCGAGGAACCCGTCAGGAAGCTGGGCGACAGGCAGGGTTTCATCGACCTGTTCTGGAAAGGCGTACTGCTGGTGGAGCACAAGTCCCGGGGAAAGGACCTGGACAAGGCCTATACCCAGGCGCTGGACTACTTCCCCGGCCTGAAGGAACGGGACCTGCCCAAATACGTCATCGTCTCCGACTTCGCCCGCATCCGTCTCTACGACCTGGAAGCCGGCACCAGGGAAGAGTTTGAGCTCAAGCAGTTCCCCAAACGCATCCACCTGTTCGGCTTCATCGCCGGCTACCAGCACAAGCCCGCCAAGCCCGAGGACCCGGTCAACGCCAAGGCCGCCGAGCACCTGGGGCGGCTGCACGACCAGCTCAAGGCCTGCGGTTACGAGGGGCATGCCCTGGAGGTCTTTCTGGTACGGGTACTGTTCTGCCTGTTCGCGGAAGACACCGCCATCTTCGATCGCCGCCGGCAGTTCCAGGACTACATCGAAGGCCGTACCGCCGAGGACGGCGCGGATCTTGGCATGCACCTGGCCCAGCTCTGGCAGGTGCTGGACACGTCCTTGGACAAGCGCCACAAGACCCTGGACGAGGAACTGGCCGCCTTCCCCTACGTCAACGGCCAGCTGTTCAGCGAGGCCCTGCCCATTGCCGCCTTCGACCGGGCCATGCGGGAGACCCTGCTGGACTGCTGCGCCCTGGACTGGAGCCGCATCTCCCCCGCCGTGTTCGGCAGCCTGTTCCAAAGCATCATGGACGCCAAGGCCCGGCGGGCCATCGGCGCCCACTACACCAGCGAAAACCACATCCTGCGCCTCATCAGGCCCCTCTTCCTGGACGGACTGTGGGCCGAGTTCCACAAGGTGAAGGGCAACAAGAACCGGCTGTTCGAGTTCCTCAAGAAGCTGGCTGCCTTGCGCTTCCTGGACCCGGCCTGCGGCTGCGGCAACTTCCTGGTCATCGCCTATCGCGAGCTGCGCCTGTTGGAACTGGAGGTGCTGCGCCATGTAAGGGACAGTGGCCAGATGCACCTGGATATCTTCCAGTTGGTGAACATCAACGTGGACCAGTTCCACGGCATCGAGATCGAGGAATGGCCCGCCCGCATCGCCGAGGTGGCCCTGTGGCTCACAGATCACCAGATGAACATGCGGGTGTCGGAGGAATTCGGCGCCTATTACGTGCGCCTGCCCCTCACCCACGCGCCCCACATCGTTCACGGCAACGCGCTGGCCCTGGACTGGAACGACGTGGTGCAGGCGGAGCGGTTGGACTATCTGCTGGGGAATCCGCCTTTCATTGGCAAGCAGCATCAAACCGAGCAGCAAAAGAGCGAGCTAACGGCGGTATTTCAGGGTACGAAAGGTGCCGGACTCCTGGACTATGTGGCCTGCTGGTACCGCAAGGCGGCGGAATACATGGGATGTGTTTACCCCTCCCCCGTAAGCGGGGGAGGGGTTGGGGGAGAGGGCATCCGCGCCGCCTTCGTCTCCACCAGCTCCATCACCCAGGGGGAGCAGGCCGGGGTGTTGTGGCCGGACCTGTTCGCCCGGGGCGTGAAAATCCACTTCGCCCACCGCACCTTCCAGTGGAACAGCGAGGCACGGGGCAGGGCCGCAGTGCATTGCGTCATCATCGGTTTCGGTCTGGGGGACGTGGCTGAGAAATGGCTGTTCGACTACGGCACGCCCCAGTCCGAGCCTCATGCCGTGAAGGCTTCCAACATCAACCCTTATCTGGTGGATGCTCCAGATGTGGTGCTGGGCAGCATAAGCAAGCCAATGTGGGCCGTACCTCCAATGCTGTATGGCAGCAAGCCCGCGGATGGTGGCCATTTACTACTGAGCGAGGAAGATCGCTGTGAATTGCTCGACTCCGAGCCATCGGCGGCGCCTTGGGTCCGGCCATTCATGAACGCGGATGAGTTCCTTTATGGCTTGCCCAGGTATTGCCTGTGGTTAGTGGATTGTCCGCCTGATGTGCTACGTAAATTGCCTCATGTGCTAGCCCGTGTTGAACGTGTGCGTGCAATGAGGGCTGCGAGCAGCAAAGCGCCAACACGTGAGAAAGCACAATTTCCAGCGGTATTTGGAGAATTACGCCAGCCAATTGATGATTATCTTCTTGTCCCGGCGCACACATCAGAGAACCGTCACTACATTCCCCTAGGCTACATGCCGTCAGAAGTAATTTGTGGCAATGCAAACTTTGCGATACCACACGCCACCCTCTTCCACTTCGGCGTGTTGCAATCCGCCCTGCATATGGCCTGGGTGCGCGCCGTCTGCGGCCGCCTGGAAAGCCGCTACCGCTACTCCGCCGGCATCGTCTACAACAACTTCCCCTGGCCAGAGCCCACTGACAAGCAGCGGGCCGCCATCGAGGCCGCCGCCCAGGCCGTGCTGGAGGCCCGCGCCCAGTTTCCCGGCGCCACCCTGGCGGACCTCTACGACCCCCTCGCCATGCCGCCGGCCCTGCTCAAGGCTCACCAGGCCCTGGACCGGGCGGTGGACGCGGCTTATGGGAAGAAGTCCTTCGCCAGCGAGGCGGAGCGGGTGGCCTTCCTGTTCCAGCGCTACCAGTCGTTGACTTCCCTGTTGCCCAAGGTGTCGACCAAGGGACGTGGCCGCAAGAAGGTGACCTAGCCCGTGCTGGTGCTCATCGACGAGTCCGGCGACGCCGGCTTCAAGATTGCCCGGGGCTCCACGCCTTACTTCGTGGTGGCCATGGTGGTCTTCCGGGATTTCAAGGAGGCGGAGCGGGCCAGTGCTGTCATTGCCGAGGCGCGGGAACGGTTTCGAGTGAAACCGGAGTTCAAGTTCAACAAATGCCATTCCAACGTCCGGGATGGATTTTTTCAGGCTGTATCACCCATGGATTTCAGGGTACGTGCCTTGGTGGTGGAGAAGGCGCGCATCTACAGCGACAGCCTGCGGGAGAACAAGAAGCGCTTCTACAACTACTTTGTCCAGATGCTGCTCAAGCACGACAACGATCTGTTGCAGGGTGCCCGGGTCAAGATCGACGGCAGCGGGGACCGGGAGTTCAAGCGTGAGTTGGAACGGTACCTGCGTCAGCAATGCCAGGCCGGTAAGATCGCCAGCGTGAAATTCGCCGAATCCCATCGGGACAATCTGATCCAGCTCGCGGATATGGCCGCCGGGGCCATCGCCCGGTCCTATCGGCAGGATGACCGCAAGGACGCGGACCGATGGCGCAAGATGCTCGCCGCCAAGATCGACGATATCTGGGACTTCAAATGAGGGGGATCGAGAGGGGAGGGGCGCCGCCGCGTCCTAGACTGGAGAGCTCCAGCCAAGCCCACCCTACGGTGACGATTCGGAACGCGGCGGCTAGGTGATTGAAAAGTAGCAACTTTTTACCCAATAGGTCAATAAAACTTTGATGACGCAGTCCATTCAGTCCATCCACCGCCTGGCGGCGGTCCTCTTCCTGGGCTTCGCCTCGGGCCTGCCCCTGGCCCTGAC
Organism: Thiobacillus sp.; assembly: GCA_024235835.1. Lineage (NCBI taxonomy): Bacteria > Pseudomonadati > Pseudomonadota > Betaproteobacteria > Nitrosomonadales > Thiobacillaceae > Thiobacillus > Thiobacillus sp. The sequence continues at coordinate 698,669 of JACKLQ010000002.1, read as the reverse complement.
TGGCCAGGCGATGCAGGCCTGGCTCACCGTGGACGGAGTGGACATCGCCACCATCGGCTTCCTGGGCCTGGTGGGTGTTCCCTACACCTTCAAGTTCCTCTGGGCGCCTCTCATGGACCGTTTCGAGCCGCCCTGGCTGGGGCGGCGGCGGGGCTGGCTGGTGCTGACCCAGCTGGCCCTGGCGGGCATGCTGTGGTGGATGTCGGGCATCAGCCCCAGCGCCGCGCCCATGATGTTCGCGGCGGCGGCGGTGGGGGTGGCCTTCCTGTCCGCCTCCCAGGACGTGGTCATCGACGCCTACCGCACCGACGTGCTGGAACCCAAGGAGCGGGGCCTGGGGGCCTCCATGTCGGTTTTCGGCTACCGGGTCGCCATGATCCTGTCCGGCGGCATCGCCCTCATCTGGGCGGAGCAGTGGGGCAGCTGGGGCGCGGTGTACCGGGTCATGGCTGGCATCTTCGTGGCTTCGGCGGTCATTTCGCTGCTCACCCTGCCCCGGGCCACCGGTGCCGCCAAGCCCCTGGATTCGGACCCGGTGCGGGAACTCCTGGGTTTCCTGGCCATGCTGGCGGGGGTGCTGGCCGGGGCCTTTGCCGCCCGCTGGGGCCTCATGGGCCTGGGCCTCAGCCCCGACGACCCCAACAAGTGGATCCAGCTGCTGTTCGTGCTGGCCGGCATCGCCCTGGCCCTACCCCTGGGCTGGAACGCGGCCAAGGCCGCCAGGTTCGAGACCCTGAACCGCTCCCTGGCCAACTTCTTCGCCCAACCCGGTGCCTGGGCCTTCCTGCTGCTCATCGTGCTGTACAAGCTGGGGGACGCCTTCGCCGGGGTGCTCACCACGCCCTTCCTCATCAAGGGCATGGCCTTCACCCAGGCGGAGGTGGGCATCGTCAACAAGATCATCGGCATCTGGCTCACCATCTTCGGCGCCCTGCTGGCCGGCGCCCTCATGCTGCGCATGTCGCTGTACAAGGCCCTGCTGGGCTTCGGCCTTCTCCAGTTGTTGTCCAACTTCGGCTTCTACGCCCTGGCGGTGCTGGGCAAGGGGGCCTGGGGCAGCTTCACCCTGCCCCCCTTCGACCTGGGCTTCGTGGCCCTGGGCACGGCTTCCGAGATCGACGGCCTGCTCATGGCCGCCATCGCCTTCGAGAACGTGGCCAGCGGCATGGGCACCGCGGCCTTCGTGGCCCTGCTCATGGGCCTGTGCAACCTGAAGTACACCGCCACCCACTATGCCCTGCTATCCGCCCTGTCCGCGGTGGGCCGCATCTACGTGAGCCCCCTCTCCGGCGTGCTGTCGGAGTCCGTGGGCTGGCCCGCCTTTTTCCTGTTTTCCGTGCTGGCGGCGGTGCCGGGGCTTTACATGGTCTGGCGCATGCGCGGCACCATAAGCACCCTGAATCTCCCCGGTAATGCCGCCTAGCCCAGGACCGGGTGCCTCCGGAACGTAACAGCCCCTTAATCCTGCGGGGCTAAATTTCCTTCCGGAGCAGCCGATAATTGGTCGAGCCTTGGATCTTGGGGAGAAAAGCATGATTTTCGGCCGGAAAAACAACAAGAATGCCTTGCAGGAACGTACCCGGGAACTGGAGAACGAGAACGCATCCCTTCGCTCCCAGCTCGAGAGCGCCATGAGGTCGGTGCAGGACAAGGATGTTGAAACCGCCACCCTGGCCTCGCGCATCCAGATTCTTGAGGCTGTGGCCAGGCACATCGGTGTCTTCAGCAATTCCATCAAGGAGTCCCAAACCTCCCTGGCGGCCCTGGCCCTGACCATGAAACACGAGACGGAACAGGTGGGTTCTGCCTCCCACGACGTGGGGTCAAACCTGGATGTCATCCGCCAGATGGCCGGCAGCCTGGGCGGCTTTGTGGATCGGCTCAACCATACCGCCAATGCCGTCACCCAGCTCCATGGCCGCACCGGCGAGATCGGCGGCATCGTGCAACTGATCCACGACATCGCTGACCAGACCAACCTGCTGGCCCTGAACGCGGCCATCGAAGCGGCCCGGGCCGGGGAGTACGGACGAGGCTTCGCCGTGGTGGCCGACGAGGTGAGGAAGCTGGCGGAACGCACCCGCCGGGCCACGGATGAAATATCCCTGCTGGTGCGCACGGTTCAGGAAGAAGCCGACGACGTTCGCGCCCAGGTCCTCGTGGACCCAGGCCATACGAATGCCATCAGCGAAAACAGCGTCCGGGCCCACCAAGGCATGCAGGCCCTGATGAATTCCTCCAGCGACATGGTGCACACCATTGCCGCCAGTGCCCTGCGCAGCTTCGTCGAGACGGCCAAGGTGGACCATCTGGTCTACAAGATGGAGGTCTACAAGGTCTTTCTCGGCATCTCCGACAAGCAGGAATCCGACTTCGCCAGCCATACCGCCTGCCGCCTGGGCAAGTGGTACTACGAGGGGGACGGCCGCAGTTGCTTCTCCCGGTTGCCTGGTTACGCAGAGGTGGAATCCCCCCACATGGCTGTCCACGCCCACGGCGTTCAGGCCATCCGCCACTACCATGCCGGCGAGTATGACGCCGGCCAGCTTGAGCTGGGAAAGATGGAGGCCGCAAGCATGCTGGTGTTGCAGAACCTGGAAACCATGGCGGTCAACGGCGCCACCAATCCCCAGGTGCTGTGCGCAGGCATGCACATCCACTGAAGACCTGAAGTACCTTGTGCTTCGCGGCCTCCCCCTCAGTCCGGGCGGGCAGGTAGGTTTGTGCGGTTGCCGCCAGGCCCGGGGCGCCGTATAACGCCCTCCATGCCGCGATGCCTGTTGCCTTTTCTCGCCTTTGCCCTGTTGAGCTGTTCCGCCCGGGCGGAACAGGAAACGGCCATTCCCCTGCCCTCGGGCCTGGAAGTGGCCAGCCATCGTTTTCCCGCTACCCACGGCCCCATCCTGTTATGGCTCACCGGCCAGTACGGCAACGTGGAGGCTGAACGGAAGGCTGCCGCCAACCTGGCGACAAGGGGCCTGGAAGTCTGGCTCACGGACTGGCTGGCCCCCTATTTCCTACCCCAGTTGCCGGGCAGCATGGAAAAAGTCCCGGACCGGGACCTGGGAGACTGGCTGGCGGCCATCCACCAACGCCATCCGGACCGTCCCCTGCTGTTGCTGGCCTCAGGCCACACCGCCGATCTTGCCTTGCGGGCCGCCCGGGACGCCCGGGACCGCCTGGGAGTGCCGGCCGCCGGTTCGGTGCTGCTCTTCCCCCTGCTGTATCGCGGCCTGGAGGCGGGCAGGGAGCCGGATTACGCCGCCGTGGTGGACTCCACCCGCCAGAAGCTGGCCGTGCTGGTGCCCAAGTCCTCCGCCGGCTACTGGTGGCGGGAGCGGCTCAAGGAACGCCTGGAGGCCGCCGGCAGCCGGGTCATGCTCACCGTGCTGCCCGGCATGCGGGACGGCTTCTACCGCCGCACCGACGCCACCGAGATGGAAATTGCCGCCAGCGAACGGCTGGGTGACACGGTATGGCAGGCGATCCGGAATCTCCTGGGAGAAGAGACCCCATGAAATCATGGCTGGCCATCCTTCTGTTCCTGGGCCTGCTCGGCCCTGCCAGCGCCTCCGGGTTGAAGGACCTGCAGCCCAGACAGGCCGCGGCGCTGGCCCTCCCTTCGGTGGCGGGAGCCGACCTGGACCTGGTCCAGTTGCGAGGCAAGGTGGTGCTGGTGAACTTCTGGGCCACCTGGTGTCCCCCCTGCCGCAAGGAAATGCCCTCCATGAACCGGCTGAACCAGCTCATGCAGGGCCAACCCTTCTCCATCCTGGGCGTGAACGCCGGCGACAGCGCCGAAGCCGTCCGCGTTTTCCTCGCGCAAACCCCCGTCAACTTCCCCATCCTCATGGACGAGGAGGGCGTGAGCCTGAAGCCCTGGCAGGCCTTCGTGTTCCCCACCAGCTATGTGGTGGACAAGCAGGGCCGGGTGCGCATGGGCCTTATCGGCTCCATCGAGTGGGACGAGCCGGCGGTGGTGGCCCGCATCAAAGACCTGCTGGAAGAGTGATGGGGAGCCGTCCCCCAGTGTGCGAGCGGCTTGTTGCGCGCCCGCCCGCAGCACCGCCCGGACGTCGGCGGCCACTCGTTCAACCCCAGGTCGTGGTAATCGGGACCAGCCGATCCATGTCTCAGGCCTGCTCGAGCTGCCTTTTCTAACTGCGGTCCGCTGGCAGTCGGCAGGGGATACACTCAACCCGGCCACCCACGACGAAAGCCCGAATGACCTGCGCCTGTGAAAACCATTGCGCCACCGCCGCCCAGCAAGGCCGGCAGCGGGCCACGCTGCGCACCGTCCTGGCTATCAACGGGGTGATGTTCCTGGTGATTGCCGCCGCTGCCCTGTATGGTGATTCCACCGCTCTGCTGGCGGATAGCCTGGACAACCTGGGGGATGCCCTGACATACGGCCTGAGCTTGTACGCCGTGTCGCGGGGTGCCTCCACCAAGGCCCGAGTGGCCCTGTTCAAGGGCGGGCTGATCCTGCTGGCGGCACTGGTGGTGGCAGGCCAGATCGGCCATCGCCTGATGGTGCCCACCGTGCCGGTTTTCGAAGTGATGGGTCTTTTCAGCCTGCTGGGTCTGGCAGCCAACAGCCTGTGTTTCTGGCTGCTGTGGCGGCACCGGCACGAGGATGTGAACATGAGTTCGGTGTGGGAATGTTCCCGCAACGACATCGCCGCCAATGCCTCGGTATTCGTCGCCGCCGCAGGCGTGGCCCTGACCGGGGCGGCCTGGCCAGATCTGCTGGTAGCCTTGGCGCTGGTGATCCTGTTGCTGCGCTCGGCCTTGCGCGTCATCGCGGCGGCCCGGGCCGAGTTGCGCGGCTGATCCACGCGCCGATCCGGCAAACTCCGGCTCCGGCAGAGCCCCGCCGGGGCGGGACCAGCGTGAAGGCCCTTTTACAGCCAGCTCTCGATCTTCTTTCGATCCGGCACGCCGCCGGAGTGGACCACCTGGCCGTCGATGACCACCCCGGGGGTGCTCATCACCCCGTAACCCAGGATGGCGGCCATGTCGGTGACCTTTTCCAGTTGGACGGCGACCCCCTTGGCGGCGGCGATTTCCTCGATGAGCCTGGCGGTGACTTCGCAATTGCGGCAGCCGCTGCCCAGGACTTTGATTTGCTTCATGGCTCCTCCAGTGGATAGGGCACGTGTGGTTGTGAATGACCACCCTTTCCCGCGCCGCCGCGCACCCCTACCCCGCAAGCGGGGGAGGGGCTGGGGGAGAGGGTAAGGCTCGTGCACCTCATCAAGGTTTGACGGCCTCGATGCTGGCCGAGGCGATGTAGTTTTCCACGCCCCGTCCCGGGGCCCAGTGCTGGATGTATTCCCGGCTGGCGTCCTTGGGGGCGATGCGGATTTCCCTGAAGCCGGCGGCAGCCAGCAGGGCTTCCAGGCTGGGCACGTCCGCCGCCCCCGCCACGCAGGCGGTGTGCAGGGCCACCTCGGCCCGCATGTCCGGCGGCAGGGGGGCGGTGAGCACGATATCGGAAATGGCCAACCTTCCGCCGGGCTTCAGCACCCGGAAGGCGTCCCGGAACACCTGGGCCTTGTCCGGCGACAGGTTGATGACACAGTTGCTGATGATGACGTCCACGCTTGCGTCGGCCACGGGCAGGTGCTCGATCTCGCCCAGACGGAATTCCACGTGGGCGTAGCCCCCCTTCACCGCGTTGGCCCGGGCCTTGCTGACCATGTCCGGGGTCATGTCCACTCCGATGATGCGCCCTGTCTCACCTACCTTGCGTGCGGCCAGGAAACAGTCGAAGCCGGCGCCGCTGCCCAGGTCCAGCACGGTCTCGCCGGGCTTCAGGGCGGCGATGGCCTGGGGATTGCCGCAGCCCAGGCCCAGGTTGGCACCTTCCGGCACGGCGGCGGTCTCTTCGGCGCTGTAGCCGATGTCCTTGGAAAGCAGGTCGGCCACGGACTGGTCGGAGGGGGTGCAGCAGCCGGTGGCGGGGCCACAGCAAGGGCTGTCCGCCCGGGCCACGGCGCCGTAGGCGGCGCGCACCTGCTGGCGGATTTCGTCCTGGATGGTGGGGTTCAATACAGGCTCCTTGGTGGTGGAGGGTTATTCCGTGGCAGCCGGGAAATCAAATGTCATCCCCGCCTGCGCGAGGACGACGGCTCAGCCGTCAGCAACAGGACTGGCCCGAGGCCGTGGGTGTGCAGCAGGCGCCGCCGGTTTCCTTCACGGCGATGTTGGCGAAGGGGTCGGGTTTGATGGCGGGTTTGGCCGGGGCCATGCATTCGGCATAGGCCTCGTCGAACCGGGCGTCCAGCTGTTGCGCCGCCTCGTCCCGGATGTGCCGGGCGATCTCGATGACCGCGTCGATCTGCTCCCTGGCCACGCCATAGCCCTTGAGCTTGTCCACCTGGCACAGGCCCTGCCTGGGGTGGTTGGCGGCGATGTTGGCGGCCAGGGCCACCAGGGCGACGATGGAAGGGTGGAGTTCGGCACTCATCAGAAGACGCTCCTTTCAAGGGACACGAAGGGCCGCCCCGAGTGTTCCTTGGCCCCCACGGGGGGCGAGTCGACGCGAAGCAGAGAATCGGGGGCCGTGCTTAAGCTGTTGAACAGAACACCGACCAGCACGAATGAGACGGCGAGATAGCCGGCGAAGATGCCAAGCAGGGGCCACTGGGCCACCTTGCGCAGGATCAGCATCTCCGGCAAGGACAAGGCGATGACCGCCATCATGAAGGCCAGGACGGTGCCCAGGGGCACCCCCTTGCCCAGCAGGGCCTCGGCCACGGGGATGATGCCCACGGCGTCGGAATACATGGGCACGCCCGCCAGCACCGCGACGATCACCGACAGCACCGAGCCATCGCCGGCGATGCGGGCGACGAAATCCGCCGGCACGTAGCCGTGGATCACGGCGCCGATGCCCACGCCGATCAGCACGTATTTCCAGATGCGGCCCACGATCTGGCGCACCTCGTTCCAGGCATAGTCGTGGCGGGCCTTGAGGGAGGTCTCCGGGGCAGACACTTGCGCTTCTCCCATGCGGATCTGCCAGACGTAGCTTTCCACCCAGCGTTCCAGTTTGAAGGCCTGCAATACGTAGCCGCCCAGGAAGGCGATGGTCAGGCCGGTGAGCACGTAGATGAGGGTCATCTGCCAGCCGATGACCCCGGCCAGCACCACCACCGCCACCTGGTTCACCATGGGGCTGGCGATGAGGAAGGACAGGGTCACCCCCAGGGGGATGCCCGCCTCCACGAAGCCGATGAACAGGGGGATGGAGGAGCAGGAGCAGAAGGGCGTCACCGCACCCAGGCCCACGGCCATGAGGCGTGCACCGGGCCCCGAGCGGCCTTTCATCATGGCCCGCACCCGCTCCGGCGTCAGCAGGGCCCGCAGCCAGCCCATGAGGTAGATCACCGTGGTGAGCAGCACCAGGATCTTCACCACGTCCATGACGAAGAAATGCAGCGCCGCCCCGGCGGGGGAGGCGGGGGAAAGGCCGGCCAGGTCGAAGACCAGGAGGGTGGCGAGGGCGTCGAACATCAGGTCATAGTGCTTACAGGCACGTAGCTCCCGCGCTGGCGGGAACCCAGAAGCAACCGCATGCCAGTGATGCCCGGGATGCCCGCCTGCGCGGGCATGACGAACTGGTGCCTCATTGCGCCTCGAACTCCACGAAGGCCCGGCTCATGTTGCCTCGATGCAGGCCGTCATAGTTCTGCAGGAGACGGAACTGGAGCAGGTCCATGTGCTTGTCCAGGGTGGCGTCCAGGGGTTCCATGTCCCGGGCGGCCTGGCCGATGACGTTGGCCAGGAAGTCCTCGTAGTCGCCGGATTCCCGTTTGGCTTTCTCCAGGTCGCACACGCCACCGTGGCCGGGCACGATGTGCTTCGGGTTCAGGGCCTCCAGGGCGTGGAAGGCCTGCTGGCTCTTCTTCACACTGGACCAGGGCAATACCCCCAGCAGCCGGTCCACGAACACCAGGTCGCCGGTGAACACCACGTTGCGCCTGGGCAGCCACACCCAGGCATCGCCGCTGAAGTGGGCGTCGGTGTAGCGCAGCGCCAGGGTTTCACCCCCCAGTTCCAGGGTCACCTCGTCGCCATCATGGAGGGTGGTGGCGGGCAGGGGCCGGGTGCCGTCCAGGCGTGGCCCCAGGAAGCTCTTCATTACGCCCATGTGTTGGGCGCCGAAATCCGCCTGGGTTGCGGCGGTACGTTTCAGGGCAATGATCTGGGCCCCCCGGGCGGCGAAGTGGTCGTTACCCAGCCAGCGATGGTCCTGGCTGCCGGTGTTGATCACCCAGAGCACGGGTTTGTCGGTGACTTTGGCGATGGCCGCTTCCAGCTTCTGCGCCCCCAGCTTGCTGGCGCCGGAGTCGATGAGGATGACGCCCTGGGGCGTGACGATGAAGCCGTAGTTGGCGTTGAGGCCGTCGTTGTCCAGGTGGCGCTGTCCCAGGGGACCGATGATGGCGTGGACGTTGTCCACCACCTTTACAGCTTTGGGTTGGAATTCGGCGGCCTGGCTGTAGGGGCCGGTAAAAACCAGGCTCAGGGTCGCCAGGGCGGCCAGCAGGTGCTTGAACATGGTGTTGCCTCAGGGTGTGTCGGAGTGAGGCAAGATGACGTTTTCCGCCTGCTTAGGCAAGGTGGGAATCAACCAGAGGAACAGGGCCGTGGCGGCGAAGGCCCCCAGCAACTGGGCGACGATGAAGGCCGGGGCATCCGCCGGGCGGATTCCGGCGAAGGTGTCCGAGGCCGCCCGGGCCAGGGTCACCGCCGGGTTGGCGAAGGACGTGGACGAGGTGAACCAGTAGGCGGCGGTGATGTACAGGCCCACGGCAAAGGGGGTCACCGCCGGCCGCTGGCGCACGCAGCCCCAGATGATGGCCAGGAGGCCGAAGGTGGCGACGAACTCGCTGAACCACTGGCTGGGACCGGTGCGGGCGTGCTGGGAGGCGAAGAACAGGGGTTCCTGGAACATCAGGTGGGCCGCCGCCACGCCGGCGAAGGCGCCCAGCACCTGGGCGACGAGGTAGGGCGGCACCTCCCGCCAGGGCAGCCCCCCCTGCCAGGCATCCGCCAGGGTCACCGCCGGGTTGAAGTGGGCGCCGGAGATGGGGCCGAAGGTGAGGATCAGCACCACCAGGCCCGCGCCGGTGGCCAGGGTGTTGCCCAGCAGGGCGATGGCCGTATTCCCTTCCGCCAGGCGATCGCCCATGATGCCGGAGCCGATCACCACCGCCAGCAGGAAGGCCGTGCCCAGGGCCTCTGCGGTGAGTTTGCGGGCGAGGCTCATGTCCGCCCGATCTGGCTCAGGGCCTGTTGCAGCTTCATGCGGTCCAGTTTATCGAAGGGCAGGTTGGCGAACAGGCTGATGCGGTTCTGCAGCTGGTTGAAGGCCTGAAAGAAGGCGCGGCGCTTGTCCTCGTCGCTGCCTTCCACGGCAGCCGGGTCGGGCACGCCCCAGTGGGCGGTCATGGGCTGGCCGGGCCACACCGGACACATCTCCCCCGCCGCCTTGTCGCACACGGTGAAGACGAAGTGCAGTTCGGGGGCGTCCGGATTGGCGTCGGACTTGGCGAATTCCGCCCAGTCCTTGCTGCGCAGTCCTTCGGTGGGTAGATGATTCTTTTGCAGCAGCTCGATGGCGAAAGGATTCACCGCGCCGGCGGGATGGCTGCCGGCGCTGAAGGCCCGGAATCGTCCCCGGCTCGCGGCCAGGTTGTTGAGCAGGGCCTCCGCCAGGATGGAGCGGGCGGAATTACCGGTGCATAGGAACAGCACATTCATGGGTGCATCAGACATGGCAGCCTCCTTGGGGGCGAATCAGGCGGATAAGGGGTGAACTCAGAGCCCCAGCTTTTCCAGTACGGCCGGAATAAGCCGGGCGCGGATGTCGTCCCGCACGGTGAGGAAGCTTTCCAGGGGCTCTCCGTGGGGGTCATGGAAAGGCAGATGGATGCTGGGTACGGGGCGGGGGAAGACCGGGCAGGTCTCCTTGGCGTTGTCGCACACGGTAACGACCAGATCGATGTCCTGGTTCATGACCGCGTCCACGTCCTTGGGGTACAGGCCCTCGGTATTCAGGCCTGCCTCGTTCAGGGCGGCGATGGCGCCGTCAGCCACCTTGGGCTGGGGTTTGGTGCCGGCGGACAGGGCCCGCACGCGGCCAGCCAGATCGTGGTTCACCAGCACTTCGGCCATCTGGGAGCGGCAGGAGTTGCCGGTGCAGAGGATGAGTACGGTCTTTTCGCTCATGGGATTTCCTGGTGGTTGGGTTAACAGGTGGCGCAGGTTTTCTTGTTCGCCGTCGCGGGCAGGCATAGCTCCGGCCGGCCGGCGCAGCATTCCTCACTCAAAAAGCCGATGAGGCCGGTCATGACGGCATAGTCCGCCGCGTAGATGACGAAACGCCCTTCGTTGCGGCTGGTCACCAGACCGGCGTGGGCCAGTTCCTTCAGGTGGAAGGACAGGGTGGCGGGGGGCACGCCCAGCTCGGTGGCGATCTCCCCGGCGGGCAGGCCCTGCTCGCCGGCACGGACGAGGACACGGTAGGCGGCCAGGCGGGTTTCCTGGGCCAGTGCGGCGAGGGCACGCACGGCAGAGTGCAGGTCGGCGGATTTAATTTTCATATTTCTATGTTCATGGAAATATGGAATTGATGTCAAGCCCCTACAATGGCGACATTCGAACCAGTCATTCCGGCGCAAGCCGGAATACAGGCGAACGCACCCAGGGCCCCGGCTTGCGCCGGGGTGACGCGCACAAGGACCTGCCCACCACCATGCTCAGCTATCGCCACGCCTTCCATGCCGGCAACCACGCGGACGTGCTCAAGCACTTCGTGCTGCTCTGCCTGATGCGCCACCTGGCCAGGAAGGACAAGCCGTTCTGGGTCGTCGACACCCATGCCGGGGCCGGGGCCTACGGCCTGGACGCTGGCTACGCGGCCCAGAACGCAGAGTGGTCGGCGGGCATCGGCCGGCTGTGGCAGCGCACGGACCTCCCGCCGGAACTGGCAGATTATGTGGACGTGGTGCGGGGCATGAACCCGGAGGGGCGGCTCAATTTCTACCCCGGTTCACCCTGGCTAGCCTGGAAGCTGATGCGGCCGGAAGACCGCCTGCGCCTGTTCGAGCTGCATCCCACGGACGTGGACCTGCTGGGCAAGACCTTCCAGGACGCGGGACGCCAGGTGATGGTGACCCGGGGGGACGGCTTCGCCGGCCTGAAGGCCCTGCTGCCGCCGCCGCCCCGCCGCGCCCTGGTGCTGATGGACCCCTCCTACGAGGACAAACGGGACTACGGCCGGGTGGTGGAGGCCCTGAGGGACAGCCTGAAGCGCTTCGCCACCGGCACCTATGCCCTGTGGTACCCCCTGCTGCAAAGGCCCGAGGCCCGGCGCCTGCCGGAACGGCTCCATGCCTTGCGGGTCGAATGGCTGGACGTCAGCCTCGAAGTCCAGCGGCCCGGCAAGGAGGGCTTTGGCATGCACGGTTCCGGCATGTTCGTCATCAACCCGCCCTGGACCCTGGCGGCTACGCTCAACACCTGCATGCCGGTCTTGAAGGAGGTCCTTGCCCTGGGCGACGGGGCTGGGTACCGGATCGAAACTTCCAACCCCTGAACAGCCACGCTGAACATCATGATTCCACCCATGCATCACGCCTACGGCATCATCACCCTGGATGCCGACTACCTGCGCCCCGGCCTGGCGGCCATCCATCTCATCGTCGAGCAGGGCCACGTGGTCCTCGTCGACACGGGCACCAACCATTCGGTGCCAGGCGTGCTGGCGGAGCTTGCGGCCATGGGCCTCACCCCCGGCGACGTGGACTACGTCATCGCCACCCACGTGCACCTGGACCATGCCGGCGCCGCCGGCGCCCTGATCCAGGCCTGCCCCCGGGCGCGGTTGATCGTCCACCCCAGCGGCGCGCGCCATCTCATCGACCCCACCAGGCTGGTGACCGGCTCCATGGCGGTCTATGGCGAGGAGGCGTTCCGGCGGCTCTACGGCGACATCCTGCCGGTGCCCGCGGAACGGGTCGTGGAGGCCCCGGACAACCATCGCCTGGATTTCCAGGGCCGGGTGCTCACCTTCCTGGATACACCCGGCCACGCCCGCCACCATTTCTGCATCCACGACGAGCGCAGCGAAAGCGTGTTCACTGGCGACACCTTCGGCATCTCCTACCGGGAGTTCGACGTGGGGAGCGACGTGGGCGGAGAAGGGGAAACCCGCCCCTTCATCTTTCCCACCACCACGCCGGTGCAGTTCGACCCCATGGCCCTGCATGCCTCCATCGACCGTATCCTGGCCCTGGAGCCGGCGGCGGCCTATCTGACACATTTCGGCCGCGTCACCAATCTGGAAGCCCTGGCGCCCGTGCTGCACGAGCTCATCGACGAATGGTGCGAACTGACCCTGGCGGTGGAAGGACAGGGCCAGGCGCGTCAGGCCGGCCTGGAGGCGGAGCTGTATCAAAGCCTACTGCGACGCCTGCGCGCCCATGGCTGCGCGCTGGAAGATGACGTGTGCCGGGTACTGCTGGCCAACGACGTGCAACTCAACGCCCAGGGCCTGCTGGTGTGGAAGGACCGGTTGAACGTGTCGGGTAACGGCGGGGCGTAGGCTGACCCCGCGCGAGGGGAGCGACCGTTCGTCGGCCGGGGTTTTCATCGTCCCGTTTCTGAGGTATTAATTCGCTGCCGGCGTTTTCGTCGGTGGTTTCTTCCAGGACCCACCCGGGTCAAGGCGGAGCCAAGGGCAAACCCGGTGAAAGCCGGGGACGCAAAGCCATGGGCCTACAGCGCACACCCGCGCCACGGTTGCCAGGTTGCCTCCAGCGTCTGCGGATCCTCCGCATCTGCCCTCCGATTCATCAAGTTTTCAGCAGGCCACCAGGCTTGCGGATGAAAGGAGCAGAGCATGTATAGCAAAACAGCACCCAAGGGCGAAAAAGCCGGGGGTCCACGCAAGCCCCAGAACCATGGGCTCGGTGGCACCGGCCGCTTGAGCACTGAAAGTGTCCCACAACTGGCCGGGCCACCACGTTCATTCGTGACCATGCTGGCCTTTGTCGTGGGCACTTGCCTACTGCCGGCCAGCGAGCAGGCCCTGTCCCAATCAGGCAGCCATGCACCGAAAAAACCCTTCCCCGGCCTCAAGCTGGCCAAGAAGGAACGGGGCGAAAGCGCCATCAGGGCCCTGGGCGAACGTTTGCCGGAGATCGCGACATGGTATGGCATGAGCTCCGAGCGCTTTGCGCGCATGCTGCGCCATGACCGGCACGCCTGGCTGGACCGGGAGGGCCGCCTGGTCTTCATCGACGGCTTCGAGCCCCCGCCCGAGGCCACCGGTGAAGTCGCTGCCACCGCCAATATCAGCGGCAGCGTGCCCGCGCCCCTGGAGCAGACCTTCCAGCTCCACAGCCGACCGGGCGCCAAGCGCGTGATCCATCTGGACTTCGATGGCGGCACTGTGACGGGCTCAGCCTGGAACAGCAGCTGGTCCATCTCCGCCATCAACGCCCAGGCCTTTGACTTGGACGGCAACCCCGCGGCCTTCAGCAGCACGGAACTGCAGCGCATCCAGTACATCTGGCAACGGGTGGCGGAGGATTACGCCCCCTTCGACGTGGATGTGACGACCGAGGAGCCTGCCGCCGAAGCCCTGACCCGCCTCAGTACCAGTGATGAAACTTTCGGAACCCGGGTGCTGATCACCCAGGACTGGACCAGCCTGACGGCCAGCCCCTGCAACTGCGGCGGTATCGCCTATGTCAGCGCCTTTGACGACACCACCGAGTACTACAAGCCGGCCTGGGTGTTCTACAACCGCCTGGGCAGCGGCAACGAGAAATACGTGGCCGAAGCCATCTCCCACGAGGCCGGCCACAACCTGGGCCTGAGCCACGACGGCTTCAACGACGGCAGCACCTCCCAGGGCTACTACGGCGGACACGGCAGCGGCGCCACTGGCTGGGCGCCCATCATGGGGGTGGGCTACTACAAGGAGCTCACCCAGTGGAGCAGGGGGGAGTACGCCTACGCCACCCAGGCCCAGGACGACCTGTCCGTGATGCAGACCCGGGGGGTGCCCCTGATGGCGGATGACCATGGCGACAACCTTGACCAGTCCACCCTCATGGACGCGACGGAATCCGGCGGCATGCAAAGCCTGTTGGCCAGTGGTCTCATCGGCGCCCGCACGGACCTGGACGTCTTCCGCTTCACCATGGGAGCTGGCAACCTGGTCCTCAACCTCACGCCAGGCACCCAGGGGCCCAACCTGGACATCAACGCCGGCCTGTACGACGCAGATGGCAACCTGCTGGCCAGTGCAAACCCCGCCGACAGCCTGTCCGCCAGCATCGCCCTCAGCAGCCTGCCCCAAGGCACCTACTATCTGCTTGTGGACGGTACGGGCAAGGGCGACCCCGCCACGGGTTACTCGGACTACGCGAGCCTGGGCGAATACTTCATCTCCGGCACGGCCCCCGCCGCTGGCGGCGGTATCCCGCCGGTAGCCGTGGCCAGTGCCACGCCCCTCAGCGGCAATGCCCCCTTGCTGGTGAGCTTCTCCAGCAGCGGCTCCCGGGATCCTGATGGGGGCGCCCTCACCTATGACTGGGACTTTGGCGACGGCTCCCCCCATGACTTCTCCACGAACCCCAGCCATACCTATGCCGCCGGCACCTACACCGCGCGGCTGACGGTGACCGACCCCAGCGGCAGCTCGGATCAGGCTACGGTGAGCATCACCGCGAACCAGCCCGTGGTGGCGCCCTCCCTGCATGTGGCCAACATCGCCATGGCCACCCGTACCGGGCGAAAGGGCGTGCGAGCCACCGCCACGGTGTCGGTGAAGGATGCCAACGGCAAGCCCATCGGCGGCGCACGGGTGCAGGGGACCTGGAGTGGAGTCGTAAGTGGATATGTCAGCGGCACCACCACGTCCAAGGGCACGGTGAAACTGCCCTCCGCCTTCAGCAAGAGCGGCGGCACGTTCACGTTCACGGTGACCGATGTCGGCCTGAGCGGTTATGTCTACGAGAGCACGCGCAACACCGAGACCAGCGACAGCATCACCCGATAGTCTCTCCTTAGCCAGAGCGGCTTTTCCGGGCCCCGACGGGGCCCTCTTTTTTTGCCTTTCGCATATCAGGGCCTACGAGGGATACTCCATGTGAAAAGAGGAGCACGCCATGTCAGCCATTCGCCAGGAAGACCTCATCCAGTCGGTCGCCGACGCCTTTCAGTTCATCTCCATCTACCACCCGGCGGACTTCGTCCAGGCGGTGAAAGAGGCCTATGACCAGGAGGAATCCCCTGCCGCCGGGGACGCCCTGGCCCAGATCCTCATCAACTCCCGCCTCTGCGCCGAGGGCCATCGGCCCATCTGCCAGGACACGGGCATTGCCGTGGTGTTCCTGAAGGTGGGGCGGGACGTGCGCTGGGCAGGCGACATGTCCGTGGAGGACATGATCAACGAGGGCGTGCGCCGGGCCTACATGAACCCGGACAACCCCCTGCGGGCCTCGGTGCTGGCGGACCCGGCGGGCGCGCGCCGCAACACCCGGGACAACACCCCGGCGGTCATCCACACCGAGATCGTGCCCGGCAACAAGCTGGAAGTGACCTGCGCCGCGAAAGGCGGCGGCTCGGAGAACAAGGCCCAGTTCACGGTGCTCAACCCCTCCGATTCCATCGTCGACTGGGTGCTGTCCGTGGTGCCCAAGATGGGGGCGGGCTGGTGTCCGCCGGGCATCCTGGGCATCGGCGTGGGGGGCACGCCGGAGAGAGCCCTGCTGCTGGCCAAGGAGGCCCTCATGGAGCCCATCGACATCCACGAACTGCGTGCCCGTGGACCCCGGAACCGTATCGAGGAACTGCGCCTGGAACTGGTGGACAAGGTCAACGCCCTGGGCATCGGCGCCCAGGGCCTGGGTGGCCTGACCACGGTGCTGGACGTGAAGATACTGGACTACCCCACCCACGCCGCCAGCCTGCCCGTGGGCCTCATCCCCAACTGCGCCGCCACCCGCCACATCCACTTCACCCTGGACGGCAGCGGCCCCGCCCACTTCGACCCGCCGCCCCTGTCCGCCTGGCCGGAGGTGGCCTGGGACGGTCCCGCCCGGGCCCGGCGGGTGGACCTGGACACCCTCACCAAGGCCGACACCGCCGCCTGGAAAGCCGGGGAGCAATTGCTGCTCAGCGGCAGGCTACTCACCGGCCGGGATGCCGCCCACAAGCGCATCGCCGACCTGGTGGCCAAGGGCGAGCCCCTGCCGGTGGATTTCACCAACCGCTTCATCTACTACGTGGGCCCCGTGGACGCGGTGCGGGACGAGGCCGTGGGCCCCGCCGGCCCCACCACCGCCACCCGCATGGACAAGTTCACCGACCTGATGCTGGGCAGCCAGGTGGGCCTGCTGGGCATGGTGGGCAAGTCGGAGCGGGGGCCGGCGGCCATCGCCTCCATCAAGGCCCATGGCGGCGTGTACTGCATCGCCGTGGGGGGCGCGGCCTACCTGGTCTCCAAGGCCATCCGCTCCGCCCGGGTCCTGGCCTTCCCGGAGCTGGGCATGGAGGCCGTGTACGAGTTCCAGGTGGAAAACATGCCCGTCACCGTGGCCGTGGACAGCACCGGCAACTCAGTGCACGACACCGGCCCCCGGGAATGGCGCCTGCGAATAGGTAAAATCCCCCTAGCTACTCACTGAGGATGAGCATGGAACTGGTCTGGTGGCATTGGGTGGTCCTGGGCATGGTGCTGATCGGCATCGAGATGCTGACGCCCACCTTCTTCCTCATGTGGTTCGGCCTGGGGGCCTTGCTCATGGGGGCAGTGGTGGCAGTCTTGCCCTTGGGTTTCACCGCCCAGGTGCTGGGCTGGGCCGTCGCATCCCTGTTGATGACCGGCGTGTGGCTGAAGTTCTTCAAGAACCCGGACCGCACCCACGCGGGACAGGCAAAGGAAGGCGTGCTGGGGGTCACCGGCCTGGTGACCCGGGCCATTCCGGAGATGGGCGAGGGGGAGATGATGTTCCAGCGCCCGGTACTGGGCTCGGACCGTTGGCCGGCGGTGGCGGATGCGCCCATCGCCGCCGGTGAGAAGGCGAAGATTGTCGATGTGCTGGGCCAGACCCTGAAAGTTGTAAAACTCTAGGAGGTTGTGATGGGTGGTGAAATCGTATCGGTCATTCTGCTGCTGTTCGTCTTCGTCACCCTGTGGAAGGGCGTGCGCATCGTGCCCCAGGGGGAGGAGTGGGTGGTGGAGCGCCTGGGCAAGTACATGAAGACCATCATGCCCGGCCTCCACGTGCTGGTGCCCTACATCGACAACGTGGCCTACAAGGTCACCACCAAGGACCTGATCCTGGACATCCCCGAGCAGGAGGTGATCACCCGGGACAACGCGGTGCTGGTGACCAATGCCATCGCCTTCGTGAAGGTGACGGACACCCAGAACGCGGTGTACGGCATCACCAATTTCCAGATGGCGGTGATGAACCTGGTGCAGACCAGCCTGCGCGCCATCGTCGGCGACATGGACCTGGACCAGGCCCTGTCCAGCCGGGACCAGATCAAGGCCAAGCTGAAGGCCGCCATCTCCGACGACGTGGCGGACTGGGGCTTGACCATCAAGTCGGTGGAGATCCAGGACATCAAGCCCTCGGTGACCATGCAGCGTTCCATGGAGATGCAGGCCGCCGCCGAGCGGGAGCGGAAGGCCACGGTGACCAAGGCGGAAGGCGACAAGCAGGCCGCCATCCTGGAAGCGGAAGCCCGCCTGGAATCCGCCAAGCGGGACGCCGAAGCCCAGGTGCGCCTGGCGGAGGCCTCCGCCGAGGCCATCCGCCGCATCGCCGACGGCATTGCCGACAAGGAACTGCCCGCCTACTACCTGCTGGGGGAAAAATACGTTGCCGCGTTGAAGGACATGTCGGCCGGCCAGGGCAGCCGCACCGTGGTGTTGCCCGCGGACCTGATGAAATCCCTGGAAGGTATATTGGGGGGACGCCGTTGAAATACCTCGTGGAAATCTGTGGCAAAACACTGGAAAAAAGTTAAAGTGACTTCTAAAGTTTGTTGGGTAATGGCCGATAATTCCGACAGAACAAGTTACAGCGGGGTCCAGTAACAGTCATGAAGAAGTCTCTGCTATACATCACTTTGATGGCCTTTCTGGCAGGGCCCATGGTGGATGTGACCGTGGCCGAGGCCTCTTCAAGTTCGTCTTCGACTCAATCCCATTCATCCGAGTCGAAGTCGAAGGCGAAAAGCGGCAAGAAGCTGAAGAGCAAGGCCAAGTCCCGCATCAAGGCCAAGGCAAAGAAAAAGCTGAAATCCAGGAAGCGCGGCAAGGCGGTGGCCCGGGCCATGACCCCCCTGCGCGCGGCCAGCGCCAACGCCTCCGGTGCTACGGAACTGGACTTGCGTTCCGGCGCCGCCATCGTGGTGGACCAGAAGACCGGCGAAGCGCTTTACGCCAAGAACGTGGACATACCCACCCCCATCGCCTCCATCACCAAGCTCATGACCGCCATGGTGACCCTGGACGCAGGCCTGTCCATGGACGATGAAATCACCATCTCCAGTGAAGACGTGGATCGGCTCAAGGGCACGAGTTCCCGGCTCGCCCTGGGCACAACGCTGAGCCGGGGCGAGTTGATGCACCTGGCCCTAATCGCATCGGAGAACCGGGCGGCCTCGGCCCTGTCCCGGGCCTACCCCGGCGGGCGTGACGCCTTCATCGCCGCCATGAACCACAAGGCCCGCGCCATCGGCATGAAGGAAACCCGCTTCGTGGACGGCACCGGCCTCAACAGCAACAACCGCGCCACCGCCGCTGACCTGGTGAAGATGGTGGATGCCGCCTACCGCTACCCCATGATCCGGGACATTTCCAGCACGGGTGCCTACGACGTGGGCCTGCCGGCCAAGCGGGTGGTGAAAATCAGGGAGGACGGCCGTATCCGTCGGGTGACCCGGGAAGTGACCCGCCAGGTGGCCTTCCACAACACCAACGCCCTGACCCGCAACCATGACTGGGACATCGGCATTTCCAAGACTGGCTACATCAACGAGGCGGGCCGGTGCCTGGTCATGCAGGCCAGGATTTCCGAAAAGCCGGTGATCATCGTGCTGCTGGATTCCTGGGGCAAATGGAGCCGCATCGGTGACGCCAACCGCATCAAGAAGTGGCTGGAGAGCAGTAACCATATGGCCAGCCACGCCTCCGTGCAGGACTCGGTCTGACCAAAGCCCCAGCATGAAAGCAAAGGCGGCCACGGCCGCCTTTTTCATGCCCAGAATCCATGCGCCCCATTCTTGATGTGCGTCAATTTCCACGCGGATTCCCCAGTGCCGGACCCTGAATGCTTTTAATGTTTCGCCCTAGGTGATCGGGCAGGCGCAAGGGGATAAATGATGAATCTGAATCGGAGCAGGTACAAGGCCTGGCTGGCATTCTTGATGGCGATCGCCGGGGCCGGCTATGGGGCCACGGTGGTATCCGGACCGCCCGATGCGAAGCTGCAGCAACTGGCCGCGGAAACCTGCGGTGGCTGCCATGGCGCGGACGGCAACAGCAAGGTGCCGGACTTTCCCAAGCTGGCTGGACAGCAACAGGTATACCTGTTGCGGGAACTCACCGACTACAAGGAAGGACGTCGCCAAAGCGACGTCATGGTGCCCATGGTGGCGACACTCACCACGGAAGACATGGCCAAACTGGCCGCCTATTACGCAGCACAGGAACCCACCCCCGGCACGGTGGCCAGGCCCGAATTGCTGGCCCTGGGCAAACGCATCTACCTGGAGGGTAACACCAAGTCCGGCGTGCCTTCCTGCGACGGCTGCCATGAGGAGAACGGCGAAGGCTCAAAGAAATTTCCCCGCGTGGCCGGCCAGCATGCCGCCTATGCGCTAGACCAGATGAAGCAGTATGCCTCGGGCAAGCGCAGCAATGGCGTGAAGGTGATGCGCACCATCGCCGAGCGCCTGACCAAGGAAGAGGCCGAGGCCGTGGCCGAATACATGGCCAGTCTGAAGTGAGGGAACACCCATGAAATCCACCCTGATCCATCTGGCCTTGACG
Organism: Thiobacillus sp.; assembly: GCA_024235835.1. Classification (NCBI taxonomy): domain Bacteria; kingdom Pseudomonadati; phylum Pseudomonadota; class Betaproteobacteria; order Nitrosomonadales; family Thiobacillaceae; genus Thiobacillus; species Thiobacillus sp. The sequence goes on along the minus strand of JACKLQ010000002.1, from coordinate 678,574 downwards.
GTATTCGTTGCCTTGCCTGCCCAGGCCGCTGCCCCGTCGACCCAGGCGACCCACTCCGACGCGGATATGGTCCAGCTGCTGGCTGCCAGGGGGGACCCGGCCAAGGGCCAGGAAGCCTACGTGATCTGTCGCGGCTGCCACCGGGCCGATGCCTCCGGCAAGGCGGAAGCGGGCTATCCGCAACTGGCGGGCCAGCATCCCAGCGTGATCATCAAGCAAATGCTGGATGTGCGCGCAGGGCGGCGGGACAGCCCCAGGATGCATCCCTTCATTACCAGCGAGGTGGTGCCCGGCGAGGACATCGCCCACATCGCGGCCTACCTTTACACCCTGCCGGTGCCGGCCAGCAATGGCAAGGGCAGCGGCCGCCTGCTGGACCTGGGCAGGCATCTCTATGAGCGGGACTGCGCGTCCTGCCACGGCAAGCATGGGGAAGGGGACGGCGCCAGGTTCTACCCCCGGGTGGCGGGCCAGCACTACGCCTATCTGCTGAGAGAGTCCAGGGAGAGCCGCGACAAGGGGCGGCGCAACTCCCATCCGGAGATGGTGCGGCTCATCAGGCACTACTCCGATGACGATCTGGCAGCGGTGAGCGACTACATGTCCCGCCTGGCAGTGCCCACCCGCTAAGCCTCCCCCGCACACGCGACATCCGGCCTGGGGCATCCAGCCGGTGAGGCGTACCCATGCGTTCCAACTTTCAAGGCCTTTGTTGATGCCCATCAAAGTTTTACACAAAAGGCTTTGATAGAAAGTCAACCCCACACTCAGGAGGGTTGAACCATGGATCGCCGCGCATTTGTCATAGCAGTGCCCGTCCTCTTCGCCTTGGGCTGCGCTAGTGCGCCCACGGACCAAGCGGCATCCGCACCCAGCGGGCCCAAGTTCAGCGACGGGGAACGCAAGCTCATCACCGACTACTATGCCGGCGAGCGGCGTGGCCCCCGCCGGGAAATGCCCGCCCAGCGGGTCAAGCCCGGTGACAAGCTGGATACCGGCCTGCGCCCCACCCGCCTGCCGGACGCCCTGGACAAGCATCTGCCCTACTTGAGCGGCCCCTACACCCGCCTGGTCCTGGGCGCCGACGTGATCCTGGTAAACCGGGACACCCATGACATTCTGGATGTGATTCCCCAGGTAGCCTATTGAAGATACGAGTGTATGTAATTCAAAAAATTTTGATGGCCATCAAGTTATGGCAAGTAGGCCATCAGTACTATGGCCCTCCCGGATTAGGGTGATTTACCCATCCGGTCCGCAATCAAACCATCGGCAACCGTCCCGCCTGGAGGAGACAATGAAGAAAGCCGTCATGTATGCCCTTACGGCCGCCAGCTTGTGCGCGGCCCACCCCGCGCTGGCCGTGGACAACGTCCAAGGCCTGGCCATGACCTGCAACAACTGCCACGGCACGGGCGGTGTGAGCGTGGGCCTGTCCATGCCCTCCATCGCCGGCCTGTCCGAGAGCTACCTGAAGAACATCATGACGGAATGGAAGACGGGGGCCCGGGCCTCCGCCAACATGACGCGCCTGATCAAGGGCTACACCGACGACGAGATCGCCGCCCTGGCCCAGTACTACTCCAAGCTGCCCTGGAAGCCGGCGGCCCAGAGCGTCTCCGCCGACATCCTGGCCAAGGGCAAGGAAGTCACCGAGCGCTGCGAGACCTGTCACGGCGCCACCGGCGGCCAGCCGGACGACGCGGACACCCCCATGCTGGCCGGCCAATGGGCCAAGTACATGGAACTGGAACTCCTGAAGTACCGGGATGAAGGCTTCCAGATGACCCACAAGAAGATGACCCGCAACGCCCGCAAGATGGAAGAAGGCGATGTGGCCACCGCCGCCAAGTTCCACGGTGCCCATAGCAAGTGAGAGAGGAAGAGAAATGAGCCAGATCAATCGTCGTCAGTTCATCCAGGCCTTTGCCGCGGTCTCTGCCGCGCCCGCCCTGTCCTTTCCCTCCATTGCCCGGGCCGGTGCCAAGGCCAAGGTCGTGGTCATTGGCGGCGGCTATGCCGGCGCCACCGCCGCCAAGTACCTCAAGCTGCTGGACGGCCGCATCGACGTCACCCTCATCGAACCGAACGCCCTCTACGTCTCCTGCCCGTTGTCGAACGAAGTCATGGTGGGCCACCGTGACATCGGCACCCTGACGGTGGGCTATGACGGGCTTAAGAAGCGCGGCGTCAACGTGCTGCACGACTACGTCACCCGTGTGGACCGGGCCAGGAAGGTCGTCATGACCAAGGGCGGCAAGACCCTGCCCTATGATGCCCTGGTCATGGCCCCCGGCGTCGATTTCCACTACGTGGGCATCGAGGGCTACAACGAATCCATGATCAACGACATCCCCCACGCCTGGAAGGCCGGTGCCCAGACCCTGCTCCTGAAGAAGCAGCTGGAAGCCATGCCCGACGGCGGGGTCTTCGTCATCACCGTGCCCAAGGGCCCGTTCCGCTGCCCCCCCGGCCCCTACGAGCGGGCCTCCCTGGTGGCCAACTACTTCCAGCACCACGGCAAGAAGAAGTCCAAGGTCATCATCCTGGACGCCAACGACAGCCACTCCAAGAAAGGCCTGTTCAACCAGGCCTGGGCCAAGATGTACGGCTGGGAGAAGGAAGGCCTGGGCACCAACGGCATGATCGAATGGGTCAAGGGCGCCGAGGGCGGCGCCATCAACAAGCTGGACGCCAAGACCAAGACCGTATCCTCCGACTTTGTCGACGTGAAGGCGGACGTGCTCAACATCATCCCGCCGCACAAGGCGGGCAAGATTGCCGTGGCCGCCGGCCTGACGGGTGAGACGGGCAACAACTTCGAGCAGGGCTGGTGCAAGGTGGTGCCCATGACCATGGCCAGCGCCGTGGACCCCAACATCTACACCATCGGGGATTCCTGCGTGGCGGGGGAGATGTCCACCTACGGCAACCCCAACGCCGCCTTCGACATGCCCAAGTCGGCCCACATCGCCATGACCCAGGCCAAGGTGGCGGCGGCCGCCATCGTGGCCAAGGTGAACGGCCTGCCCACGCCCCAGCCCTACTATGCCAACACCTGCTACAGCGTGGTGGGGGATGAGTACGGCATCTCGGTGGCCCACCTGTACCGGGTGGAGAACGGCACCTTCAAGTACATCCCGGCCGGCAGCGGCATTTCCCCCGTCACCATGCCGGACAAGTCCCCCGTGCCCGCCATCTATCGCAAGCTGGAGGCCGAGTACGCCGACGGCTGGCTGCGCAACGTCATGGCGGATGCGTTTATCTGATAACCACCTTTGGAAAGGAGGCTCGATGAAGCGAGTGAGAAAGGAAGCAGTGTTTCAGCCACGCGGCTTGGCTCAACACCTGAGTCGAGCCGCATAAGCAAGCAGCAGCCGTACACGTGAAGAAAACAAGGAGATAGACCATGAAGATCGGAACTATGCTGGGACGGATTGCGCTGGGCCTTGGCGCCGCGCTGTTCGCCATCGGCGTGAATGCGGCGGTGGATATACCCAAGCCGCAACTGCCCCCGCCTGCCCCCGAGAAGGCGCCCCCCATCAAACCGGTGGATGCCAAGAAGTGTTATTCCTGCCACGACAACATCGAGGAGTTCCACGCCGACAGCCGCCATGCCACCGTCAACTGCGCCCACTGCCATGACGCCGTGGAGCACCTGAAGACGGCGAAGAACAAGGACATGGGCACCCGTCCCGGCACCAGCAAGGACCATCGCGCCTGTGCCACCTGCCACGTGGAGCAGTACAACACCTTTGTGCAGACCAACTATGACTCCCACGCCCGGGTGGAGAAGGCGAGCTTCAAGTCCCGTTCGCCCCTGTTCGACAAGCTCATGGAAGGCTACGGCTTTACCAAGGAGCATGCCGAGCCCCGCTCCCACGCCTTCATGCTGGTGGACCAGTGGGCCGTGGACCGCGCCTTCGGCGGCCGCATGAAGTTCAAGGACTGGACCTACATCAACAAGGCGGAACTGGCAGCCAACGGCGCCTGGAACGTGATTGTTGACAAGGAGCCCAGCACCTCCGACCAGAAGTCCTTCATGCGCCAGAGCGCCACGGCGGTAAACCCGGTCTGCATGAACTGCAAGACCCAGGATCACATCCTGGACTGGGCCTACAAGGGTGACGAGAACCCCGCCGCGAAATGGAACCGCTCCTCCAAGCCAGTGGAATTCGCCCGCGGCGTGAACCATCCCCTGAACTGCTTCATGTGCCATGACCCCCACTCCGCCAAGCCCCGCGTGGTGCGTGACGCCCTCATCGAAGCCGTGGTGGACCGCAAGGAAGGCACCTATCCCCAGGACCCGGTGAAGAGCCAGCAGACCAAGATGGAGAAGGTCGTGTTCCAGCGCAATGGCAAGGACTTCCGCGCCATCGGCATGCTGTCCAAGTCCGACTCCAACATCATGTGCGCCCAGTGCCACGTGGAGTACAACTGCGGTCCCGGCTACGACTGTGCCGAGAAGGGCAAGGAGTACTACGTGAAGATGTCCGACCCGCGCACCAACCTGTTCACCTGGGTGAACGTGCTGGGTTACAAGGACAAGATGGTGGGACAGTTCAAGTTCAAGGACTTCAAGCACGCCTCCACCGGCGCCCTGCTGCCCAAGATCCAGCACCCGGAAATGGAGACCTTCTGGGGCTCCAAGCACGAGCGTGCCGGCGTGGAGTGCAAGGACTGCCACATGACGAAGATCAAGCACGCCAACGGCAAGGTGACCACCAGCCACCAGCAGATGTCGCCGCGCTATCGTCTGAAGGAATCCTGCCTGAGCTGCCACAAGGACTGGACCGAGAAGGATGCCAAGTACCATCTGGAAGCCATCCAGAACTACATCCGCGGCAAGATGACCAAGGCCGAATTCTGGCTGGCCGAGTTCATCGACTGGATCATGAAGGCCAAGGAAGCCGGTGTATCCGCCGAGGTCCTGGACAAGGTCTACGACCTGCAGTATGACGCCAACCTGTATTGGGAATGGTGGACCGCCGAGAACTCCGACGGCTTCCACAACCCGGACGTGGCGCGCGAGTCCTTGACCCGCTCCATCGACTCTTCCCAGGCCGGCATCAAGCTGATCAAGGAAGAACTTGCCAAACTGAAAGCCACCAAGACCGCCGCCAAGTAAGCATCCGGCGGCTAGCAGAAAGGGGCGGAGTGATCCGCCCCTTTTTTATTGAAGGCCCGCTTTTGTTCGGTGCCTGTTTTACAGGTATTCTCGCCGGGCTCCATGCCCGCTCCCGATATGACCACACCCACCCTTTCAGTCCATGATCTTGCCTGCGCCCGAGGCGACAGGTTGTTGTTCAAGGCCATGAACTTCAGCGTGAAGGCGGGGGAACTGCTGCTGGTGCAGGGGGGTAACGGACAGGGCAAGACCAGCCTGCTGCGCCTGTTGACCGGCCTGGCGCGCCCCGAGGCGGGGGAAGTCCGCTGGCGGGGCGAGCCCATCCAGAAGCAGCGGGAATCCTTCCATGGCGAAATGATGTACCTGGGCCATGCCAATGGCGTGAAGGACGACCTCAATCCGGTGGAAAACCTGCGCTTCGCCGACGGCCTGCAGGGACGGGCCTTCGACGAGGCCCGGGCACTGTCCATGCTGGAGCGCCTGGGCCTGGGACGTTGCCTGGACCTGCCCTGCCGCGTGCTGTCCTTCGGCCAGCGCCGTCGGGTGGCCCTGGCCGCCCTGTTGCTGGCGGACGCGGCGCTGTGGATCCTGGACGAGCCCCTGACGGGCCTGGACGTGCATGCCGTGGCCCTCATGGAGGGGCTGATTCGCGACCATCTGGCGGCGGGAGGCATGGTGGTGGCCACCACCCACCAGGCCCTCAATCTCGAAGGCATGCCCGTGCAGCGCCTGCTGGTGGGCAGCGTGGCCATCCCGGACGCCACCCAGCCCTTATCACCCAAACCCTTATCACATAACCCCTTGCCACCCACCCCTCCCCCAAATGCGGGGCAGGGCTAGGGAGGGGACATGCATCGTTTCCTGATGGCCGTTCTGCGCCGTGACCTGACCCTGGCCGCCCGCCGGCGGGGGGACTGGCTCATCGCCCAGTTCTTTTTCGTCATGGTGGCCAGCCTGTTCCCCCTGGGCGTGGGCCCGGAGCCGGAAATGCTGGCCCGTATCGGCCCCGGCGTGCTGTGGGTGGCGGCCACCCTGGCGTCCCTTCTGTCCCTGTCCCGGCTGTTCGCCGACGACCACCGTGACGGCAGCCTGGAACACATGATCCTGTCGCCGGAACCCACGGTGCTGCTGGTGTTGGGCAAATCCCTGGCCCACTGGCTGATCTACGGCATTCCCCTGCTCATGATCGCCCCCGTGCTGGGCCTCCAGTTCAACCTGAGCGGCGAGGCGATCCTTGTGCTGGAGCTGTCCCTGCTGCTGGGCACCCCCATCCTTTCCTTCCTCGGCAGTGTGGGGGCCGCCCTGACCCTGGGCCTGCGGGGCGGTGGCGTGCTGCTGACCCTGCTGATCCTGCCCCTGTACGTGCCCGCCCTGATCTTCGGCGCAGGCGCGGTGGATGGGGTCATGGCGGGAACTGGAGCCGAGGCTCACTTGTCTTTGTTGGGCGCGTTCCTGGTGCTGTCCCTTATGATTGCACCCTGGATCGCCGCCGCTGCCTTACGTGTGTCCATGGAATGAACCTCTATACCTACGCCTCCCCCGCCACTTTCTATCAACTCGCCGGCAAGCTGATTCCCTGGTTCGGATGGGGCGCGGGCCTCCTCACCGTGTGGGGGTTCTATGTGTCCTTCTTCATGGCCCCAACGGACTTCCAGCAGAGCGAGGCCTACCGCATCATCTTCATCCACGTGCCGGCAGCCTGGATGTCCATGTTCATCTATCTGGTCATGGCCTTCTGGGGCGCCATCGGCCTGGCCTTCAACACGCGCCTGTCCTTCATGATGGCCCGGGCCCTGGCCCCCACCGGTGCCATGTTCACCTTCGTGGCCCTGTGGACCGGTGCCTGGTGGGGCAAGCCCATGTGGGGCGCCTGGTGGGTGTGGGACGCCCGCCTCACCTCGGAACTGATCCTGCTGTTCCTGTACGTGGGCATCATCGCCCTGTGGGCCGCCATCGACGACATCAAGCGGGGCGACCGGGCCGGGTCCCTGCTGACCCTCATCGGCGCCATCAACGTGCCCATCATCTATTTCTCGGTGAAGTGGTGGAACACCCTGCACCAGGGTGCCACCATCAAGCCCAGCGGCACCAGCATGGATGCCATCATGCTCCAGGGCATGCTGGTCATGGCCTTCGCCGCCTGGTTCTACACCATCGCCGTGGCCCTGGTTCGGGTGCGTCGCATCATCCTGGAGCGGGAGCGGCACACCGAGTGGGTGAAGGCGATCCTGGAAAAAGGGGACTGAGATGGAGTGGGCAAGCTGGTCCGAGTTCTGGGCGATGGGGGGCTACGGCTTCTACGTCTGGGGTTCCTATGGCGTCACCGTGGCCTGCATCCTGATAGAGATCATGTTATTGAAACGCGCCGCCGGCGATACTCGCCGTCGCCTGAAGCGCATGCAGCAATGGGAAGAGCAATGAAATCGCGGCACAAGAAACTGGTGGTCATCGTATTGGCGCTGGCGGGCATCGGCATTGCCGCCGCGCTGGTCCTGAATGCTTTCCAGAGCAACCTGGTGTTCTTCTTCTCCCCCACGGAAGTGGCGCAAGGCAAGGCCCCCACGGACCGGGCCTTCCGCATCGGCGGCCTGGTGGAGGACGGCAGCGTGAAACGGCAAGCCGACGGCCTCACCGTGAGCTTCGTGGTGACCGACACCGCCAAGGCCATCCCCGTGACCTACAAGGGCATCCTTCCCGACCTGTTCAAGGAGGGCAAGGGCGTGGTGGCGGAGGGCAAGCTGGGCGCCGACGGCCTGTTCACCGCCACCCAGGTGCTGGCGAAGCATGACGAGAACTACATGCCGCCCGAGGCCGCCCACGCCCTGGAACAGGCAGCGAAGGCCCAACAAACCCTACAACAGTAAAGATGGCAGGGACGCGCAGCCGATGGCCGCGCCCCGACCACACAGGAGACCCGCATGATCCCCGAATTAGGCCATTTCGCCCTCATCGTTGCCCTGCTGCTGGCGCTGACCCAGGCCATACTGCCCCTGGTGGGGGCCCAGCGGGGCAACCTCACCCTCATGGCCGTGGCCCGGCCGGCGGCCCAGGGCCAGTTCGTCTTCGTCATCATCGCCTTTGCCTGTCTGGCCTGGTCCTTCCTGGCGAACGACTTCACCGTGGAGAACGTGGCACGCAACTCCTTCTCCCAGTTGCCCGAGATCTACCGCCTCACCGCCACTTGGGGCTCCCACGAGGGTTCCATGCTCATGTGGGTGATGATCCTTGGTTTCTGGACCACCGCCGTGTCCGTGTTCTCCCGCCACCTGCCGGATGATATGGTGGCCCGGGTCATCGGCATCATGGGCCTGGTGTCCGTGGGCTTCCTGGCCTTCCTGCTCACCACCTCCAACCCCTTCGAGCGCCTGGTGCCCGCCCCCGTGGACGGCCGGGACATGAACCCCCTGCTGCAGGACTGGGGCATGATCATCCACCCGCCCATGCTGTACATGGGCTACGTGGGCTTCGCCGTGGCCTTCGCCTTCGCCATCGCCGCCCTGATGTCCGGCAAGCTGGACGCGGCCTGGGCGCGCTGGTCCCGGCCCTGGACCACGGTGGCCTGGGCCTTCCTCACCCTGGGCATCGTGCTGGGCAGCTGGTGGGCCTATCGCGAGCTGGGCTGGGGCGGCTGGTGGTTCTGGGACCCCACGGAAAACGCCTCCTTCATGCCCTGGCTGGCCGGCACCGCCCTGATCCACTCCCTGGCGGTGACGGAAAAGCGCGGCGCCTTCAAGGCCTGGACCGTGCTCCTGGCCCTCACCGCCTTCTCCCTGTCCCTGCTGGGTACCTTCCTGGTGCGTTCCGGCGTGCTGTCCTCGGTGCATGCCTTCGCCACGGACCCGGCCCGGGGCAGCTTCATCCTCGGCTTCCTGGCGGTGGTCATCGGCGGCTCCCTGATCCTCTATGCCTGGCGCGCCCCCAAGATGATCACCGGCGGCGCCTTCACCTGGTTCTCGCGTGAAGCCCTGCTGCTGGCCAACAACGTGGTCCTCCTGGCCGCCCTGGGTTCCGTGCTGCTGGGCACCCTCTACCCCCTGTTCATGGACGCCATGGGCATGGGCAAGATCTCCGTCGGCCCGCCCTACTTCAACGCCGTGTTCGTGCCGGTGATGGCGCCAGTGCTGTTCCTGGTGGGCGTGGGACCCCTGGCCCGCTGGAAGGAAGCCAGCCTGCCCGACATGATCAGCCGCCTGAAATGGGCCCTGGCCGTCTCCGTGGCCACCGGCTTCCTGCTGCCCTTCACCCTGGACGGCTTCAACCCCTGGGCCGTGCTGGGGTTCGTCCTCTCCATCTGGGTCGCCCTCACCGTGATGGTGGGCTTCATGGATCGCCTCAAGCACGCCCAGGGCAGCATGATGGGCAAGCTCGGCAGCCTGCCGCGGGCCTTCTGGGGCATGCAACTGGCCCACCTGGGCCTGGCCTTGGGTGTGGCGGGTATCACCGTGGTGGCGAACTACCAGCAGGAGCGAGACGTGCGCATGAACGTGGGCGATTACACCGAACTGGCGGGCTACACCTTCACCTTCCGGGGCACCACGGAACGGGCCGGCCCCAACTACCGCGCTGCCCGGGGCACGGTGGAGGTGAGCCAGGACGGCCGCAAGATCGCCACCCTTCATCCAGAGAAGCGCATCTACAACGCCTCCGGCATGCCCATGACCGAGGCGTCCATCCATCCCAATGTCTTCCGTGACATCTATGTGGCCCTGGGCGAGCCCCTGGACGATCAGTCGAGCGCCTGGGCGGTGCGGGTGTTCCACAAACCCTTCATCAACTGGCTGTGGTTCGGCGCCCTGTTCCTGGTGGTGGGCGGGTTCCTGGCGGCCTCCGACCGCCGCTACCGCATCGCGCTGCGCCGGTCCACCATCCCCGCCGGGGCCGCGCCCCAAGGAGTATGACATGATGACCCGACTCGCTACGCTCATCGCCCGCCGTGGGGGAAAGGCCTTCATGGGGGCGATGCAGCAGGAGGCCTGGACATGAAAAGGTGGCTGCCCGTCATTGTCTTCTTCGTCCTGGTGGGGTTCTTCGCCAAGGGCCTGTTCCTCAACCCCCGTGAGGTGCCTTCTCCCTTCATCGGCAAGCCCGCCCCCGCCTTCACCCTGCCCGTGGTGGGGAACGAGGCCGTGACCTTCAGCCCGGCGGACATGAAAGGCAAGGTGTGGGTCATGAACGTGTGGGCGCCCTGGTGCGTGTCCTGCCGACAGGAGCATCCCGTGCTCATGGCCCTGGCCCAGGGCGGGGCGGTGCCCATCGTCGGCCTGAACTGGAAGGACAAGGACCGGGAGGCGGCCCAGCTCCTGGCCCAGCATGGCAGTCCCTATGTGGCGGTGCCGGACGACCTGTCCGGCAAAGTGGGCATTGATTACGGCGTCACTGGCACACCGGAGACCTATGTCATCGACCGGGACGGCATCGTGCGCATGAAGCACGTGGGCCCCATCGATCCGGAGGTGTGGAAGAACAAATTCGAGCCGAAACTGAAGGAGCTGGGCGCATGAAGCACTGGATCTTCACCTTCCTGCTGGCCTGTGCCCTGCCCGCCTTCGCCGGCGAGGCCGCCCCCAACGCCGAGGACCCGGTCATCGAGCAGCGCATGATCAGGCTGTCGGAGGACTTGCGCTGCCTGGTGTGCCAGAACGAATCCCTGGCGGGTTCCCACGCGGAACTGGCCGAGGACCTGCGTCGGGAGATCCGGACGCAGATGAAGGCGGGCAAGAGCGACCAGGAGGTGCTGGATTACCTCATCGCCCGCTACGGTGATTTCGTGCTCTACCAGCCCCCCTTCAAGCCCGTGACCTACCTGCTCTGGCTGGGACCCCTGCTGTTCCTGCTGATCGGCGTCGGCGTCTGGTATGCCACCCTGAAAAAACGCCGTGCCCTCAAGGAAATTCCGGTGGATGAGAAACAGCTCGCCGCCGCCGAAAAACTGTTGCAAGAGAAATAGGATTGTCATGACCCCCTTCTGGACCGTCTCCCTGTTCTGGGTCGCCGCCGTGGTGTGCGTTGCCGTGGCCCTGGTATTCGTTCTCCCTCCCCTGCTGCGCAGAAAAACCGCTGAGGCCAAGGCGGGCCGCCGCGACATCAATATCGCCGTCTACCGTGACCAGTTGAAAGAAATGGACTCAGACCGGGCCAACGGCCTGCTCTCGGAGGATCAGTTCCAGACGGCCAAGCTGGAACTGGAGGCCCGCCTGGCGGAAGACGCCCTGGCGAAGGATGCACAGGATGTCATGCCGGTAGCCTCGGGAAGCCGCAAGGTGGGCTTCTCCCTGGCCGCCTTGCTCCCCGCCGCCGCCTTCGGCCTCTATTTCCTGATGGGCAATCCCGCCGCCCTCACGGCCATCGCCGATGCCCAGGCCAACCCCAATCCCAATGCGGTGCAGGGCGAGCACGACATCATGAAGATGATCCAGCAGGTGGAGGAAAAGACCCGCCAGGATCCCAACGACGCCCAGGCCTGGTCCATCCTGGCCAAGACCTACTCCGCCGTCGGCCACTGGCCAGAAGCCCTCAAAGCCTGGGAAAAGGCCCTCACGTTGCGCCCTGATGAACCCGCCGTCATGACGGGCTATGCCGAGGCCCTGGCCATCAGCAACAACCGGGTGCTGGAGGGCAAGCCCATGGAACTGGTGCAAAAGGCCCTGGAGAAGGACCCCAATGACATCAAGGGCCTGGAACTGTCCGCCATCGGCAATTACCAGCAAAGGAACTACGCCAAGGCGATCTATTTCTTCAAGCAGCTCTATAAGCAGCTGCCACCGGAATCGCCCTACGCCCAGGACGTCCTGGCCGCCCAGCAGGAGGCCGAGGGCATGATCAAGAGCACCCTTTCCGGCATGGATGATCTGTCCGCCCAGGGCACGGACCAGACCAAGGATGGTGCGGGCGCCACCATCAGCGGCGTCGTGGACATCGCCCCTGCCCTGAAGGCCAAGGTGAGCGACAAGGACGTGGTGTTCCTGTTCGCCCGCGGCGGTACCAGCGGTGCCCCCGTGGCGGCCATCCGCGGCCCTGCCAACGCCTTCCCTCTGGAATTCGAACTGAACGACAGCCTGGCCATGAACCCGGAAAGCCGATTGTCCAAGTTCAAGGAAGTCACCCTCATTGCCCGGGTGGCCAAGTCCGGCGATGTGAAGGGCGCACCCGGTGATCTGGAGGGCAGCATCAAGATGGTGAAGGTGGGCGCCAAGGACGTGAAGCTGCTCATCGATAGCGTGCGACCGTAGGCTCCAACGGGCATGGCTTTGAAAAGACACCCCGACGCATGAAAGCCATACCCGCTCCCCTCCCTTGCAGGGCACACCCCGGACTGCATGCCGGGGCCGTTCGCCGGGCGCGGAACATGCTCCGCGAAACCCCCGCCTCACCCCCCACCCCCTCTCCCGCAAGGGGGCAAGGGGAGCTTCGAGAGTCGCTTGCGCGACGTTAACGAAGCCCGCCTCCCCGGCCCGCCTTGAGCAGGCCTGTTTTTTTGCCCGCCCCGGCGCCAAAATGCAGGCTTTATCCCCTATGGAAAAGCCCATGCGCACTCTCATCTGCGGTTCCATGGCCTACGACACCATCATGGTGTTCAAGGACCATTTCAAGAACCACATCCTGCCGGACCAGATCCATATCCTGAACGTGGCCTTCCTGGTGCCGGATATGCGCCGGGAATGGGGGGGCTGCGCCGGCAACATCGCTTACAACATGAAGATGCTGGGGGGCGAGCCAGTGATCATGGCCACGGTGGGGGACGACTTCGCCCCCTACGCCGAACGCCTGAAGGCCCTGGGCATCGAACAGAGCCACATCCACCACATCCCCAACACCTTCACCGCCCAGGCCTTCATCACCACGGACCTGGCCGACAACCAGATCACCGCCTTCCATCCCGGGGCCATGAACTCGGCCCACCGCAACAAGGTGGGCAGTACGGAGGGCATCCGGCTTGGCATCGTCTCCCCGGACGGGCGCCAGGGCATGCTGGACCACGCCCGCCAATTCGCCGAGACAAGCATTCCCTTCATCTTCGACCCGGGCCAGGGACTGCCCATGTTCAACGGCGAGGAGCTGCTGGATTTCATCCGCCAGGCGGAATATCTCACCTGCAACGACTACGAAGCGAAACTCCTGCAGGAACGGACGGGTCAAACCCTGGAACAGATGGCCAGGCAGGTGCGTGCGTTAATCGTTACCCTGGGCGGAGAAGGGTCCAGGATTTATGCCGATGGCCAGGTGCATGAGGTACCGGTGGCAAAACCCGAGGCGGTGGTGGACCCCACTGGTTGCGGTGATGCTTACCGCGCGGGCCTTATGGTGGGTATGCACAAAGGCTATGACTGGCCCACCTGTGGGCGGTTGGCAGGGCTGCTGGGGGCCATCAAGATTGCCCAGCGGGGGGGCCAGAACCACAGCTTTACCTGGGATGAGGTCGCGGACCGGTTCAAGGCAGAATATGGCTATGGACTTTGAGGAGTTGAAGATGAGCAAGCATTTCGTTTTGATGCTGGTCCCGGCACTTTCGGTCGCGGTGTTGACCGGCTGCGCCAGCGGCCTGGGCAGCGGCGACTACGAGCGTACGGAGGCCCGACGCGTCTATGAGGTGAAGATGGGCGTGGTGGAGAGCGTGCGCCAGGTTCGCCTGGAAGGCACGGAATCCGGCGTGGGCGCAGTGGCGGGTGGTGCCATCGGCGGCATCGCTGGCAGCAGCGTGGGCGGAGGCAAGGGTTCCGCCGTGGGCGCCGTGCTGGGCGCCGTGGCCGGAGGCATGGCGGGCGCGGCGGCGGAAGAGGTGACCACGCGCAAGACCGGGGTCGAAATCGTCGTGCGCCTGGATTCCGGCCGCACCATCGCCGTGGTGCAGGAAGATGCCGGCGAGACCTTCGCCAGAGGCGATCGGGTACGGATGCTGGAATCCGGCGGCCAGGCCCGGGTCACCCGGCAATAAGCGATCCGGCCCTTGGCGATTCTCAAGCTGCTGCGCCTGGCCGGCCACCTGATGGCCGGTGTATTGACCATTTTGCTGCTGTTTCCCCACCTGGACGAGACCGAACGAGGCCGGCGCGTTACCCGCTGGGCGGCGAAGATGCTGGCTATTCTGGGCGTGCAGGTGGTCTCCCGGGGGCGCCCCCCGGCGGTCCGCGCCGGAGGTGCCATGCTGGTGTCCAACCACGTGTCCTGGCTGGACATCCACGTCTTCCATAGCCTCTTGCCGACCCGCTTCATCTCCAAGGCGGAGGTGCGGGGCTGGCCCGTCATCGGCTGGCTGGCGGAGGAGGTGGGCACGGTCTTCCTGGTGCGGGAGAAGAAATCCGATGCGCTGCGGGTCAACCAACTCATGGCCCAGCATCTGCGGGACGGAGAACTGCTGGCCCTGTTCCCGGAAGGCACCACCTCGGACGGCACCGCCGTGCTGCCCTTCTATCCTTCCCTGTTCCAGCCTGCCGTGGAGGCCCAGGCACAGATCTGGCCGGTGCGCCTGCGCTACCTGGACAGCCGGGGCGGGCACAGCGAGGCGGCGGCCTATTACGGCGGCATGACCCTGGCCGAATCCCTCTGGCGCGTCGCCCGTCAGGATCGGGTGGTGGTGGAGGTGGAATTCCTGCCGGTGATCCCCAACCAGGACGGACTGGGTCGCCGGGATCTGGCGCGCCAGGCAGAAACGGTCATTCGTGGGGCCGATGCCGGGACTGGCATGGCACCTGGAAGCACCGTCCGTCATCCAGCCTGAAGGCGGTCAGGGTACCGCCCCACAGGCAGCCCGTGTCCAGGGCCACCACGTCTTCCCGCACCAGCAGTCCCAGGGTGGACCAGTGGCCCATGAGCACACGCACGTCCGTGCTCCTGCGACCGGGAAAATCGAACCAGGGGGTCAGGTCATGCGGCGCCGTGCCGAGGCCCAGTTTATGCTGGAACTCCAGGCTGCCGTCCCGGTGCAGGTAGCGGGTACGGGTGAAGGCGTTGGCCAGGAAGCGCAGCCGGTCCTGGCCCTCCAGGGCAGGGTTCCAGCGGCGGGGCTCGTTGCCATACATGTGCTTGAGGAATTTCTTCCACCTGGCCCCCCGCAGGGCGTTTTCCAGTTCCCGGGCATGTATCTCGGCGTCGTCCCCGCTCCAGTCCGGCGACAGGCCCGCATGGACCATGAGCCAGTTTCCCTGGCGATGCACCATGGGCCTGTGCCGCAGCCAGGCGAGGACTTCCTGCCGGTCCGGCGCCCCCAGGATCATCTCCAGGGTGTCCTTGCGATGGGGCGGCACGTAACCCTCGGCCACCGCCAGCAGGTGCAGATCGTGGTTGCCCAGCACCGCCACCACCGCATGGTCGTGGGCCATGCACCAGCGCAGCACCGCCAGGGAATCCTCGCCCCGGTTCACCAGGTCGCCGGTGATCCACGCCTTGTCCCTGGCCGGGTCGAAGTCCACGGTCTGGAGCAATTCAAGGAAGGCCTCGTGGCAGCCCTGGATGTCGCCGATGACATAGGTGCTCATGGGGTAGTCCCCTCTCCCTCCGGGAAAGGGTCTGGGTGAGGCAGCGACGTTTGATCATGCAAAGGCTCCTCCTTCTCACCCAGCCACTCCCCCGGTGTTGGAGGGGGGCAAGTTTGCACCGCCATCAAGGGCCGCATGGTGGCCAGCAGGTTGGCGAAAAGCTGGGGATGCAGCTTCTCCTGTTCCGCCAGCAGACCCTTCATCTGGAAGCGCTGCATGGGCATGGAAAAGCAGGCGGGGCAATTCTCGTGGATCACCGGCAACCCGGCGTGGACGGCGAAGTCCCGGGTCTGGCGTTCCCGGGCGTAGGCGAGGGGGCGAATGACCCGCACGTCGCCGGCGTCGTTCAGGTAATGGGCCTGCATGGTGCGCAACTTGCCGCCAAAGAATGCGCTCATCAGGAAGCTTTCCGCCAGGTCGTCCAGGTGCTGGGCCAGGGCCAGCACGTTGTAGCCCTGCTCCCGGGCGATGCGGTAGAGGATGCCCCGGCGCATACGGGAGCAGTAGGCGCAGAAGGAATCCCCCTTCATGTGCTCCGCGGCGGATTCGACGATGGGCTGGGACTCATAGAAATAGGGCACCCCCAGCTCGGCCATGTAGGCCTTGAGGGGGGAGGGATCGTACTCCGGCGATTGGGGATCCACGGTGCAGCAGGCCAATTCGAATTTCACCGGAGATTTATTTTGCAGATGCAGCAGGATGTGCAGCAGGGAGAGGCTGTCCTTGCCGCCGGACAGTCCCAGCAGGACCCGGTCCCCGTCCCGGATCATGGCGTAGTCGCCGATGGCACGGCCGGCGGCGGCCAGCAGGGTGCGGGACGGCTTGGCCGGCTTGGCCGTGCCCGATGCGGGGGCGGGGGCCTCGACCGTGGCGCTCACAGCAGGGGCTCGACGATGCCGGCCAGGCGCTCCTCAGCCACCTCCCCCACCAGGGTGGCCACGGCTTTGCCGCGGCGGTCGAACACCACCGTATAGGGGAGCCCCCCCAGGCGGTTGCCCGCGGCCAGGCCCAGTTCCACCGCCTTCATCCCGCCCAGGAGGATGGGGTAGTCCATGCCGGTCTCGTCCACATAGGCCTGGACCTTTTCCGCTTCATCCAGGGCCACGCCCACGATCTGCAGCCCCTGGCTGCCGAGGCGCTGCTGCAGGCGGATGAAACCCGGAATCTCCTTGCGGCAGGGCGGGCACCAGGGGGCCCAGAAATTCAGCACCGTCACCTTGCCCAGCCATTGATTCAGGGGCTGGTTCTGCCGGACCAGGTCCGGCAGGGTGGCGTTCCATACGCCGGAGATGTCCACTTCGGCGGGCGCCCCCAGCGTGGCGGATCCCTGCTGCCGGGCTCGCTGGCCTGTTATCCAGGACGTGGTGGCCAGCCCCGCTGCCACCAGGGACAGGATCAGCAAGGCGCGCCGGGAAATCACGGCAGAGCTTTGTCGATGCTGGCGAGGAACTGCTCGGCCTTTTCATAGCCCACGACACGGTAGGCGACTTCCTGGCCTTGGGCATCGAAGAAGATGATGCCGGGGGGCCCGAACAGTTTGAATCGGGCCAGCAGGGCCTTGTCGTCGGCGGTGTTGCCGGTGACGTCCGCCTGGAGCAGCACCACGTCCTTCAGTCGATCCAGTACCTGGGGATCGGAGAAGGTGAAGCGCTCCATCTCCTTGCAGGACACGCACCAGTCCGCGTAGAAATCCAGCATCACCGGCTTGCCGTTGGCGGCGGCCACGGCGGCGTCCAGTTCAGCCACGTTGTTGACCCGCTTGAAGGCCAGGTGGGGCTTGGATTCCGCCGCGCCGGCCGGACCGCCCTGGAACACCGAGAGGGGCTGGAGCAGGTCCCTGCTGCCGCCCAGGGCCCCCAGCAGCAGGGCGATGCCCGCCACCAGGAAGATGACGCCCACGCCCTTCCAGAATCTTGCGAAGCCCTTGGCGTTCACCGCCAGGGGCTCCAGGGCGTGGAGGTACATGGCGGAGATGATCAGCAGGGCCGACCACAGGGCCATGTTCAACACCGCCGAGAGCAGCGGCGAGATGAGCCAGATGGCCACGGCCAGCAGGGCCACGCCGAAGAACTTCTTCACCGCCTCCATCCAGGCGCCGGCCTTGGGCAGCAGTGCCCCGGCGGAGAGACCCACGGCCAGCAGGGGCACGCCCATGCCCATCGCCAGGGAAAACAGGGAGACGCCCCCCAGCACCACGTCACCGGTCTGGCTGATATAGAGCAGGGCGCCGGCCAGGGGCGCGGCCACGCAGGGACCCACGATGAGGGCGGACAGGGCCCCCATGGCAAACACGCCGCCGAAGCGGCCGCCCGGCACCTTGTTGCTGGCCTCGGTGAGGCGGCTTTGCAGGAAGCTGGGCATCTGCAGCTCGTAGAAGCCGAACATGGACAGGGCCAGGGCGACGAAGATGGCCGCGCCGGTGCCCAGGGCCCAGGGGTTCTGCAGCGCGTTGGAGATGAGGGTGCCCGACAGGCCGGCGATGATGCCGACGATGGCATAGGTGGCGGCCATGCCCAGCACGTAGGCCAGGGACAGACTGAAGCCCTTGGCCTTGGTCATGTGCTGGCCCCGGCCCACGATGATGCCGGACAGGATGGGGATCATGGGGAAGACGCAGGGCGTCAGGGACAGCAGCAGGCCAAAGCCAAAGAAGCTGGCGATGATGACCCAGAAATTTCCCCCCTGGAGAATCTGGGCGATGCGTCCGCTCTCCGACGTGTCGGTGGCGGCCGGCGATGGGGCCTCGGCGGCGGGGGTGGCCTCTGCGACCACGGGCATGGCCGTCAGGTCCACGTCCATTTCCGTCTCCTGGGGCGGGTAGCAGATGCCCTTCTCGCTGCAACCCTGGTGCTCTGCCACCAGCTTGAGGTGCTGGGTACTGGCGGGCAGGCCCGCCAGGTTGATGCCCACGGCGAAGGCGTTGTGGTAGACGTAGGTCTTGCCGAAGTTGGGGTCTTCCTTCTCGTCCGCCGGCGGCAGGTCGAGGCCCGTCACCGTGACCCCGGCGGGGTCGGTGACCTTGAAGAGGATCTTGTCCCTGTAGAGATAGTACTGGGGCGCCACGCTGAAGCGGGCCTCCAGCCCCCCACCCTGGCGCGGCGCCACGGCCACCTGGAAAGCCTCCTCAGGCGACAGGAACTCCGGTTCTTCGTCCCCGCCGAAGGAAGAGGCCAGGTTCTTCAGCCGGGCCAGGGCCTCGCTGCTTTGGGCCTGGGAGGATGCGGGCTCGGCCGGAACGCTGGCCGCCGCCGCAACGGGGATGACCATGATGGCGGCAGTGGCCTCCTGGGGCGAGTAGCACACCCCCACGTCGGCGCAGCCCTGGAACTCCGCCTTGAGGTTGAAGCTGCTGGCACCGCTGGCGGTGACGGGAATCCGCACCCGCAGGTCGCCGCGATGAGTCTCCACCTTGCCCAGGAACTCGTCCTGCTTGACCTTGCCAGGGGGCATGGAGGGCGCACCCAGCTTGACGCCGTTGTCGGCGGAGAACTTGAACTTGCTGTGATAGAGGTAATAGCCGTTGGCGATCTGGAATCGCGCCTCCACATGGCCGGGCTCCTTCTGCCGGGCGGAGAACTGGAAAGCCTTCTCCGGCTCCAGCAGATCCTCTTCCGCCTGGGCGGGAACCGCCAGCAGGCCCAGCAGACAAATCAGGGGAGTTACGAATCGATGCACAAATGCTTGAGGCATGAAAGCTCCATTCAGGCCAGTGTGGACGCCTGGGGGTTGGTCGTGTCGGCAACCCAGCGCAGATAGTCCGGAAGCCCCGCCTCGATCCTCAAGGCGATGATCTCCGGCAGGTTGTAGGGGTGGTGCTGCTGTATATAGGCCTCCACGGCGGGGTAAAGTTTCGCCGTGGTCTTGATGAACAGGGGAACCTCCCCATCTTCCCGGGAGGCGCCTTCCCATATGTAGAAGGACCGGCAGGACGCCAGCACATTCACGCAGGCCGCCAGACGCGTCTCCACCAATCCCCTCGCCAGGCGACGGGCCGCATCCGCATCAGGCAGATTGGTTAGGACGAGCAGGGTTTCTGGCACGGGAATAGGATGAAAGGGATCGGATGAGGTTTGGTTTTATCGGGATTATAGCCGTGGCCTTTTTGGCCCTGGAAATAGTAGGAATAGCCCTGGTGGCAGGAGAAATCGGCGGCCTGCGCACCTTCCTCTGGCTGCTGGGCGCCGCCCTGGCCGGGGGCTGGCTGATCCGCAGCGCCGGCACCGGCTTCATGCCTGAACTCGTCCAGGCCACCACCAGCGGCCGGGACCCCTTCAGCGTGATGTGGACAGCAGGCCGCCGCTTCCTCGCCGGCCTGCTCTTGATCTTCCCAGGCCCCATCACCGATGTGCTGGGCCTGCTGCTGTTGCTCACGACGGGCCTGCCCCGCCCCTCCCAGCCCGCCGCCGCCTATCGTCCGGGGCCTGGTCCGCACCCTGAAGGGGGGCGCGCTTACACGCCCGGTGGGGCCCATCGCCCCGACGGCCGCCGGGACGACGATGTCATAGAAGGGGAATTCCGGCGCGAGGACTGACGCCCGCCCCGCCTCTCTACAGTTCGTGGTCGTAGTCCACGATCAGGGGGGCGTGGTCTGAGAAACGCTGGTCCTTGTAAACTCTGGCGGACCGGGCCTTGGCGGCAATGCCCGGCGTGGCGATCTGGTAATCAATCCGACAAAATACCTGATATATTCCGTGGCCATGGACAAGCCACGTGTTTATTCCTATCGTCGGTTTTCGTCTCGGCGTCAGGCGTCGGGACACAGTCTGCAACGTCAGATCGATAGTGCTAGGCGTTGGTGCATTGAGCATGACTTAGAGCTTGATGAGTCGTTGGCACTATCTGATCTTGGCATATCTGCCTACAAGGGCGACAACGTTTCGAGGGGTGCCCTGTCCGGGTTCCTGCGTGCCGTAGAGACTGGGCACGTCCCCAAGGGCTCCATCCTCTTGGTGGAGAGTCTTGACAGGCTTTCACGCAATGCCATTCCGGAGGCTTCGGGGTTACTGACATCGATCGTCAGGGCGGGCATCAGGGTGGTATCCATGATTGATGGGTATGAATGGAACAACGAGACCATCAACGATTTCCACTCCTTTCTATTGTCTGTAGTGCTGTTCTCCAGGGCTAACGAAGAGAGTTCGACTAAGGCGAAACGTGTCAGCCAGAAGTTTCAAAGCAAACGAGAAAACGGTCTGCCAGTCGTTTCAATAATGCATGGACCGGGCTGGGTTATCCCTCGGGCAGACCGCTCCGGTTGGGATTTGGACCCAGATAAAGCGCAATCAGTTAGACAGGTTTTCGCTCTTACGGCCGGCGGTTTAGGTGGGATAGCGATAGCCAGAATCGCAAATAATGAAGGATGGGTAAGACCTTGGCGAGGCAGGCGGAATGCAAGCGATGCATGGGAGCACACCGCTATCAGCCGATTACTGCGTGACAGACGGGTCTTAGGGGAATGGCAGCCACACCGAGTCGTTGCCAGAAAACTGGTCCCAGATGGAGATCCGGTATTGCACTATTTCCCTGCGGTTATCGATGAGCAACTCTGGCATAAAGCACAAGCAGCCATCTCAACCCGCCAAGGTCCAAAACGGATGCAAGGTATCAGGGCAGACATTTTTTCGGGTCTTGTTTACTGCTCCTGCGGAAAGCGGATGCAAAGGAAATCTCCGTCTGGCCGGGGCACTGCACGCTATTACTGTATGGACCGGATAGCAGGCATTACTCAGTGCCCCTCCATTCCAGAAGCGGCATTAACTGGACCAGTTATTGCCGCTATTGCACAAGTAGAGCACGACACCTTCGATGCCAATGCGACTGTAGCGGCGAAGCGTGAGACGCTGTTTCTGGCCGAATCAAAGGTTAAAGATATAGAAGCAAGATCAGAGCGACTGCTTGCCGCCATTGAGGAGAGTGGTCATAACCCGCTCGTAATTAGCCGACTGGCTAAGGTCGAGAAGGAAAGAACACAAGCTGAGGCAGAAGTCATTGCAGCCCGGGAAGCCTTGGCTGTCTTACCCTTCAAACCACCGGAATGGGGGAGGGAGTTCGCTGTCAATGTGGCGGCGGCAGTGAACGATAAGGTTGCGGTTGAGGAACGTTACAGATTAGCCGCCGCCCTGACTGCCGTGGTTGAACGTATTGTGTGGCATGGGACATTCGCCATGATTCACACACTGAGGGGTCCAACATTAAGCATCAACCCCAATCGTCACTCATTGCCCAAACGAGGGCGCCCACGTAAACACATTGCGAATCCGGATGAAGGATTGAACAAAGAAGGGAACCCCGAGTAGCCGGCTCGGGGGCCGCAGCGGGTCTGCCGCAGTCTGAATCAGTGCCATTAGAAATCAGAGCCGGCTCCATCTGACTTCGACTCAATAAGAATGTATTTGGCCTCTGTAACGTATAGCAACCGAACCGCAAAAATCCTTTGTGAGATCAAGGCGTCTGTCCAACCCGCATGACGCAAGTCAGCGCAGACTCGCTCTATGAACGGGGTGTTGGAGACGAACACAACTTTCTGCAACTTGTATCCACCCGGCATATCTACAGGAATATCCTTGCCCCGTGCCGGCGCCCAGATTTTCTTTAGCCAGCTGAGCAGCTTTTCATAATCCCTCTCGTTGCGGCGGCTGCGCTCCACCTCCACCCACCAGACTTCTTTACCGTTGCGCACCAACGCATCCGGCTTCTTGCCTTCAATACCCTCATTGCCGCCCAGCCACTCACCACTGGCAATCTCATGCTCAGAGTTTGCTCGGTAGCCCTGGAGCAGCGCTCCGATGGTGATTTCGTTGGCAAGCCGACGATGATGAAAGAACGACAAGCTCACTCGCCGCACGATGTCTTTGCCGGACTTTGCCGGTATGCCCATGTCCTGCAACTGGCGGACACCTGCCTCGGCCAGCCCGTAGATCAGGCTACCGTCTGGCGCTTTGATGGACAGCACCTTGTTCTGCTGCCTCAAGCGTCGCAGCGTTCGTTGAGCCATACGCCGTGCCGAGTTGGTGACCTCAATCACGATGGGGCGGAAGTCCCCTCCACCCTTTACCCTGGGCATCCAATGCAATGAGGCAAGGTCTCGGGTCCGGAGCCAGCCAAACTTGTGCAACGACTTGAGCACTTTCTGTTCTGAGTGCCGTGCTACCTCACGGCTATCGCTATTTCCCATGTGGTATCTCCAGTTGTGGTGATACCACGTATAGCGACGAGACCTATATGCGGCCCCCCATGCGCCCCGGGCCGCACAGGGAGGTCGAACAGCTAGTCACCGTTCCCTTTTCGCTTTCTGGACGAAAGCGCGCTCACTCGCCCCGTCTGAACGCCGTTTCGTGCCCTGGAAAGGCGAGCGTCCCTTCACCTTGATCTGTCTTGGCGACAGACTCAACGTGCGGGAAACTAGGGCGCCTGGCATCCCTGAACGGGACGCCCGCTCCGGTTCACGCTGTTCACGCGCCCTAGTTTCCCGCACCTTGAGTCCAAGGTTCGGGACGCGGGCAAGCCCCCGCTAATCGTCGGCATTGGGATGCCTCAATCCCGTAGGCGGGATTGCCGATAAGCGGTCCCCCCAGCGCCGGGGTGACCCAACTAGGGTTGGGAGCACCCCGCCGGACTGCGAGCTGGAAGCTCTTGTCCCACCCTCACTCAGCTCGGCAAGTTCCTTGCCGGCACGAGTGGGGCGGCTCCCTGCTCCGTCGCTCGGCTGAAGCCCAGCGACTGCGTGCTTCGCTTGCCAGACAGCGGGCACAGACTGTGGATACAGACTGTGCTGAAAGGCGTGAAACAGCATGGGTTGGCACCCCGATGCTCGTCATCCACCCCTGTTTCGGCGCACTCATTCGTAGCCGCCCAGTATCACCACCCGGACGGGGCGGGCAGGGCACAAGGGCACGCCGTCACGCCAACCGTCAGGGCTTTCGCGGCATAAAGCGGTCCCCCCTGGCGGGTCCCCCCGTTTATTCCACGATCCCTGGATTGTCATGCCGACCTGCTGGCCCTGTTCCCCGCCCCTGTTCCCGTTTGTCTCTCCGATGGTGAGGCGGCTCCGAAGAGCAGCGTTAGTCCGATACAGGAGATAAACCATGACGACGACCATCCACCAACCCACCCAACAAGCTATGGGCGTTCCCCCCATGCCCCCCGAGGCTCACCCAAGAGCAACAGGTATGGACTTCAGGGACCTGCTCAACCAAGCACTGAGCGAGCCGGGCATCGTCAGCCAGGCTTACCGGCGATTTCATCGCTACAGCCTGGGCAATCAAATCCTTGCCGCAGTGCAGCTGAATGAGCGTGGCTTGCCCCTTTCCCCTATTGCAAGCTTTGGCCGGTGGCAGGAGCTGGGACGGCAGGTGCGTAAGGGCGAGAAAGCCCTGGCGCTCTTCATGCCGGTAACCATCCGCCTGCAGGAAGAACGGGATGAGGAGGTAGGGGAAGTCATCGAGAGCACTGCGACGTTCACCCTGTTCAGGCTGGCACGGAACTGGTTCTCCCTGGAGCAGACCGAAGGAACCGCCTACGTGGAACCTATGGACACCCCGGCCTGGGATGCCGATCTGGCCCTGGTCAATCTGGACATCTCAGAGACCCGGTTTGCCATGGTGAACGGCAATGTGCAGGGCTATGCCATCGAGCGTCAGATTGCCATCAACCCCCTGGCGGAACACCCCCACAAAACGAGGTTCCACGAAGTTGCCCACATCGTGCTGGGACACACCCAGGAAGCGGGTTGCTGGGACACGCAGACCCTTTCTCGCCGGCTTCAGGAGGTTGAGGCGGAGAGCGTGGCGTTCTTGTTATGCGCTGTGCTTGAGCTGCCCGGACTAATGGAGTCCCGAGGCTACATCCAATCATGGCTGGGTGAAGAGGAGCTGCCTGCGAAGTCGGCGCAGCGGATTTTCAGCGCTGCTCAGAAGGTCCTTGCGGCCGGCAGAGCCGAACAGGATTGAGTATGCCCAACAGGGCTTGGCATTCATTGAATAGGAGCAAACAACATGACTTTCTGGAATAACTTGCTGTGCTTGTTTGGCTGGGGTGGCGACCACATGGACGATGGGCTTTCCAGCTCCTCAGGGACTGATATGGGCTGTAGCATCAACCCTGCGTTGCGTATTCCACGCCAAACCGGCCACCCATTCCACGCCAAACCGGCCAGTGATTCCACGGCAAACTGGCCACCTGTTCCAGGTTAACCTGGCCACCAGAATCCGTAGCGAAGCGATGCAGGGATAACCCTGGCAGCCTTGGCGATTTTGCCGAGGCTGCCGATGGCGAACACGAGGTTATCCATGCGCAAGATTGAAGACGTATTGCGGCTGCATTTCGCATGCGACCGCTCCAACCGGGAGATCGCGGCCGCGCTCGGCATCGGCCGCGCCACCGTCAGCGACTACCTGCGTCGCGCCCAGATGGCGGGCATCCGCTGGCCCTTGCCGGAGGACATAACCGAACTCGCCCTGGAAGCCCGGCTGTTTCCCAGCCTGCCGGCCTCCAAGGTCAAGCGCCCCGAACCCGACTGGGGCCATGTCCACCGGGAGCTGGGCAAGAAGGGCATCACCCTCGACCTGCTCTGGCAGGAGTACCGGGAGGCTCACCCCGAGGGCTACCAGTACAGCGCCTTCTGCCAGCACTATCGGGACTTTGCCGAGGCCCTGCCGGTCACCCTGCGCCAGGCGCATGCCCCCGGTGAGCGCCTGTTCGTCGACTACAGCGGCCAGACCCTATCGGTCATCGATCCGGGCACCGGCGAGGTCCGCCAGGCCCAGGTCTTCGTCGCCGTGCTGGGCGCCTCGAACTACACCTATGTCGACGCGACCTGGAGCCAGGGGCTGGCGGACTGGACCGCCTCCCACGTGCGCTGTTTCGAGTATCTGGGCGGGGTGCCCGAACTGCTGGTGCCGGACAACCTCAAGAGCGCGGTGTCCGGGGCGAACTTCTTCGACCCCGACCTCAACCCCACCTACCACGACCTGGCACGCCACTACGGCACCGCCATCCTGCCCGCCCGTGTCAGGAAGCCCCGCGACAAGGCCAAGGTCGAGGCCGGGGTGCTCCTCGCCCAGCGCTGGATCCTGGCGCGGCTGCGGCACCAACGCTTCTTCAGCCTGGAGGAACTGAACCGGGCCATCCGGCCGCTGCTCGCCGAACTGAATGCACGGCCCTTCAAGAAGCTGCCCGGCTCCCGGCAAAGCGTCTTCGAGGCCGTGGACCGCCCCGCCCTCAAGCCCTTGCCCCTGGTCCGCTATGAATTCGCCGAGTGGAAGACGGTGACCGCCGGCATCGACTATCACGTCGAGGTCACCGGCCATTACTACTCCGTGCCCTACCGCCATGCCCGGCAGAAGCTGGAGGCGCGCTTTACGGCCAGCACGGTCGAGCTCTTCAAGAAGGGCGAGCGCATCGCCTGCCATCCCCGCTCCCTGAGCAAGGGCCGGCACACCACCCTGGAGGCCCACCTGGCGCCGGCCCACCAGAAGGTGGCGGGCTGGAACCGCGAACGCTTCCTGGCCTGGGCCACCAAGATCGGGGCCCATACCGAGGCGGCCGTCGATCACATCCTGCGCGCCCGCACCCATCCCCAGCAGGGCTACCGCGCCGCACTCGGCGTTCTGCGCCTGGCTAAGGCCTATGGCCCTGACCGCCTGGAGGCGGCCTGCCAGCGCGCCTTCCGCATCCAGTCGGTCACCTATCGCTCCATCGACTCGATCCTCAAGCACGGCCTGGACCGTCCTGCCCGCCAGGCCGCCCAGGCCAGCCTGCCCCTCGACCACGCCAATGTGCGCGGGGCCGAGTATTACCACTGACCGGAGACACCATGCTCAACCATCCCACCCATGACACCCTGACCCAGTTGCGCCTCTATGGCATGGCCCGTGCCTTGGCCGAACAAGCCAGCCAGCCGGAGATCGACGCCCTGACCTTCGAGGAACGGCTCGGCCTGCTCGTCGATCGTGAACGTGTCGAACGCCAGAACCGACAGACCGCCAGCCGGCTGCGCCGGGCGCGCCTGAAACAGCCCGCGGTGGCCGAAGACATCGACTACCGTCACCCCCGGGGGTTGGACCGTGCCTTGTTCCGCCGACTGCTGACGGGGGAATGGGTCCAGAGCCACCAGAACGTCCTGATCACCGGCCCCACGGGGGTGGGCAAGACCTACTTGGCGTGCGCCTTGGCCAACGCCGCCTGCCGGCAAGGCAGGACCGCGCTGTACCAGCGCCTGCCACGCCTGTTCGAGGAGTTGGCCATCGCACGCGGGGATGGCCGCTATGCCAAGTTGATGGCCAGCCTGGCCAAGGTCGACATCCTGATCCTGGATGACTGGGGCCTGGCCATGCTCGATGATGAACGTCGGCGGGATTTGTTGGAGGTCCTGGATGAGCGGTACCAGACCCGTTCCACCGTGATCACCAGCCAGTTGCCAGTGAGCACCTGGCATGACGCCCTGGGCGACCCCACCCTGGCCGATGCCATCCTCGATCGAGTCGTCCACCACGCCCACCTGCTGAACCTGGTCGGCGAATCCTTGCGGAAACTCAGGCCTAAATTGACGGCGGAATCCGTTCAGGAGTAAACAGCTTCCACCCCCCGCGTCGCTTCGCTCTGACTGGCCAGTTTGCTCTGGAATAGGTGGCCGGATTCACGTGGATTGGGTGGCCAGTTTCCGTGGAATGCGCAACCCTGCGTCGGGCTTGCCGATGGTAGGCGGCTGCGCTGGGGTCGATATCGAAGGCAATCCCTACGGGGTTGATTTTCATCACGACGAATCGTGGTCGACTATCGACTCCGGCATTGGTGACGGCTCTTGGATGGACAGCTCAAGCGGGAGCGACCCCTTCTCTAGCAACTCGGACAGCTTTAGTAGTGAGATTGGCAATAGCTGGGATGACTAGAAGAATGCCTAGCAGAGCGCCTTAGTCATTTGGGTCTATCTTGCCGGGATTCACAACGCCTACGATGCCGGTTTGTCGAGGGTCCGTAAGAGTGCCATTGCGTAATCTATCCCCGCCTGAAGCACGAATGTTGGCGTGATCACAAGCCAGAAACCAGCGAAATATAGAACGTCTAGGAAGAGCGCCGTAAGCAGTGGCTTGTTCAGCTTCAGGTCTGCCCATAATGTCGAGGCAGATAGCGGGCGGGGCGAATCTGCGAACCACAGCGCTAACGTTCCGGCAGCAAGGATGATTACCATCCATATGGCGTATGACCTAAGACCATAGAGATTCCGCCGGAACCCATATGCTGCGTTCTCCTTGTGTAGCAAGGCATGGCTTTCGTCACGCCGAGCTTCAATAAGTGCTTTTGTTGCCGACCGATATACCGCATCGCATTTCTCTGGCTGTTGTGCCTCTTCTATCGCACTGGGGAGCGCCACGCCCGTCAACTTATTGAGCTGGCCGTGGTAGCGAGCTTTGGTCATCTCGTCTATGTGGACATCACGATGCCGTAGAAGGATTGTTGTTGGCCATCCTCCCCAACGTGAAATAAGCATTGCCTCTGCCGCTTTGCCCTTATGTCGAGCGATTGTGGCGATCAGATACAGTAGAGCGCTGAATGCCACAGCTGCCACGACACCCTCAAATACCGAAGCCGAAAGGTCAATCCCGAGTAGCGGCAGATACCAGAGCAGCGGGAGGAGAAAGATAACCGCCGGGTAGAGTCTGGCCGTTCTTCCATAAGAGTCAAACAGCTCACGGACGACATCCATGCTCAATCGTAGTCCTCCACTATGGGGGAAAACTCGGTAGCCTCGGCACTCGTATAGTTGGAGCGTGGTGGAAAACCGCCCCAATGCACTTTCTTAGCGCCCTGCGTAATGATGACCCTGCCACCTCGGCGCATGAAGGCATTCAAGACGATCTTGCGGGGATGGGATGCGTCATCCTTCGGTGCAGACACAAATGCGGCGAATCGGTTTGTCTGCTGCGGTTGCTTTGGTCCCAGGAGAGCATCAAGAACAGTAGGTCCAACGTTTCGACGGCTACCGTGGTGCGGCACCTGCACAAAGCTGAACTGCTGCAACGGCAGTCCATTAGCCGTGGCGAAGTTGGTAGCCCACCATAGAGCGTTGACCCCTGCATCGCCTGTCAGAAGGAGACGGTTTTCGGGGTCGAGGTCAGCGTAAAGGATTACGCTGCTTTCATTGCTTGCCGATGTGATACCGCCATCCCGCAGACGTTCATATTCCCAGGATTCGGTCGTCCATTTCTCGGCAGCCCTGGAGGCAATCTCAAAGATTTTCGAGAACATGTTCGGCTTACCAATCCACATATTGGCCGCTTCAATGGCTGCCTGATCCGGCTCAGGCGTTCGGTCGAACTGTGGCAATAGGTAGTTGTATGTTGGGCGGTTTGGAGAAAGGACTGTAAACGGTCCGATTTGGGCACCTTGGCCAGGGAAGTTGATCTTGCACCCCTTTTGAACCGCAAGATCGACGATTTCACTGATGATAGGAAACTCATCCTTTATTGCTTTTTCGAGACCGGCGTCCGTCCAACGCTTATCCTTGAAAAGGTGCCTCGTCTCAGCGGCATGAAGCCAAGGGATGTGCAACCACAGCTCCAGGCAAGTTACCTCTTCGAGAACCCGCCGAAGTCCGGAGGCATGATCGGCATCAGAGTGTGTAAGAACGACGTGATTGAAGTAGGCTGTTGAGCCGAACTCAGTGCGAATGTGATCGATGATCGCATCGCCCGTATCAAGCGTTCCACCATCCACCAGCATTAGCCCATAGGCATTGGGCTCGCCATATCTGACGACGATTGCATCCCCCGCCTTGCTGGCATCACCAACTGGAAGAAACTCGATTTCACACTTCATAACCTGGTTTGCTGATAGATGGCTTATTGGGATTGAGCGACGACATCATCAAACTTGGTCGCCACCACAAACCTTGCCGGGGGCTCATTCACGGCCAGCGCTTCAAAGTGCGCCTTACCGCAGGCGATCTTGGCGCCTTCCTTGCCCCGTAAATCCTCGCTGAACAGGCTCCCTTTCGTTTCCACGACGAAGTAGAGCCGCTCTCCACCTTCATCATCGACCACCACAGCCCAGTCAGGGTTGTAGGTGCCCAGCGGGGTGGGCACTCGGAACCATCCGGGCAGCTTGGCGTAGACCTTCACCGCCTCGTTCTGCTCCAGCTCCTCGGCAAAGGACTTCTCGATGCCACCCGAGTCATACACCACATACTCATAGACCGACTTTTCCGCCTTCAGCATGTTCTTGAGGTAGCCGGTCAGCTCCTCCTGTTGGAACAGCTCCTGGGCGTAGTAGTGATCGTCGCCAATGCGCTGGTATTTAATCCCGTCCACCAGGGCCATGCGCTTGGAGCGGTTGATGGCGTCGCTTGCCTGCTCTATGAACTGCTGCGGGTTGCGGGCGAAGTCCCGCAGGCGTCCGCTGTCGTTGAGGATTCTGACCAGGCTGCGGCGGGTGAGCTGGGTCTTGTCCTGAAGGTCAGAGAGGATGTCGGGCAACTCGATGTCCGCTTCGTCCAGGGTGACGGAAGTCGCCGTGGTGGGCTCCCCGGCGGTCACGCCACCCCGGCCGATGGCTAGGTCCGCCTTGCGGATATGCACTCGGGTCTTGCTGATGGCGGGCGCCTCCCTCACAGCCTTGGCGCAATCGGCAATGAGCTTCTCGTTGTCGAAGGTGACCCGGTATGTGGTCTTGTGCTTGATGCGGTCCCACAGGGCTTTGAAATCGGCGCTTTCCAGCATTGCCTGCCGGGTGCGTATCGGCTTGCGGTCGTCGGCGTTCTTGATATCCAGACGCCCCGCCAGCTTGCGCAGGATCTCCGTGACCTGGGGTAGCTGGTCCTTGAACGCCCCGGGCAACTCTAGCTTGCCGTCCTTCAGCGCCTTTCTCAGGTGGTCCTGAACCTTGCCACGGGCATCCACATAGCCTGCTTCCTTGAGGTGGTTCCAGAGCGCTTCGGACTTCTCCACGCCCAGCGGTTGGGTATGCCCCGCCTCGTCCTTGACCGGAATGACCGCAAACTGGTGCTTCTCCACCAGCCCGAACCGAATGCCCGTGTCTGCCTCGATCTCCTTCTGGAGGTTTTCGGCGAACTGCTCATAGCTTTCCGTGGCAACCACCGTCAGGGTGTTGATGTCGAAGCCCCGCAGCCGGTCGCCGTTCTGGTTCACGCACAGCCGTAGCCCCCGGCCGATGGTCTGGCGGCGTTCCCGCTCGGTGCCCATCTCCCGCAGGGCGCAAATCTGGAACACGTTGGGGTTGTCCCACCCCTCACGCAGGGCGGAATGGGAGAAGATGAACTTCAGCTTGGTGTCGAAGCTGAGCAGCTTCTCCTTGTCCTTCATGATCAGGTTGTAAGCCCGCTCCGCATTGTCCCGGTTGGACTGGTTGTTCTCGGCGGTGTCCGTCCAGGTGCCCTTCTTGTCGATGGAGAAATAGCCGTTGTGCACCTCCGTCGCCTCGGCGCTCAGGTCAATCTCCTTGAACAGGCTTTGGTAGTCCGGGTGCCCCGCCCAGCGGCGGTATTCCTCCTCGAACAGGACCGCATACTTGCCCTTGAGCGGTGCGCCGTCCTCGCTGTATTTGCGGTAGTGCTCCACGACGTCGATGAAGAACAGGGACAGCACCTTGATGCCCTGGGGGCGTAGCCGCAGCTCCTTGTCCAGGTGTTCCTTGATGGTGCGGCGGAGCATCAGGCGCTTCAGCGCATCGGCGTCCACATCGCCAATGGCTTCGCCGATGCGCAGCCAATGCACGTCGCCGGGCACCCGCACTTCCACCAGCTCGTTGCCGGATTCGCAGCGAATCTCGCCAATCCCGCAGTTGGCATACACCGCCCGGCCCGTGGTCTGTTCCAGGTCGTCGCCGTCCTGAACGGTCACTTCTTCCCGGCTCACATGCCCGCCCCGTTGAACGTCCAACTCCAGCCGGGCGGAGATGGCGCCCCGGCGGTTGCTCACATCGAGGAGCTTCACGTAAGCCTTGTTATGGCCGCCGTCCACCTCCAGGGAGGCAACCTCGATTTGCTTCACCAGCTTGCGCTCGTAGGCGTCCACCGCATCCAGCCGATAGACCATGTGGTGCTTGTCCACATGGGTGGCGGAATAGCGCAGGGTGCAGAGGGGGTTCATCTCCCCCAGAGCCTTCTTGCCTTGTCCTGCCAGACCGCCGTCCACGCTTTGGGGCTCGTCCACGATGATGACCGGACGGGTTGCCCGGATAAGGTCAATGGGCTTCTCACCGCCGGTCTTCTCGCTGTCCTTGTAGAGGTTGTTCACATCCTTCTTGTTGATGGCGCCCACGGTGACCACCATGATCTGGATATTCGGGCTGGTGGCGAAGTTGCGCACCTGCCCCAGCTTGCCGGAGTCGTAGAGGAAATACTCGAAGGGCGTGTTGGCGTAGAGGCTGCGGAAATGGTCCTCGGTGATTTGCAGGGTCTTGTAGACCCCCTCCTTGATGGCGACCGACGGCACCACGATGACGAACTTGGTAAAGCCGTAGCGCCGGTTCAGTTCAAAGACGGTGCGCAGATAGACGTAGGTCTTGCCCGTGCCCGTTTCCATTTCCACCGTGAAATCGCCGGACGCCAGGCTGGCCGAGGGCTTCAGCCCGTTGCGCAGCTGAATGTCGTGCAGGTTCTCCAGGATCTCGTCGTCCAGAAGGGTGAGCCGGTTGCCGATGCCCAAATCGGATTCCGCCAGCCCCAGCCCCAGTTGCTGGGGAGCGGTGTCCGGGAACAGGTCGGTGGACTCCACAGCGGCAGGGGAGCGCATGGTGACGGTGAACTCCGTCTTGCAGATTTCCTGCCCCCGAAACAGGTCGCAGACCGCCTCGATGGCGGACAGTTGGTATTCCAGGTCGGATTCGAAATGCAGCTTCATGGCTTACCCCTCAGCGCCATTCAAGCTCAAAGACTGCGCACATGGGTCAGCCCCGCCTGCTGGAGGATGGCGGCACAGTTGGTCTTCGCCACGTCGTCGGCGAAGGCGCTGTCCCGGAACACCACCTGGACTTCGCCCGCCGGTGCCAGGGCCTGGTGCCAGTCAGCGATACCTTGCGCCAGGGCTTCCACTTCCTCACGGGCGATGTATTCCGCCAGGCAGACCAACAACACCCCGGCGCCGATGCTGTGCACCGTCTTGCCGGCAATGGTCTTTGCCTCGATGGGGACGGTAAGGTCCAAGCCCAGCTTCAGCAGCAGCTCATAAAGAATGTCCTGCTCGGAGCGGCCGTCCTTGATGTGCTCGGCGGCGTCCAACAAGGATTTTGGCAAATCATCCCGGTCGGGTTCCCAAGCACGGATGTTGGAGGAATCGAGCTTGAAAACTCGGAAACCCAAATCGCCCTCATAATCGGGGCTCTCAGATTTAACTTTAGCGGCGGCACGACGCAGGCGTTCTTTTGTTAGCTCTGTGATGAAGTATGGTTTTCCAAGTTGACGGCAATACTCAGCGGGTATTTTTTGGTCTCCATTATCCGGATCAATAGGTTCCGGAAGTTGGGCAAGAACAAATCGTCGTTGAGTTTTCTCTTTGGCATTTATGGACATCACAGCCTCACCAAGAGTCCCTGAGCCGGCAAAGAAATCCATAACAATGTCACTAGAGCTGCTGCCAATATGTGTTAGAAGTGACAATAAGCCAACCGGTTTTGGTGTATCAAAAACAGACTTCTTGCCGAATAAAATCTCAAGCTCTCGTGCGGCATGTTGGTTTAATGGCATATCCGGGAGGATTGAGGGCGTGGACATCCCATTTTTTGCTTCTGTTAGAAACAGCTTCCTCATTGGCGTTGTGGCAGTTCCATTTACGCCCCAATAAAGCCTTCCATCCTCTTGAAGTTGCTTCATTTCTGCTTCGGAGTGCCGCCAGCATGTTCCGTCCCGTGGATAGACCAGCTGTTTTGTGTAGGGATTCATTACACCATAATGTAATGAAGCAACATCGCGCCCACCTTTTGCGTTTGCAGTTGTGTCTATCTTTCTAAACCTACCTCGCTTGTCAGGCCCGTTAGGTTCCTTAAATAGTTGGTATTCTGCATCTGCCTTTTCTGTCCTAGGCATGAGATTCAGCAACTCCTCGGCTTGGGTGCGGCTCGACGATAGTGATAACGTCTTCCCATAAACGAGAATATGCTCATGAACAGAGCCAATAGTTCGATCGTTAGGCGCACCGTCTCTCTTGCGCCAAATCAAATCTAATATGAAGCATTCTTCCCCAAACACTTCATTGCATATGATTCGAAGATTGCTGACTTCGGTGGAATCTATTGAGATAAATATCACTCCGTCATCTCGCAAGAGATTCCTGGCTGCTTTCAACCTTGGATACATCATGTTCAACCAGTCGGTGTGGAAGCGCCCACTAGCCTCTGTATTACTGCTGAGCTTGCGGCCGGCATCTACCTGTCCAGTCAGCTCCAGGTAGTTCTTGATGTTGTCCCGAAAGTCGTCCGCATACACAAAGTCCTTTCCGGTGTTGTAGGGCGGGTCGATGTAGATCATCTTGACTCGCCCTGCGTAGCTCTTCTGCAAAAGCTTCAGCACCTCCAGGTTGTCCCCCTCAATCATCAGGTTCTGGGTGGTATCCCACTCCACGCTGTCTTCCGGGCAGGGGCGTAGGGTGCCGGTGCTGGGGGTGAGGGCAAGCTGGCGAGCCAGGCGTTTGCCGTGCCAGTTGAGTCCGTATTTCTCCTCCCGCTCCTCCACCACGCCGCCCAGCATCTGCTTCAATACGTCGAAATCCACCTTCCCCTCGGGGAACGCCTCCGGGAACAGGGCTTTCAGTTGTTCGATATTGCCGTCCACCAAGTCGGCGGAGCGGGTTTCAGGGGCGTTGGCTTCGATCTTGTCCATGGTTGTCTAGTTGTTCTTGAGGGTGGATAACAGGCGGACCAGGTGATGGATGTCCGTGTAGGGGGCTTCGCCGTCATAGGCATTGTGAATGCCGGCGAGATGCTCCGCCCGCTCGTAAGCCTGGGTCAGCTGTGCCTTGGTTCGTCCATAGTGCCCGGACTGTCCCTTGTCATAGCCGGGCAAATACTGGCGCAGACACTCATACACTTCGTTACGGTGAACTGGCGCCAGCACGTCTTGGTAGTGCAGGAGCAGCCAGAGTTCGAAACAGGGCACCGAGGCAACGGCGGCGAAGTGCAGAGGTCGATTGTTGTCATTGCGCAGCTTGCCGTCCAGCGCCGCCGCTTTGGCCAGGGCGTTGTGATAGGTGGCGTGGTCGTCCCGGTCAAAGACGGCGAAGACCTGCTCGAAGGCACGTCGTCCGATGTCCTTTTCAGGGTCACCGTGCTCAAACAAGTGCTGGGCGTATTCCACAACTTGCAGGGGCGTGGTGCCATGGCGGCTCGGATGGACTTGCACGTTGGCCGTGGGCAATCGGTATTCGGCTCGCAGCTCCGACAGATATTGCGGCTCGGTCTTGCTGCCTTCGCTGACGACCAGGATGCGGTCGAAGGGCGCACGCCGTCCCGCCTTGCGGGCGAGTTCTGCGGCTTGCCTGGCTTTCGGTTGGTTGTCCTTGCCCATGCGCTCCCTGTCCGCTGAGTCAGCTTATCGCCTGGGTGGGCGGTGGGCGGTCCTCGAAGAAGGGCACAGCGCCATAGCGACCATTCAGGTAACCCCGCTCCCATGCTTCCGTGTCCCGGGGGCTGAAGTCGCTGAGGGGATAGACCCGGGTGGCTTGGTCCGGGTCTTTCTCCGTGAACCAGATCTGGTCACGCCGGAACAGTCCACGATCCAGTAGGGAGGTGTCGTGGGTGGTGAACAGGAGCTGCGCCCCCAATGGGTTGTATTCCGGTTGATGGAAAAATCGCACCAGCCGTCGCACCAGCAGGGTATGCAAGCTGCTATCCAGCTCGTCAACGATGAGCAGGCGCCCATGCTTGAGCACGTCGAGCACCGGGGCAGCCAAGGCATACAGCCGTTGGGTGCCATCGGACTCTTCCTGTAGGTCGAAGGTCGCCGTGCCACGCTCGGTCTTGTGGGTAAAGCGGGGCATCATCATTTCCCGCTCTTCACGGGATACCTGGGTGCCCTCGGGTCCAAACATGATTTTCTGGTGGAAGCCCCGCCGAGGCACGCTCTCCACCTCGCTGATGCTGATGTCCGCCGACGCCAGAAAGTCACGCACGGCGAGCTTGCCTTCGTCGGTTTGCAGCAACTCCGTGGTGAACTCGGGCAGGGGTGTCGCCCCCGCCCCAAAGTAGATGGGTTGCTCCACCAGCCAGCGGAACACCGGACCCAGCAGGTCACTGTTGAGTTGGGCAGCGGTGGACAGAAACAGGGCATTGGGCCGGGTGGTTTCCTGCCAGAGCTTGCGTGGACCGGTGAGATGGGTGCTGAAGTCGTAGTGACTGCTTTGCGACTTCTCGTCGTAACGGCGGTGGAACCACTGTTGGGGCTTGGCGGTGCGGTAAACCAGGAGCCACTCGTCCATGATGCGCTTGGGCGTCATGGTGAAGCCGTATTGGTGGCGCACACCGTCCAGCAGGAAACTGATCTCGAAGCTGGTCGGTTGCTCGGCCCACGCCGGGTCTAAACGGAAGGTCTGCACGTTGTAGGTTTGACCCAACTGGATGACCGTGGCTGACTCCGCCACGACCGCACGCATGTAGTCCATCGCCCGTAGCAGGGTGGACTTGCCACTGGCATTGGGTCCATAGACGACGGCGCTGCGCACCACATGGGGCAAGGCCTTGATGCCCGTGGACATCAGGTGGGTGTCTGCCAGCTTCTTGTCCTTGGACGCGACCATGCTGATGACTTGCTCATCACGTATGGAACGATAGTTGCGGACACGGAACTCGAGCAGCATGATGTCCCTCAATCAGAAAATATTCTTCATTATCGTCATTTATTTACATAAATAAAGTTAATTTTTTATTTTCTGTGCTGTTTGAGCTGGCTATGGTCGGCTTTGGGAAGTGCCTGCTCAGGCAGGCACGGCGGCTTCAATGGCCAGGATTTCCCGCTGGATGTAGTCCTTGAAGGCGTGGACCGAGGTGAAGCATCGATAGCCCGCAGCGCTCGCCAGTGCCAGGATATCCGCCCCCTCGTTCAGCAGGACAGCCACCGGGACGCTGAGCTCTTCCTGGACACCACTGGGCCAGGCGAGGTCGAACACCGCCACTTGCTCGCCGGTCTCGGGGTCGGCGTGGTCGTAGGCGATCTGTCCGGCGGGCAGTCCTTGCGCAGCCATCCAGTCGTTGAGGGCGCTGAGTTCTTCCTCCTCGGTCTCGCTGGTGATGCCACCCACTACCATGGGCTGGGGCGCCGCCATGGGAGCGGCGGTGCTCAGCCACTTGGCGTCGCCATGCAGGAGCTCCGTGAGCTGGTGGTTTGATTCTTCCGCCAACAATGCCTTGCGGGCTTCCAGAAAGTCCCGGTAGTTCTCCACCTTCCACAAGACCGGATCGGCTGGAATCCATTGCGATTTCAGGGCACCGGGATGCTTGTCCTCGATTTCCGGGAAGTAGACCTCGGGCAGGCGGTCGCTGATGTCGAGATTGGTGTCCTTGGTCAGGAAGCAGAAGTTGGCGAGGGCATTCACCTCCGGGCGCTTGTGCTTGCGCTTGTAGAGCTGCGCCTTGGGGAAGATGTGATGCACCTCCAACTTGTTCATCTTGCCCAGCAGGCTTGCCTTGAGGGGCAGTCCACTGCCCCAATCCCTGGCGCCACCCATGCGGGTGAGCATGTAGAGAACGGGATAGAAGCGGGCACCGAGGCTCCAGCCGGTGAAGTGTCCCGCCTCCACCCGCAAACCGCCGTGCCAAAGCCGCAACTGTTCCAGCAGCTTGTCCAGATCCCCGTCCTGCCCTTCCAGGGCCGCCAGGTCCTGGTCGATCATGGATTCGGTGGAGCCTGAGAAGCGCCCCCACATGCCGGCTTGGGCGAACCAGAACAGCAGCTTGTCCCGCTCCAACTCGCTGAGCTGGGATTTCTTCTGGTCCAGATACCTTGCCATGACCGGCAGGGCGAAGCGTCCGAACAAGACCTGGTCATGGTCCAAACCCAGCCTGCCGCTGATGAGATTCAGGCAGTTGTCCAGGTGCTTGTTGGCACGTTTCAGACCCTCCTGCACTTCCTCGGCTGTCTTGTCATGCAGGAAACTGAACTTGGCTTCGCCCGTGAGAACCGTATTGACTGAGCGCAGCAGCCAATCCAGGTTGAAGTGGAAGCCGTGCCCGTTCCATTCCTTGAGCTTGGACTTCATGGACTCCCGTCCCTCCGGCCACTCGGCGCAGATTTTCGCCAGCGCCAGGTCGCCCTTGGAGAGCTTGGTCCCGCCACTGTTGACCCGGTTGAAGATGTCCACCACCACATCGAGGGTCTTGTCGGGACCCGTGACTTCCTCAATGTGCAGGTCGATATCCGTGATGCTCAACAACCGGCTGAGACGCCCCACATAGTCGCCCACCTTGGAAGCGTGTTCGGGATTGGTGGTGAGGGCGGTGACGAAGGTGCCAAATCCGGCGGTGCCCGCCTGCATGAGGGCGGTGACATCAATCCACAGGGGGTCGTCCTGCATCTTGAGGGGCTGGTAGAACGCAAACGCCTCATTCCCCAAGTGGAAGCGGAGCCCGGTAAATGCCTGGGCATTGCCATCGAAAAACTTGGGGGGTTTGCCCCGCACCACGCCATAGAGGGAGGTCATGCGTTGCTGCCCGTCCAGGAGCAGCTTGACGATGCCTGCCGCCAGCTGACCATCACCACGATGGGTGGCGGATTTCGACTCGGTTGCCCAGACCAGTAAGCCGCCGACCGGGTGCCGGCGATAGAGGGAATCGAAGAGTCCTCGCACCTGGTCACGGTTCCAGACATACCCCCTCTGGAACTCGGGCAGGGCCATGTGACCGCTGTCGATATGGTCAAGGATGGTGGAGATTTTCATTGTTCTGCTTACCTCATGGCTTCGATTGTTTTCGTGAGCTCGGCTTCCAGGCGCTGGATTTCCAGGTTCAACGCCACACGGCGGCTGATCTGGGGTTCCTTGGTCGCCATGGACCGCAGACTGGTGAGCTCACGCATCAGACGTTCGTGGTCGGTCAATGCGACCTGACGGGCTTCAGTCTGCTCAGGGCTGTCCGGCAGGTTGAAGTGTTGGGTGACCTGACTGGCCGCAAAGGCGGTGAGACGGTCTATCCAGCCCTGATACAGCACATACAGATTCGACCGGGGCTGTTGTTCCAGGGCAAGGCTTTGAAGGAAGGTGGTCAATCGCTGGTCGGGTGAGTCCAGCTGGAGAGCTGGGGTGGCACGCAAGTCTTCAATCACCACCTTGCCGGCTTCACCTTGGGATTGTCGCTTGTGAGCCAGCGAGATACTGACACCGTCCTGATTTGCCGTCGCCAGCAACACTGGATAGGGGACAGCCCGGTGGATGAGCTCCACCAGGCGCCCGGTCTTTGCCTTAGCCCGCAAGGAAACGCTGAGGACGGCGATTTCCAGATACTCCCTCGTATCGTCCTGATAGGCTGGCACACCAATGTTTGTGGGCTTCAGGGCGGCTATCCAGGTTATTTCCTCGATGCCGTCTTGTATCTGGCGCCTGTCACTGGCCGTGGGAGCGTCGTGCTCCAGCAGGAGTTTCTTCGGCACACGCTGCTCGATCAGCGCATCCGGTGGCAGATCCAGCGCCGCTACGACCTCTGAGAGACTCATGCAATAACCGTCTCCGGCAGGATGACGAGGAAGGCGACCACCTCGAAATCGTTGATGCCGGCGAACTCGCCCTTCTTGGCGTGGGTGCCACCAGGGGTGAACAGACTGGCAACCGCACGTTCTTCCGTCTTTCCGACTACGGCTGCCACGGCCTTGGCAAGCAAGGACTGATATTTGCTCATGTCCTGACCCAGCCGGGTATGTTTGTCGAAGTAGTTGCAGGCACTTGCGTCGGGCAGGTCCTTGCCCATGCAGAGCCGCTTCAGCGTATCGAGGGTTTGCTTGGCTTGTGTATAGGTCAGCTGGACGGCGCCGTCCTCGCCGACATGGACCAGATAGTGGGGCGCCAGGGGATAGCCCGGCTCCAGGGGTCTCTTGGCGGCTTCGCCTTCAGCACGCAAACAGAAGACCACCCCAGGGGCGATGGAGGCTTCCGGTGTGGTGGTGACGGCATAAGCGCCCAGGGGGAGGTTGTCCAGCTTGTCCGGGTGCTCCTTCAGGAAGCTCGCCAGGTCTATCCGGAAATCGCTGAGGTTCAGGTCGGTAATCGAGACGCCGCTGGACAGGTCTTCCAAATCAATCACGGCTTCCTGCAGGCGTATGAGCTGGCGGCGGCGATACTCCAGATCGTTCATGGGGTTGCCGGATTGCTGCTCGATGAGGTTCTCCTCGCCGGTGGCAGAGATATCCAGCAGCACCATGCGCCCACTGACCCGTTGCTCCAGGTTGATGTATTCCTCCAGCTCCATGTTTGGCCAGAAGTTAATGAGCTGGATGCGCTCATTGGGGGACCCGATTCGGTCTATCCGGCCAAACCGCTGAATGATTCGGACGGGGTTCCAGTGGATGTCGTAGTTGATAAGGGCGTCGCAATCCTGAAGGTTCTGACCCTCGCTAATGCAGTCGGTGGCGATGAGCATGTCCAGTTCGCCGTCGCTGTCCAGTTCGGACGGTCGTTCCTTGGCACGGGGTGCAAAGGCGGAGAGCACGCTCGCCAGGTCCCGGCGCAGATGGGGAAGCGTGGTCTTGTTGCCCCCGGTGCCCGTGACCACCGCACAATGGAGCCCCAGTTCGTCCAGCATCCAGCCAGAGAGCTGATGGTAGAGGTAATCGGCGGTATCGGCAAACGCAGTAAAGACGATGATTTTCCGATTGCCATTGTTGAGGGGGCTGCGCAACTTGTGGGCGATGGTCTCTTTGAGGGCGGCGAGCTTGGCATCCCTCTTCTCGTCCACTGTCCGTGCCGCTGAAAGGAGCGTGGCGAGACGATTGCGGTCTTCAATGAGATCCTGGCGCCAGCGGATACGGTCAACGTCCTGGAGCAGCACCTTGACCTTACGACCCAGCAGAAGCGATTCATAGGCCGGGTCGTCCACCTCGATATCGTCGATGGAGAGTTCCTCCACGGACTCCTCATGGGCATCGATGCGTGCCAGCATGTTTTCAACGTCCGCCAGCTGACGGGACAAGGTGAGAGCGAAGGAGGCGACCGAGCTCTCCATGCGCTTGAGGATGTTGACCCGCAGCAAATGGATCAGGCTCTCCTCACGGTCGAGCTGACGGAAGAAGCCCTCTCCCCCGCGTATCTGGGTGCTGTATTTGGCGTCGTAGGCAGCTTGCTTGTGGGGCAAGACGTAGCGCAGCGGCGCATAGGCGGAGAGATTGATTCGACGAATCTCGTTGTTGATATCCCGGATGGCCGGGAACTCGCCGGTCAGGTCCACGTCCGCCTTGATGTTGATGGGGCGCAAACGCTCGGGGAACCGCCCGGTTTCGTGGGTTCCGTAGTATTTCTCGATGTGCTTACGAGACCGGGCAATGGTCAGTAAGTCCAACAGGCGGAAGTAATCGAACCCCAGCATGTCCATCAGCCGAGAGGGCTTGCGGTCCACCTCCTCCAGCTGGAGCCAACGGTTGAACTGAAGCTGAGCCAGCCGGATGGTTGTTTCGATACTGGGAATGCCGTGCTCCGTTAAAGCCGTGTCATCCCCCTCCGTGGCGAAGGCGATTTGGTTCTTTAGGTCGGCGAGACGGTTGTTGACCGGGGTAGCCGACAGCATGAGGACTCTGGTTTTGACGCCCGCCTTGATGATATTGCGCATCAGCCGGCCATAGCGGGTGTCTCGGTCCTTGTGGGTGGCTTTGTTGCGGAAGTTATGGGATTCGTCGATAACCACCAGGTCGTAGTTGCCCCAGTTCACATGGGCCAGCTCGATATCCCCAGACTTGCCGCCATCCCGGGATAGGTCGGTATGGTTTAGGACATCGTAGTTGAAACGGTCATTAGCCAGGATGTTCCGGCGGTCGTTGGCTTTGTAGAGCGTCCAGTTGTCTCGCAGGCGCTTGGGCACCAGCACCAGCACACGGTCATTGCGCAGCTCGTAATACTTGATGATTGCCAGCGCTTCGAAGGTCTTACCCAAGCCCACGCTGTCGGCGATGATGCAGCCGCCGTGACGCTCCAACTTGTCTATGGCGCCCACGACACCGTCACGCTGGAACTTGTAGAGCTTCTTCCAGACGGTGGTGTTCTTGATGCCGGTGGCGGACTTGACGATGCGTTCCTCGTCGAGCTCGTCGCCCAGGTCTTTGAATAGGTTGTAGAGCGACTGGTAGTAAATCAGCGATGCCGGCTTATGAGCGGCGAGCTCATGGAGCTTGCCCAAGAGCTTTGTCTTGGCGGCGGACTTGGGCGGCAAGCTGCTCCACATGGTAGCGAGCCAGCTATCAAGCATCTCTGCTTCGTCGGCGTTCTCGGTGACCTGAACGAGTCCAAACTGATTGCCCGGAGTAATGCCCAGACCTTCCGTAGAGAAGCTACAGCTGCCCGTCATGGCCTGAAGACGACCCGCATCTTCGGCGTGCGTGAGGATCATGGACTGGGGGATGCCGCCAGGCGCCGACTTGATTTCCGCCTTCTGTTCCAGCCATTGGGCGCATTCTTTGGCCAGCCACCGTGCCCGGAGTTGGTTCCGATAGGAGCGGTCGAACACGCCACCGAGGAGGGACACGTCGTTCGCTTCTGGGTCCGGCAGGACGATGCGGCTTGCCTCAACGCCAGACAGTTCGCCCAGCAGTTCACCCATGGCAAAGAGGGAAAACGAGGGTGAAACAAGGTCTAGGGAGGTGCCTGGCTGGAGGCATCGACGCAGAACATCGATAACCCGCTCGTTACCCGTATTCTTCAGAAGCTTCATGTTCTGGGAACCCGTTTGCTGGGAGTGGACTGGGTTGGGGGTGGCACCACAAGCCCATGGGTAGCCGCACGCTCCAGGACCAAGACCTCAACCATCGAGGCGACCGAACGACGCTCTCCTTCAGCCAACTGGCGGAGCAAGCTCTTGATTTCCGGAGTGGTGCGAATCGAGAGGGTTTCGTTCTTGTATCGTGGCATGAAGCCTCCCTGTCCCATGTGTGGCAAATGTAATGCCATCCTGCTCCAGCATCAACATGAGCAACCCAGCAGCGGGCTGTCCAGAATACCGGGGGGTTTAAGAGGCCGCACCAATAAAAAAGCCCCGGCATTTAGCCGGGGCTTGCTTCTTCACTGGCAGATATATCCTTGCCGAAAACGCACCTTGGGATTGAGTCAGTTTTCTATTTTTTCGTTTTTAAGCGGTCAAGCAACTCCATGGCATCTCTTTTTATTGAGGTCTTTGGATTCTGCATTATTATGGCGGTTAGCACGCTTTCTGCCTCATCGTAATATCGGTTCCCTAACCGCATACAGCATTTCGCAAGATTCAAGGCAAGTCCAAAATCTCCAGGTAGACTCCTCATGGCACTTCTAAAATGGTTTAGTGCCTCTAAATCTTCCCCCTGATACTCAAACCATAACCCTAAGTTAGTGTGTGCGTAGGGATTATCTGGATGAATATCAAGGGCACTGCGACTGGCAGCAGCGAATTCATCAATTAACCCTAATCTTGAATAAGCTACGCCAAGCCCTGTCCAAGCACTGGAGTGGTCAGGTTCCAGGCTCACACAAAGCTTCAAAGACTCAATGGCTTCATGATACAGTCCCATCTCGGTCTGACAGATGCCCTTGTTGTAGAGCACCCTTGGGTCTGGCGAATCTGACATGGACTCCAAATATCCCAAGAATCGAAGCCCATCTTCCAACTGCCCTTCGTTTAATAGATGCACGGCAGTCTCAAAAAACATCGAGTAGGTATCAAGCATTGTGATAACCTCGATTCGGCCATCATCCATTATGACCGCCTTACCAAAGAAGTTTTGGTGGTTATTCAAGGCATAACCAATCAAGTCCTCGACTTTTTTGCTAGCCTTTCGTTTTTTTGTTTTCATGATTCTTCCTTTTCAAATATTGGAGTGGATTTGTTAACAACCATTAGATAAATATTCTCAAATGCCGGCGTCGGCAGCCGTGGACAAACGGCCCGTATTGCTCAACCGTTCCCGTGCTAGTGCGCAGTATTCGGTGTCAATCTCAAAGCCAACATAGTTTCTGCCCAGATTTGAGGCTGCTTCTGCTGTAGTCCCTGAACCGAGGCATGGGTCCAGAATGATGTCTCCGGGGTTGCTGGAAACGGAGATGAGGTATTCCATCAATCGAAGAGGTTTCTCCGTCGGATGTCGCTTTGACCGTCCAACTGGAAACTTCCAAACCACCCCCGCACAGTGCTCATTGAAGGTGGCACCAGGCTTCTTTCCGAAAACACATGCCTCGATACTGGATAGCCAGATGACTTTTCCATTCATAGGGCTGGGATTTGTCTTCTCCCACACGCAAAGGCGAGTCGAATAGCCGAGCTCTTTGAGCTCCTTTATTGCTTCGGAGACTTGTTGCTGGCCCACGAATGCATAGAACGAACCGGACGGAGCGAGTGTTTTGTCGACGGCCCTGATAAAGGGCCGAAGTTCAAAAGTGACTTTATCAGCCTTGCCTTTGTTGAGATTGCGCAGCCCTGGGGCAAAAGAGTTGCACTCGCCATACGGAATATCCGTTAGGACCATGTGAACTGATTTGTCGGGGATGCGAGACAGACCCAACATGCAATCTTCGTTGAAGACCGTGTTGGTTAGCTCTTGAGGGAATCTGGCGGTGTTGTGATTACTACAAGCCGACACCACCGTCGGCTTAACAGCGATACTACTTTTCATATGCCACCTCATTGCGAAGGTGGCACCTCCTTGACTATTTACACGAGGGCTGACCAGTTATGATGGCCAGCCAAGTCAGCTTTATTAGGCGAAACAGGCATCTTGGTGCCGGTTATAAAATATCCTGCTAAACAAGTGTCTCACTTGGCCGTCTTGACAACAGCGCAACTTCGACGGCATTAATGATACGATTTCGGCGTTCTTTTGTCAATACATTTTCCGCTTAAATCCGAAAGAAACTTGCGCATGTTTGTATCGGATTTTTATCTGGCGAACGCCCCTCGTTGTTAACCTAAAAATCGGTATGTTTCGGTTTTTT
This sequence comes from Thiobacillus sp., assembly GCA_024235835.1. Taxonomy (NCBI): domain Bacteria; kingdom Pseudomonadati; phylum Pseudomonadota; class Betaproteobacteria; order Nitrosomonadales; family Thiobacillaceae; genus Thiobacillus; species Thiobacillus sp. The sequence goes on along the minus strand of JACKLQ010000002.1, from coordinate 633,884 downwards.
ATTTGCCGATGATTCCTCGATAACATTAACAGTTATCTTAGGGGATTTACCAGGTAGTTGTTCCACCGAAACCAATCCATTTTGTTCTAAACGGCGAAGAGCGTCATATTTAGCATCCCTGGAAACTGCGAAGCGTTTCAGCCGCTTTTGCCCGAGCGTAATAGTGCTCTGTCGTTCCAGACCCACTTGATACCAAATCGCCAAAGCCACATGCAAAGCCTTGCCTGGCAAAGCGGCCGCCCGCTCAATCCACTCTAAAGGGAGAGGTCCTTTGATAAAGTGCCTGATACTTTGCTGCGGAGATGGGTCAACCTGAAACCTCGTGGTGGCTGCATTCCATACGAAGCGGGTTGATGGTGTGTGCTCATGCTGCTTCATATACCACCTCCCCGCTCTTTATGGCGTTTAGCAAGCCGGTAACGGTGTTCCACATCGCAGCACCTCTATCGTCTGCATAGCGGTCGGGATAGCGGATGACCGTGACATCAGACCGCAGCTCAAATCCGTCGAGAACTTCCCGACTCGCCGCAAGCATGACCCCTTGCATGGACTGCACGGCTTTGTCGAGTTCGTGAAGAGGTGCTTCAATCAGAACAGCATCATGGATTGGGGCGATGACTCGAATGCCTGTCTCCGCAGCCAGCGTGCAGGCAAGTCGGAGCATGTCTGCGCCGTTTGCCTGCATCGGAAAGTTCCGTAGAGAACGTTCATTGGCCGTGCCAGTTACCTGCAGGGACCACCCGAATACCGTCCAAAGCCGCTTTTCAAGAGTGGCGAAGTCCACCACCGCATCCGACCATTTCCAAAACACCTGGTAAGTCTTGTGGTGCAGCCTTAACAGCTCCTTGGCATATACAGGGGGCTGATTTATCCGCTTTGCCAGGGAGTCAGCCCCCATTCCATACTGGACCGCCAGGACACAAGCCTTGAACTGCTCCCGTTCCTTTGGATGGCTTGTCTTTGTTGCGTCCCAAGGCACTGCCCCCGCTTGCTTGGCAAACGTCAGATATGGATCTCCGGACAAATAGGCTTCCTGCATCTTGTTGTCGCCCGAGAGCGCAGCGGCGATTCCAAACTCCTGCTGGCTCCAATCGATGTATGCCAGCCCAAACCCTGGGACAGGTTTGATTAAGCCCCGAAGCCAGGCCGGCAGCCCGAAGATGAAACGGGAGTTCGAAGGCTGGTTGCGTCCCGTTTTCGCCCGGAACATGGAGAGGATGGTTCTGTTTCTGCCATCCTTACCTACGGCCAACTCATGCAATCGCAGTTGTCCCAGCGCATGGCGCAGATCTTTCAAGGGGCGCAGAGCCGGGAACGACTTGCACATGTCGCTGAAAGTGTCGTCGTCCAACGCCAATCTCCCGGTGGGTGTGGTCGGCCAAGAGATGTCGTGCTGACGAAGATATTCGGCGAAACGGTCATGCTTGAACGTTTGCCCGTCATAGACATGGAAGGACGCATCGACCTCGGCGATCAGGCGCCCCTGGATTTCCTGCCAGTTCGCTTGCAGGTCTGCCAAGAGAGCCGTGTCTATAGGTATGCCGTTGTGCTCCATCAATCCGATGGCACAGGTATATCTGCCCCTCAATAGGGCTTGTTCTAGCCGGGTTGACTCGAACAGCTCCGGACCCATGGCATTGAATAGACGTTCAAGAGCCAACACATCCGACTCGCAATATTCGAGGATGTCCAGGCGTTCCAACTCGGTGTAGTCGCCACCACGCAGGATGAGCTCTCGCATGGCTTCCTTCTCCAAGCTGGCTATGCCATCCAAGCCAAAGTAGGAGAGCGCCCCCAGCAAGCCATTGCCGCAGGGCAGCACCTGTCCATTCGTCAGACTGCGGAACTCGGCATAGAGGTCGATTACGTTCTCGGGCAACTGCCAGCCAAGGGCCAAGTGACAACCCATTTCAGCACTGGCGTAATAAGCCAGTATGAGGGAGTCGTTGCCAATACCAAACGGTGGGCTCGGGCAATTCAGCTCATCGCCCCACAAACGGATGGTTTGCCCACTGATTATCTCCTTAGCGACCATGCAGACCACCTCGGGAACCTCGCCGGGTGGCGCCCGGAACTCAAAGTCCAGCGCCCAGATTTCGTTAAACCGCCTATCCATCACAGTTCTCCACGTAGGCGGCGAATCACCGGATGGTCGGCGCTATTGATGACTCGGTCCTTAAACGCCAACTGGAGCACTGCCTCAAAGTCCAAGTCCGGCCAGTTTGGCTCGTCCAGGTTGCCTGTCGCCTGCATCACGTCGTAGGCACCAAATCCCCGGTTCGCAACGAGCCTTACCCAGGAGCTTTCAGCGATTTGGGCAGCCGCATGAGCGGATTGAGACCAGCTGTCCAGGCGACCATCCTCCCCCGGCAGGTTCACCGGCCAAAGGAAGGGGATGCCGTCACGGGTAAGGGCGTAATACAGCTGCTTAGCCCTGATTTCCTGCGCCACATCCGGCACGATAGGTCGGGACACAAGGAAGCACTCCCCGTCGTCCTTGAGTTGAAGCATCGCAGCCTGGAAGCGCCTGTCAGCATCAGGATGGACTCGAAAGAAGGTTTGATTCCCCGGCTTCCGCATGGGGATACTCGTGATGACCTTTTTTACGCTCACCCCCGTTGAGAAATCCTGGGGAAGACGGAGAGCGGACAGGTCCAAGGAACCTGAGCCGGCGCTCAAGGATGACTGAGAGATAATGGGGTCCGCCGTAGCGGCTATGTTGTTTTGCATATCGACACCTTTCCAATAGATTGTTTACAGCCCGAGGATCCGGGCTGACCCATGTCGTGTGCTGCCACTCCACGACATGACGGGAGAGGTGTTCTGCTTCACGACAGGATGTATAGGAACAAGGCCTGCCGATTTTGAAGAAAATGGCTGGTATTTTCATACCAGCCCATATCTCGCTAGGGGGGAATCCGGTGTTTGAGAGGGCGTCCATCATCACTCGTTTGAACCGGGCACCCGTAGCAAGCGGACTGAAGTGGTGGAGGCTCATCACCACACCCGTCCAATCTTCTATAGGTCTGTATTACTTGTAAGCTATGCCCGGCTTGACCAGGGACTGCGCAGTATCAGCAAACAATAACGGCCATTTAGGCACACGTAGGTAGTGGCATGACTCGAATCATCACAATCAACCTAAACGGTATCCGTTCCGCCGCTAAGAAAGGCTTCTTCGACTGGCTGCCAAAGCAGAACGCCGATGTCATCTGCGTGCAGGAACTCAAGGCGCAGGTCGCTGACATGACTGCGGAGATGATCAACCCGCCCGGCTACTATGGCTACTTCCACTATGCGGAGAAGAAGGGCTACAGCGGCGTGGGTATTTACTCACGTCGGCAACCCGATGAGATCGTGGAGGGACTCGGTATCCCTGACATCGACTGCGAAGGTCGCTATATCGAGGCTCGGTTCGGCAACCTCTCTGTGGTTTCGCTTTATCTGCCATCGGGCTCAAGTGGCGAGCATCGCCAGGCCGCCAAGTTTCTGTTCATGGACCACTTATTCCCTCATTTAGATGAACTGACGAAGTCAGGGCGGGAGGTGGTCCTGTGCGGCGACTGGAACATCGCCCACACCGAGAAGGACCTCAAGAACTGGAAGTCCAACCAGAAGAACTCCGGATTCCTGCCGGAAGAACGGGCGTGGCTGAGTCGGGTGTTTGGGCAGCTTGGTTGGGTTGATGTTTACCGTAACCTCTATCCGGAAGCTACCGATGAGGGCTACACGTGGTGGTCCAACCGAGGCCAGGCTTGGGCCAAGAACGTGGGTTGGAGGATTGATTATCAGATCGCCACAAGAAATCTTGCCTTGAAGTGCGCATTCCACGGAAACTGGCCACCCAATCCACGTGAATCCGGCCACCTATTCCAGAGCAAACTGGCCAGTCAGAGCGAAGCGACGCGGGGGGTGGAAGCTGTTTACTCCTGAACGGATTCCGCCGTCAATTTAGGCCTGAGTTTCCGCAAGGATTCGCCGACCAGGTTCAGCAGGTGGGCGTGGTGGACGACTCGATCGAGGATGGCATCGGCCAGGGTGGGGTCGCCCAGGGCGTCATGCCAGGTGCTCACTGGCAACTGGCTGGTGATCACGGTGGAACGGGTCTGGTACCGCTCATCCAGGACCTCCAACAAATCCCGCCGACGTTCATCATCGAGCATGGCCAGGCCCCAGTCATCCAGGATCAGGATGTCGACCTTGGCCAGGCTGGCCATCAACTTGGCATAGCGGCCATCCCCGCGTGCGATGGCCAACTCCTCGAACAGGCGTGGCAGGCGCTGGTACAGCGCGGTCCTGCCTTGCCGGCAGGCGGCGTTGGCCAAGGCGCACGCCAAGTAGGTCTTGCCCACCCCCGTGGGGCCGGTGATCAGGACGTTCTGGTGGCTCTGGACCCATTCCCCCGTCAGCAGTCGGCGGAACAAGGCACGGTCCAACCCCCGGGGGTGACGGTAGTCGATGTCTTCGGCCACCGCGGGCTGTTTCAGGCGCGCCCGGCGCAGCCGGCTGGCGGTCTGTCGGTTCTGGCGTTCGACACGTTCACGATCGACGAGCAGGCCGAGCCGTTCCTCGAAGGTCAGGGCGTCGATCTCCGGCTGGCTGGCTTGTTCGGCCAAGGCACGGGCCATGCCATAGAGGCGCAACTGGGTCAGGGTGTCATGGGTGGGATGGTTGAGCATGGTGTCTCCGGTCAGTGGTAATACTCGGCCCCGCGCACATTGGCGTGGTCGAGGGGCAGGCTGGCCTGGGCGGCCTGGCGGGCAGGACGGTCCAGGCCGTGCTTGAGGATCGAGTCGATGGAGCGATAGGTGACCGACTGGATGCGGAAGGCGCGCTGGCAGGCCGCCTCCAGGCGGTCAGGGCCATAGGCCTTAGCCAGGCGCAGAACGCCGAGTGCGGCGCGGTAGCCCTGCTGGGGATGGGTGCGGGCGCGCAGGATGTGATCGACGGCCGCCTCGGTATGGGCCCCGATCTTGGTGGCCCAGGCCAGGAAGCGTTCGCGGTTCCAGCCCGCCACCTTCTGGTGGGCCGGCGCCAGGTGGGCCTCCAGGGTGGTGTGCCGGCCCTTGCTCAGGGAGCGGGGATGGCAGGCGATGCGCTCGCCCTTCTTGAAGAGCTCGACCGTGCTGGCCGTAAAGCGCGCCTCCAGCTTCTGCCGGGCATGGCGGTAGGGCACGGAGTAGTAATGGCCGGTGACCTCGACGTGATAGTCGATGCCGGCGGTCACCGTCTTCCACTCGGCGAATTCATAGCGGACCAGGGGCAAGGGCTTGAGGGCGGGGCGGTCCACGGCCTCGAAGACGCTTTGCCGGGAGCCGGGCAGCTTCTTGAAGGGCCGTGCATTCAGTTCGGCGAGCAGCGGCCGGATGGCCCGGTTCAGTTCCTCCAGGCTGAAGAAGCGTTGGTGCCGCAGCCGCGCCAGGATCCAGCGCTGGGCGAGGAGCACCCCGGCCTCGACCTTGGCCTTGTCGCGGGGCTTCCTGACACGGGCGGGCAGGATGGCGGTGCCGTAGTGGCGTGCCAGGTCGTGGTAGGTGGGGTTGAGGTCGGGGTCGAAGAAGTTCGCCCCGGACACCGCGCTCTTGAGGTTGTCCGGCACCAGCAGTTCGGGCACCCCGCCCAGATACTCGAAACAGCGCACGTGGGAGGCGGTCCAGTCCGCCAGCCCCTGGCTCCAGGTCGCGTCGACATAGGTGTAGTTCGAGGCGCCCAGCACGGCGACGAAGACCTGGGCCTGGCGGACCTCGCCGGTGCCCGGATCGATGACCGATAGGGTCTGGCCGCTGTAGTCGACGAACAGGCGCTCACCGGGGGCATGCGCCTGGCGCAGGGTGACCGGCAGGGCCTCGGCAAAGTCCCGATAGTGCTGGCAGAAGGCGCTGTACTGGTAGCCCTCGGGGTGAGCCTCCCGGTACTCCTGCCAGAGCAGGTCGAGGGTGATGCCCTTCTTGCCCAGCTCCCGGTGGACATGGCCCCAGTCGGGTTCGGGGCGCTTGACCTTGGAGGCCGGCAGGCTGGGAAACAGCCGGGCTTCCAGGGCGAGTTCGGTTATGTCCTCCGGCAAGGGCCAGCGGATGCCCGCCATCTGGGCGCGACGCAGGTAGTCGCTGACGGTGGCGCGGCCGATGCCGAGCGCGGCCGCGATCTCCCGGTTGGAGCGGTCGCATGCGAAATGCAGCCGCAATACGTCTTCAATCTTGCGCATGGATAACCTCGTGTTCGCCATCGGCAGCCTCGGCAAAATCGCCAAGGCTGCCAGGGTTATCCCTGCATCGCTTCGCTACGGATTCTGGTGGCCAGGTTAACCTGGAACAGGTGGCCAGTTTGCCGTGGAATCACTGGCCGGTTTGGCGTGGAATGGGTGGCCGGTTTGGCGTGGAATACGCATTGAAGGCGACTGGCGCCAGTATCTACAAGGACCAGCGCTTTTCAGACCATGCACCACTCATCACAGACTATGCGGACCTGTTGCAACCATGAGCCTAGTGATCAGCAATATTCGGGTTATTTGTCTGATTGACTAGTCGATGCGCCAGCCCACATTCTTCGCCCAGGCCTGGCCCCGGTTGGACCACCAGGTGTAGGCCTCGCCGGTGTGGTCCGGATACAGGCGTCGATACACATCCACCAGGCCCAGGCGGTCGAACACCTGGGTGAGCCAGGCCCGCTCCTCCGGCAGAAAGCCCGAATTCTTCTGGTTGGACTTCCAGTTCTTCAGATCGGCTTCCTTGTGGGCTATGTTCCAGTCTCCGCACAGGATGAACTCCTGGCCGGAGGCCACCAGTTTCTCGAGATGTGGCATGAAACGCGCCATGAAACTGAACTTGGCGGCCTGTCGCTCGTCTGAACTGGAGCCGGAAGGCAAATAGAGGGAAATGACGCAGAGGTCGCCGAAACAGGCCTCCAGGTACCTCCCCTCGCTGTCGATATCCGCAATGCCCAGGCCTTCGGCGATGCGGTCCGGCTGGCGTCTGGCATAGAGCCCTACGCCGCTGTAGCCTTTCTTCTCGGCATAGTGGAAATAGCCATGGAGGCCGGGCGGGTTGAGCATCTCCAGAGTCAGGTCCGGTGCCTGGGCCTTGAGTTCCTGGAGACAGACGACGTCGGCATGCTGGTTCTCGAGCCAGGGATAAACCCCTTTGGTAGCGGCGGAGCGAATGCCGTTAAGATTCAGGCTGATTACACGCATTGGGATGGAGGCAGGGTGCAGGGGTTCAAAAGCGATTTTCTCGAACTGGCCATCGATCGCAAGGTGATGCTGTTCGGGGAGTTCAAGACCAAGGCAGGGCGCCAGAGCCCCTATTTCTTCAACGCGGGCCAGTTCAACGACGGCGCCTCCCTGAAGAAGCTGGGGGAATTCTACGCCAAGGCCATCCAGACATCGGGCCTGGCCTTCGACGGCCTGTTCGGCCCCGCCTACAAGGGCATTCCCCTGGTGACCACCGTGGCCGTGGCCATGGCGGCGGTTGGCCGCAACGTGCCCATCACCTACAACCGCAAGGAAGCCAAGGACCACGGCGAAGGCGGCACCCTGGTGGGCGCCCCCCTGCAGGGCAACATCCTCATCATCGACGACGTGATTTCCGCCGGCACATCGGTGCGGGAGTCCGTGGAACTCATCCGCGCGGCCGGGGCCACGCCTTGCGGCGTGGCCATCGCCCTGGACCGGATGGAACGGGGCCTGGGACAACTTTCCGCGGTGCAGGAAGTCAGCCGGGACTATGGCATGCCCGTTGTAAGCATCGTCGACCTGGATGATCTGACCCGCTTCCTCACGGGGAAACACGGTTGGGCCGATACACTGTCGGCCATCCAGGCCTATCGTGCCGAATACGGAATTCATACATGACGAGACATCCGGTCCTGTTCTCAGCCATCCTCGCAAGCCTTCTGGGGTTGACGCCTGTCACCGCCCAAGCGGTGACCTACCGCTGGGTGGACAGCAACGGCAAGGTGCATTACAGCGATACCATGCCACCCCAGCAGGCCGGGATGGGGCATCAGGAACTGGACAAGCAGGGCCGGGTGGTTAAGGACGTGGAACGGACCCGCCGCACCGCCGAGGAGCAGCGGCGGGCCGCGGAAGCCCGGCAAAGGGCGGAAGAGGAGCGCCAGCGGGCCCTTGAGCAGGAACGTCGGGACCGGGCCCTGCTGACCAGCTATACCAACGAGGACGAGATCGACCTGGTGCGGGACCGGGCCCTGGAACTGGAACAGCTACAGATCGACAGCCTCCAGGCACAGATGAACAACGCTTCCGAAAAGCTGACCTACGCCAACGGCGAGATCCGGAAGCACACGGTCCCGGGCAAGAACGTGCCCAGAAGCTTCCTGCAGATGCGGGACGAGGCCCAGAACGACCTGGCCCGCATTGGCGGGTTGCTGCAGCAGCGGCAAAAGAGCCTGGAGGAAACCCGCGCCAAGTATGACGCCGACAAGCTCCGCTTCCGGGAGTTGAAGAGCCGCGCCCCCCGCTAGTATCGACTTGGCGCGGCGTCAGCCCGCCAGTTTACTGCGCAGCAGTTCGTTCACCTGGGCCGGGTTGGCCTTGCCCTTGGTAGCCTTCATGACCTGCCCCACCAGGGCGTTGAAGGCTTTTTCCTTGCCGGCGCGGAATTCCTCGACGGACTTGGCGTTGGCGGCCAGCACCTCTTCGATGATGCGTTCCACCTCGCCGGAGTCGGACATCTGCCTGAGGCCCCGGGACTCGATGATGGCGTCGGGCTCCCCACCCTCGGTCCACATCACCTCGAACACCTGCTTGGCCAGCTTGCCGGACAGGGTGCCGTCCTGGATGCGGGCCAGCAGCTTGGCCAGCACCGGGGCAGCAATGGGCGACTCGGCCAGGTCCAGTTCCGCCTTGTTCAGGGCGGCGCTCAGGTCACCCATGACCCAGTTGGCCGCCAGCTTGGGGTCCGGCTTGGGCAGGACGGCTGCCACGGCCTCGAAGTAGTCCGCCATGGCGCGGCTGGAGGTGAGGGTGGAGGCGTCATAGGCGGAAAGGCCGTAGTCGGCCTTGTAGCGGGCCTGCCTGGCCTGGGGAAGTTCCGGCATGTGGGCCTGGATATCGGCGATCTGCGTCTCGTCCAATTTCACCGGCAGCAGGTCCGGATCCGGGAAGTAGCGGTAGTCGTGGGCGTCTTCCTTGCTGCGCATCATGCGGGTTTCGCCCGTGTCCGGGTCGAACAGCACCGTGGCCTGGTGGATCTCGTGTCCGTCCTCGATCTGCTCGATCTGCCAGCGCACCTCGAAGTCGATGGCCTGCTCCAGGAAGCGGAAGGAATTCAGGTTCTTGATCTCCCGGCGGGTGCCGAACTTCTCCTGGCCCTTGGGCCGCACCGAGACGTTGGCGTCCACGCGGAAGCTGCCCTCCTGCATGTTGCCGTCGCAGATGCCGATCCAGGTCACCAGGGTGTGCAGGGCCTTGGCGTAGGCCACAGCCTCCCTGGCGGAGCGCATGTCCGGCTCCGAGACGATCTCCAGCAGGGGGGTGCCGGCCCGGTTCAGGTCGATGCCGGTCATGCCGTGGAAATCCTCGTGCAGGGACTTGCCCGCATCCTCTTCCAGGTGGGCCCGGGTGAGGCGGATGGTCTTGGTCTCGGCCTTGTCCCCTTCACCCACCTGGATGTCGATGCTGCCACCCTCCACGATGGGCAGTTCGAACTGGCTGATCTGGTAGCCCTTGGGCAGGTCCGGGTAGAAGTAATTCTTGCGGGCGAAGACGTTGGTGCGGTTGAGCTTGGCGCCGATGGCCAGGCCGAACTTGATGGCCCGCTCCACCGCGCCCTTGTTCAGCACGGGCAGCACGCCGGGCAGGGCGATGTCCACCTGGCAGGCCTGGGTGTTGGGGGCGGCGCCGAAGGCCGTGCTGGCGCCGGAGAAGATCTTGGACTGGGTGGTGAGCTGGGTATGCACTTCCAGCCCGATGACGGTTTCCCATTGCATGACGTGGTTCCTGTTCGTTCAGCCAGACTCAGGGCTGTGCTGTGTTGTCGCGCCCTAACGCCTCGCGCTGCTTACTGTACTGCTCGAAGGGCAACGAGTGCTGCTGGAGGCATTCCGTCTGCTCCCGCGCATCGGGGAACAGGTAGCAGTTCTGCCGGGCCGCGCCCTGCATGGATTCGTAAACAGTCCGCTTGGCCGTGGTGTCGACGCAACCGGTCAGGAGCAATCCCGGCGTCACCGCCACAACGAGTCGCACGAAGAAAGTTGCCCGCAAGGGCTGACGACGCGGGTTCATGGCACCGTGCATCCCGATGGGTGTCCTCAGAGCGCCGGCGCCCGCGCGTGCCAATCCGTGGCGCGCTGGTACTGGTGCGCCACATTCAACATGCGCGCCTCGCCGAAATAGTTGCCGATGAGCTGCAGGCCGATGGGCAGGCCGCCCGAGTCGAAGCCGCAGGGCAGGGACATGCCCGGCAGGCCCGCCAGGTTCACGGCGATGGTGTAGATGTCGGAGAGGTACATCTGCACCGGGTCGTCGGATTTCTCCCCCAGCCTGAAGGCGGTGGTGGGGGCGGTGGGGCCCAGGATCACGTCACACTGCTTGAACGCTTCGCTGAAATCGTTGGCGATGAGGCGGCGCAGCTTCTGGGCCTGGATGTAATAGGCGTCGTAGTAACCATGGGACAGCACGTAGGTGCCGATGAGGATGCGGCGTTTCACCTCGCTGCCGAAGCCCTCGGCCCGGCTCTTCTCGTACATGTCCAGCAGGTCGGTGTACTCGGGGGTGCGGTAGCCGTAGCGCACGCCGTCGAAACGGGACAGGTTGCTGGAGGCCTCTGCCGGGGCCAGCACGTAGTAGGCGGCCACGGACAGCCTGGAGTTGGGCAGGCCCACTTCCACGGTCTCGGCGCCCAGCTTGCGATATTGGGCGATGGCCTCCTCGACGGCCTTGGCGGTATCGCCCGTCAGGCCCTCGCCGAAGAATTCCCGGGGCAGGCCGATCTTCAGGCCGGCCAGGGGCTTGGTCGCCGGGGTTTGCGTCAACTCCCGGGTGTAATCCTCTTTTTCGCGCTGGAGGCTGGTGGAATCCCGCTCGTCAAAACCCGCCATGACGTTGAGCAGCAGACCGCAGTCCTCGGCGGTTTGCGCCATGGGGCCGCCCTGGTCCAGGGAAGAGGCGAAGGCGATCATGCCGTAGCGGGACACCACGCCGTAGGTGGGCTTCAGGCCGGTGATGCCGGTGAGTGCCGCCGGCTGGCGTATGGAACCGCCGGTGTCCGTGCCGGTGGCGGCAGGGGCCATGCGGGCCGCCACGCAGGCGGCGCTGCCGCCGGAGGAGCCGCCGGGCACCCGGGCCAGGTCCCAGGGGTTCTTCACCGGGCCAAAAAAGCTGGTCTCGTTGGAGGAGCCCATGGCGAACTCGTCCATGTTGGTCTTGCCCAGGGAGGGCATGCCCGCCACCTTGAACTGCTGGATGACGTGGGCGTCGTAGGGCGAGACGAAGTTGGACAGCATCATGGAGCCGCAGGTGGTAAGCCAGCCCTCGGTGCAGAAGATGTCCTTGTGGGCGATGGGCACCCCGGTGAGGGGGCCGGCCTGGCCCGAGGCCCGCAGGGCGTCGGCGGAGGCGGCCTCCGCCAGGGTCTTGTCCCGGTCCACGGTGACAAAGGCATTCAGGGTGGGGTTCAGGCGCTCGATGCGGGCCAGGTAGTCCTGGCACAACTCCACGCTGGAAACTTTTCCTGCCGCCAGCTGGTCGGCAAGCTGCTTGATGGTATGCAACGACATGGGGGGCTGACTCGCAGAATTACTCGATGACCTTGGGCACCAGGTACAAACCGTTCTCGGTCTGGGGGGCCACGGCCTGGTAGGCCTCTCGGCGGTCGGGTTCCATGGCCACGTCCGGGCGCAGGCGCTGGGACAGGTCCTGGGCGTGGGCCATGGGCTCGATGCCGGCCGTGTCGGCCCCCTGCATCTCCTCGATGAGGCCGAAGATGCCGTTGAGCTGGGTCTGGGTCTGGGCCGCCTCCGCTTCCGAGATCCGGATGCGGGCCAGGTGGGCAATGCGCTTCACGTCATCGATGGATAGGGACATTTCGCCGCTAACGTCTTATTTCGTAAGACTGTGTAGGGTATCATGCACAGCTATTTTTTGACCCCACCGGGAACGTTTCATGTTCGGATTCCTACGCGGCTATTTTTCCACCGACCTGGCCATCGACCTTGGCACCGCCAACACCCTGATCTACGTGCGCGGGCGGGGCATCGTGCTGAACGAGCCCTCCGTGGTGGCCATCCGCCAGGAAGGCCTGTCCGGCAAGAAGATCATCCAGGCCGTGGGCCTGGAAGCCAAGCAGATGCTGGGACGCACCCCGGGCAACATCCAGGCCATCCGCCCCATGAAGGACGGCGTCATCGCCGACTTCAACGTCACCGAGCAGATGCTCAAGTTCTTCATCAAGAAGGTCCACGACACCCGCCTGTTCCACCCCAGTCCCCGCATCATCATCTGCGTACCCTCCGGCGCCACCCAGGTGGAGCGCCGGGCTATCCGCGAGTCCGCCATCGGCGCCGGCGCCCGCCAGGTCTACCTCATCGAGGAACCCATGGCGGCGGCCATCGGCGCGGGCATGCCCGTGGCCGAGGCCACCGGTTCCATGGTAGTGGACATCGGCGGCGGCACCACCGAGGTCGGGGTCATCTCCCTGGGAGGCGTGGTCTACACCGCCTCCGTGCGGGTGGGCGGCGACAAGTTCGACGAAGCCATCATCAACTACATCCGCCGCAACTACGGCATGCTCATCGGCGAGGCCACCGCCGAGGCGATCAAGAAGGAAATGGGCTCCGCCTTTCCGGGCTCCGAAGTGCGCGAGATGGAAGTCAAGGGCCGCAACCTGGCGGAAGGCATTCCGCGCAGTTTCACCGTGACCTCGAACGAGATCCTGGAAGCCTTGACCGACCCCCTCAACACCATCGTCTCCGCCGTGAAGTCCGCCCTGGAACAGACCCCGCCGGAACTGGGCGCCGACATCGCCGAGAAGGGCATGGTGCTCACCGGCGGCGGCGCCCTGCTGCGGGACCTGGACCGTTTGCTGATGGAAGAAACGGGCCTGCCCGTGATCGTGGCGGAAGATCCCTTGTCCTGCGTGGTGCGCGGCTCCGGCCGGGCCCTGGAGGAAATGGATCGCCTGGCCACGGTGTTCACCAACGACTGACGAGGACGTAAAGGGGGAAGGGTAAAGGGAGAAGGGTCAACTCGCTTCCCCAGCCCTTCCCCCTTCACCCTTTATCCTTCACCGCTCAATGTCCCGCGCGCCCCAGGCCCCCCTCTTCGTAAGGGAGATGGGCCTGCCCGCCCGTTTCGGGCTCTATGTGCTGGTCAGCCTCATCATCGCCGCCATCGACACGCGCTATGCCGCCCTGCACGAGGTGCGCAACGGTCTTAACGCCCTGCTCCATCCCGTGCGCATGGGCTTGGCCATGCCCTGGAACTGGACCCGGGAAGCGGGCAGCTTTTTCGTCACCCATGGGGAACTCCATGCAGAGAACCTGCGCCTACAACGGGAACGGGAACGGCTGTTGATCCTGCAGCAGGACCGGCTGGCCCTGGTTGCCGAGAACAGCCACCTGCGCAGCCTGCTATCCCTGCCGGACCATCCCGGCGTGAACACGGTGGCGGCGGAGATCGTGGAGGTGGCGGGAGACCCCTTTTCCCGCAAGGTCATCATCAACAAGGGCGAGGCCCACGGCCTGACCCCGGGGCGTCCGGTCATCGACGGGGCAGGCCTGGTGGGCCAGGTGACCCGGGTGTTTCCCTACAGCGCCGAGGTCTCCCTGCTGACGGACCGGGACCAGGGGGCGCCTGTGCAGAACCTGCGCAACGGCCTGCGCCTCATCGTCTCCGGCTCCGGCGCGGACAACCTGCTGGAGGTGCGCTTCCTGGACATGCACGCCGACGTGAAAGAAGGGGACTGGCTTTACACTTCCGGCATCGACGGCGTCTATCCCGCCGGTATCCCCGTGGCCCAGGTGGTGAAGACGGAGCCGCCACGGCACACGCCCTTTGCCAAGGCCCTGTGCCGCCCCATCGGTGGCGTGGGCCGCTACCGACACGTGACGGTGCTCCAGCTCCAGGCCCCGACCGCGCCGGCCACACCGGCATCGAAAGCCGCCACCGACGGCGCCAGACCTGCCCAAGCCCCACGCAAGCCATGATCAGCCGCCCAGCCAAATTGGACAAATCCTTCCTGCCCAAGGGCGCGGAACTGATCGTTCCGCCCAACCGAACCAAGGTCCTCGGCCTGTTGGCCCTGGGCCTGGCCCTCAACCTGTCCCCCTGGCCCGACAGCGTGCGTTGGCTGATACCGGACTTCGCCTTCATGGTCCTGCTCTACTGGAACATCCGCATGCCCCGCCTGGCCGGCCTGGGCATGGCCTTCATCCTGGGCATCGTCATGGACGTGGTGCGAGGCCTGCATATGGGCCTGAACGCCCTGGCTTACTGCACTGCCGCCTTCGTGGTGCTGATGCTGCAGCGTCGCCTGGAAAACTTCGATGCTCCGCGGCAGAACCTGCAGCTGGCCCCCCTGTTGCTGGGCAAGGAAGCCCTGGTCATCGCCCTGGGCCTCCTGTTCGGCCACGGCGATGCCGACTGGCGCTGGCTGGCGGGAGGGGTGGTGGCCGCGCTGTTGTGGACCCCCATGGCCTGGCTGCTGGACCGGCTGACCGGAAGGCCCTTGCAAGCCGACACCGAATAAGGCATGCGCCCCCGCCTGATCAACCCGGAGGAGGAGTTCCAGCGTTATCGCCGCCGCATGGAGATCGCCGGCGTGGCGGTTTTGCTGATGCTCCTTGGCCTGTTCGGGCGCTTCGTCTGGCTGCAAGTGGTCCAGTACGACCGCTACCACGCCCTGGCCGAGAGCAACCGTATCGCCCTGGTGCCGGCCCCCCCGTCCCGTGGCGTGCTTTACGATCGCATGGGCACGGTGCTGGCCCACAACTACTCCGCCTATACCCTGGAGATCACCCCCTCCAAGGCTGGCAAGCTGGACGAGCTCATCGACCAGTTGGGCCAGATCGTCAGCGTCGACACCGGGGACCGCAAACGCTTCAAGAAGATGCTGGCGGAAAGCAAGAATTTCGAGAGCATCCCCCTGCGCAATCAGTTGTCTGAGGAGGAAGCGGCCCGCTTCGCCGTGAACCGCTACCGCTTCCCCGGCGTGGAGGTGAAAGCACGGCTGTTCCGCCAGTACCCCTTCGGCGAAAGCTTCGCCCACGTGGTGGGCTACATCGGCCGCATCGGCCAGCGGGACCAGGACCAGCTCGAGGTGGAAGGCGTTGCCGCCAACTACAAGGGCAGCGACCACATCGGCAAGCTGGGCATCGAGGCCAGCTACGAGAAATGGCTCCACGGCCGCACCGGCATCGAGAAGGTGGAGACGGACTCCAGCGGCCGCGCCGTGCGCATCCTGTCCCGCACCGCGCCGGTCTCCGGCCACAATCTCTGGCTGCACCTGGATTCCCGCCTGCAGCAGGTGGCGGAAGCCGTATTCGGCGATTACCGGGGCGCCATGGTGGCCCTGGACCCCCGCAACGGCGGCGTGCTGGCCCTGGTGTCCAAGCCCGGCTTCGACCCCAACCTCTTCATCGACGGCATCGACGTGGCCACCTGGAAAGAACTGAACGATGCCTTCGAGCGCCCCCTCATCAACCGGGCCCTGCGGGGCATCTATCCGCCGGGATCTACCATCAAGCCCTTCATGGGCCTGGCGGGCATGGAACTGGGCGTGCGCCAGCCGGGGGACACCATCTCCGACCCGGGCTATTTCACCCTCCCCGGCAGCAGCCACCGCTACCGGGACTGGAAGAAGGAGGGCCATGGCACCGTGGACCTGAAGAAGTCCATCACCGTGTCCTGCGACACCTATTACTACGGCCTGGCCCGGGAAATGGGTATCCAGCGCATGGCCGGCTTCCTGGGACAGTTCGGCTTCGGCCAGAAAAGCGGGGTGGACCTGGATGGCGAGCTCTCCGGCCTGCTGCCCACGCCCGAATGGAAGCAGCGCCGCTTCAAGCAGCCCTGGTGGCCAGGAGAGACGGTCATCGCCGGCATCGGCCAGGGCTACATGCTCACCAGCCCCATGCAACTGGCGGTGGCCACCATGGCCCTGGCCAACGAAGGAGTCATGTACAAGCCCCAGTTGATCCGGGCGTGGCAGGACCCCCTAAGCGGCAGGGTCACCCAGGCCGCGCCCCAGGTGATGGGCAGGATTCCCCTGAAGGCGCGCAACCTGCAACTGGTGCGGGAAGCCATGATCGATGTAATGCTGCCCGGCGGCACGGCGGCCGGGGCCGGCGCCGGCGCGCCCTATCTCATCGCCGGCAAGACCGGCACGGCCCAGGTGAAGAGCATCAAGCAGGGCGCCCGCTACGACGAGCACCGTACCGCCGCCCATCACCGGGATCACGCCCTGTTCATCGCCTATGCCCCCGCCGACAATCCCAAGATCGCCCTGGCGGTGATGGTGGAGAACGGTGGCCATGGCGGCTCCACCGCCGCCCCCATCGCCCGCAAGGTCATGGACTACTGGCTGCTGGGCAAGCTTCCCACCGTGGCCGTGGTCGAGGAAATCGCGGCCGGCGAGGAAGAACTGGAAGACAGCAGCCCCGCCGTGGATAGCGCCGGGGATGCCCCCCCCGTGGAGACCCCGCAATGATCGCCCGCCTGCTCAAGCGCCTATTCGCCCACCTGGACGCCCCCCTCCTGGGACTCCTGGCCATCCTGCTGCTGTTGAGCACGGCCACGGTGTTCAGCGCCTCGGGCGGGAGCAGCGACAAGATCCTGGCCCATTTGACCAACCTGGGCATCGCCCTGGGGGCCATGTTCCTGGTATCCCATATCCCGCCCCAGCGCCTCATGCAGTTTGCCGTACCGGCCTATGTGCTGGGTGTCCTCCTGCTCCTGGGGGTGGCCCTGTTCGGCGTGGTGGTGAACGGCTCCCGCCGCTGGCTCGACCTGGGGCTGACACGCATCCAGCCCTCCGAGCTCATACGCCTGGCGGCCCCCATGATGCTGGCCTGGTATTTCCATTACAAGCAAGCCACCCTGGGCAGCAGGGACTTCGTCGTCGCGGGCATCCTGTTGCTGCTGCCCGTGGGGTTCATCGCCAAGCAGCCGGACCTGGGCACCTCCCTGCTGATCACCGCCTCCGGGTTCTACGTGCTTTATCTGGCGGGCCTGTCCTGGAAAGTGCTGGCGGGGAGCGCCGTGGCCGTCACCGCCGCCCTGCCCCTGGCCTGGAACTACCTGTTGCACGACTACCAGCGCCAGCGGGTGCTCACCCTCGTCGATCCCACCTCAGACCCCCTGGGGGCGGGCTACCACATCATCCAGTCCACCATCGCCGTGGGTTCCGGCGGCATGGCGGGCAAGGGCTGGATGGGGGGCACCCAGACCCATCTGGACTTCCTGCCGGAACGCAGCACGGACTTCATCTTTGCGGTCTTTTCCGAGGAATTCGGCCTGGTGGGGAATCTGTTCCTGCTGCTGCTTTACGGTGCCATCATCGGCCGGGGTCTTTGGCTGGCCGCCAGCGCCCCGTCCCTTTTCGGCCGCCTGCTGGCCAGTTCCATCGTGCTGACCTTCTTCACCTACGCCTTCGTCAACATGGGCATGGTGTCCGGCATCCTGCCCGTGGTGGGCGTGCCCCTGCCCCTGGTGAGCTACGGTGGCACGTCCATGCTCACGGTGTTGACAGGTTTTGGCATCCTGATGAGCCTGGCGACCCATAAAAAACTTGTAAAAACATAGTGGATACGCGCTAGACTTGGAGCATCTTGTAACGATTGGCCGGCCCCGGCCGCCTATCTGCGATGACGTTCCGCTCCCACCTCCCCCTTCTGGCCCTTGCCGTCAGCGCCTACCTGGCAGGTTGCAGCAGCACACCGCCCACCGCCCAGGTTCCCGGCAAGCCCAGCACCAAATCCGCCAGTGTCACCCCCCCCTACAAGGGCGGCGGCTACTACAAGGATGACGGCCCGGGCCTGAGCACGCCTGACAACCTGGATGCCGTTCCCGACGCGGTGCCCAGGGACGAACCCCTGCATGCCTTTGCCAACAACCCCTACAGGGTGCTGGGCAAGAGCTACACGCCCATGACCTCCAACGCGGGCTACAGGCAGGACGGCAAGGCCTCCTGGTACGGTCGCAAGTTCCACGGCAAGCCCACGTCCTCGGGCGAGCCCTATGACATGTATGCCATGACCGCCGCCCATCCCACCCTGCCCATTCCCAGCTACGTCCGGGTCACCAACGCAGAGAATGGCAAGAGCGTGGTGGTACGCATCAACGACCGGGGCCCGTTCCACGATAACCGGCTCATCGACCTGTCCTACACTGCCGCCTACAAGCTGGATGTGCTGAAGGGGGTCACGCCTGTCACCGTGGAAGCGGTACTGCCCGAGACGGCCCCCAGCTCCTTCGCCGCCCAGGCGGCAGAGGACGTGGTGGAGCCCACCACCCAGCCCGTCACCCTGGCCGCCGCGGCCGCACCTGAGGTCAAGCCCCAGCCGGCCGAACCCACGGTGGCGGTCCCGGCCATGGAAGCCGCCAAGCCCGCAGTGAGCTATTACCTGCAGCTGGGGGCCTTCTCCAGCCAGGCCCGGGCCAACGACCTGCTGGACAAGATCACCGCCCGCCTGTCCCGGGACTTTCCCGGGGTGCTGCGCATCGCCATCGACGGCCTGTACAAGGTTCAGGCCGGTCCCTTCGCCACGCCAGAAGAGGCGGACCGGGCTGCCGCCCAGCTGCGGGATGAGATGGGCCTCAAGGCCTTCAAGGTAGTGAGCGAACGCCCCGCCAGCACGGAAGCCGCTGTCACGGCCACCTCGGGCTCGGGCCTGTACCTGCAACTGGCCGCAGTCTCCTCCCCCGCCGCCGCGGAGGCCCTGGGCCAGCGCATCAAGGCCCGGTTCGGCACGGAACTTCCTGGCCTGGCCCAAGTCCAGACTGGCAACCTGTACAAGGTACAGGCCGGTCCCTTCGCCACGCCCGCCGCCGCCGCGCGGCTCAGCCTGGCCTACCAGCAGGACTTCGGCATCAAGCCCTATCAGGTCGCGCGCTAGGGCTCAGTTCCGGTCCTGCCCGCGGACGCCATGCCGGCTTCGGGCCGGCAGACGTCTTTTTTACAATCCGCAAGAGCCCGTTTAAGCAGGAAACCGTTTTGCCCATGAATTTGTTCACCAAGCTGTCCTCCGTCTTCGTCTTCGCGCTTACCCTCCTAGCCCCGGCCGCCCAGGCCGCACTGCCCATTCCCCCCGCGCCGCAGCTGAATGCCAAGGCCTGGCTGCTGGTGGACACCGCCAGCGGCCTGCCCCTGGCGGAAAAGGACGCGGACACCCGGGTGGAGCCTGCCTCCCTCACCAAGCTCATGACCGCCTACCTGGCCTTCTCCGCCATCAAGGAAGGTCGCCTCAAGATGGACCAGACCCTGCCGGTGTCCGAGAAGGCCTGGCGCGCGGAAGGCTCCCGCATGTTCCTGGAGCCCACCAAGCCCGCCAAGGTGGAAGACCTGCTCAGGGGCATGATCATCCAGTCCGGCAACGATGCCTGCATCGTCCTGGCGGAGGCCATCGCCGGCTCCGAGGAGGGCTTCGCCTCCATGATGAACCAGATGGCCAAGCGCCTGGGCATGACCGGCACCCGCTACGTGAATTCCACCGGCCTGCCCGACGCCCAGCACTACACCACCGCCCGGGATCTGGCGCGGCTGAGCACGGCCCTGATCAACACCTACCCGGAGCATTACAAGCTCTATGCCGAGCGGGACTTCACCTACAACGGCATCCGCCAGCCCAACCGCAACCGCCTCCTGTACATGGACCCCAGCGTGGACGGCGTGAAGACGGGCCACACGGAAAGCGCCGGTTACTGCCTCATCGCCTCGGGCCAGCGGGACCGTCGCCGTCTGCTTTCCGTGGTGCTGGGCACCAGCTCCGACGGCGCCCGGGCCATGGAAAGCCAGAAGCTGCTGAACTACGGCTTCCAGTTCTTCGAGACCGTGAAGCTGTATCCCGCCAACAAGGCCGTCTCCACCCTTCGCATCTACAAGGGTTCCGCCAACAACCTGCAGGCGGGTTTCACCCAGGACCTCTACGTCACCGTGCCCCGGGGCACCGCCGGCCGCATCGACGCCAAGGTGGTGACCCAACAGCCCATGCTGGCCCCCGTGAACCGCGGCGCCAAGGTGGGCTCCCTGCGCCTGACGGTGGACGGCGAACTGGTGGGGGACTACCCCCTGCGCGCCCTCCACGACGTGCCCGTGGCCGGCATCCTGGGCCGGGGATGGGACAACCTGCTGCTGATGTTCAAATAGACAAGCAGCAAGTCGGCAGTATGCAGTTGGCAGCAATACCGATAGCCTTGACTGCCTGCTGATTCCTGCAAACTGCCGACTGCTTCATGCCCACCATCTACCTGAACGGCGAATTCCTCCCCCTGGAGGAAGCCCGCATTTCCGTGCTGGACCGGGGCTTCCTGTTCGGTGACGGGGTGTACGAGGTCATTCCCGTCTACGACCGCCAGCCTTTCCGCCTGGCGGATCACCTGCGGCGCCTGGACCAGAGCCTGGAAGGCATCCGCCTGGAAAACCCCCATGCCGATTCAGCGTGGGGGCAGATCATCCAGGCCATGATCGAAAAGGCCCCCTGGGAAGACATCGGGCTCTATCTCCAGGTCACCCGGGGTGCCGGTCCCGGCCGGGACCATCCCTTCCCCGAACAGGTGCGGCCCACCGTGTTCCTCATGCCCATGGCCTTGAAGCCGCCGCCGCCGGATTACATCGAGCACGGCGTGGCCGCCATCACCGCCCAGGACAACCGCTGGCTGCGCTGCGACCTGAAGGCCACCTCCCTGCTGGCCAACGTGCTGCTGCGCCAGCTTTCCGTGGACGCGGACTGCGCCGAAACCTTGCTGCTGCGGGACGGCTGGCTCACCGAGGGCTCCGCCAGCAGCGCCTTCATCGTCAAGGAGGGCGTCATCCTGACGCCGCCGGAAACGAACCTCATGCTGCCGGGCATCACCTACGAGGTGGTGCTGGAACTGGCCAGGAACCACGGCATGGCCCACGCGGTGCGCCCCGTGAGCGAGGCGGAGCTGCGCAGCGCCGACGAGATTTGGATCACCTCCTCCACCAAGGAAGTGCTGGCAGTGACCAGACTGGATGGCCGCCCGGTTGGCAATGGAGTTGATGCGGGGCATCCCGGCCCCATATTCAAGCGCATGCTGAATGCCTACCAGGAATACAAGCGCACCGTCATGCGGGGCGGCAAGCCATGAGCGAGCAAGGTAACGAAGACAACCTGCTGGAGTTCCCCTGCGACTTCCCAATCAAGATCATGGGCAACCGCACGGATGACTTCACCCAGGTCATGGTGGACATCGTCCTGCGCCACGCCCCGGACTTCCTGGCCGAGACCGTGGAGATGCGGGCCTCCAGCGGCGGCAAGTACGTCTCCGTCACCTGTACCGTCCGCGCCACCTCCAAGCAGCAGTTGGACGATCTGTACCGGGAGCTCACCGGCCACCCCCAGGTGAAGGTGGTGCTTTGAATGCCCATGCCTGTCATACCGGCGCAAGCCGGTATCCAGGGAGTTTCCTGGACCCCGGCTTGCGCCGGGCTGAAGCGTGCCGGGGAACACGGCCGGTTCCTCCAACAAATTGGCCGCGCAATCGTTGATCATCCGCCGCCTGGGCCGGGTGGAGTACACGCCCACCCTCCAGGCCATGCAGGCGTTCACCGCCGCCCGCACGCCGGCCACCCCGGACGAACTCTGGCTGCTGGAACATCCCCCCGTCTTCACCCTGGGCCAGGCCGGCAAACGGGAACACCTGCTCCAAGAGACCTCTGCCGCCCCCATGCCCCCCTTGAGGGACAAGGAAGAAGAGGGACGACTCCGGGGGCGGCCCAGCGAGTTTCTTGGCGGCATCCCGGTAGTGCCCATCGACCGGGGCGGCCAGGTCACCTACCACGGCCCCGGCCAGGTGGTGATCTACCTGCTGCTGGACCTGAAGCGCCGGGGCTACGGCGTGAAAGAGCTGGTGCAGCGCATGGAACAGGCCGTCATCGACCTGCTGGAGGAGCAGGGCATCCGGGGCGAACGCCTGGCCGGCGCGCCCGGCATCTATGTGGACGGCGCCAAGATCGCCGCCCTGGGCCTGCGGGTGAAAGGCGGCTGTACCTACCACGGCCTGGCCCTCAACGTGGACATGGACCTGGCCCCCTTCCGGGCCATCAACCCCTGCGGCTATGCCGGCATGGCGGTCACACAGCTCAGGGACCGGGGCGCCGGCATTTCGCCGGAACAAGCCGGCGAGCACTTGGCCAGCCGCCTGGAAGCCCTGTTGTAGGGGGCTGGTAGCATGGATCACCCTCAATCGTGTACGGCGCCTGAATGACCCCAACAACCCCACAAGCAAAATTCCTGTCCGCCCTGGAGGACAGCCTGGGGGATGGCAGTTTCGTGAAGCTCACCCTGGGTGCCTACAAAGGCCCGGAAGACCGGCTCAAGAACATCCATGTACGGCAAGTGCTGATCAAGCGCGAAGTAAAGCTGGGGTTTACCTATCGCTATCAAACCCGCGACATCGTTAAAAATTATGCCGTCGCCGAAGGCGTCAACCTGGTCCGGGAGGCTTTCACCGGCGGCTTCCATGCCGCCACGCTGTTTACCACCGCCTTCGACCTCACGCTCGATAAACAGTCCCTGAAGAAAAAGCCGCCCAGCCAGACGACGCCCGCGCCGGTCAGCCACGACCGGGACAAGAAGCGGCTGATCGGCACGGAAGGCAAGGCCTACCTCCGGGCCCTGAACATCACCGACGACAAGGGCATCGTTTTCAAGAACGCCCAGGACAAGTATCGCCAGATCAACAAATACGTGGAGATTCTCAGTGGCCTCATTCAAGGCCTTGCGCCGGAGCGGCTGAAAAAGATCGTCGACATGGGCGCAGGCAAGGGCTACCTGACCTTCGCGCTCTGCGACTACCTGAACGGCATGGGCCAGCACCCCGAGATCATCGGCGTTGAATACCGCGCTGACCTGGTGGCCCTGTGCAACCGGATCGCCGCGGACGCCCGGTTTGACAACCTGCATTTCGCCCAAGGCTCCATCGCCGATTTCGACTGTGCCGGCGCCAGCATCCTGATTGCCCTCCACGCCTGCGACACGGCCACGGATGACGCGATCTACAAGGGCATCACCGCGGGTGCGGACCTCATCGTCGTCGCCCCCTGCTGCCACAAGCAGATTCGGCGGGAGATGGAGAAACCCAGGGCCCGCAAGGACCAGGATTTCGAC
This sequence comes from Thiobacillus sp., assembly GCA_024235835.1. Classification (NCBI taxonomy): domain Bacteria; kingdom Pseudomonadati; phylum Pseudomonadota; class Betaproteobacteria; order Nitrosomonadales; family Thiobacillaceae; genus Thiobacillus; species Thiobacillus sp. The sequence goes on along the minus strand of JACKLQ010000002.1, from coordinate 610,583 downwards.
CTGGACTTCCTCATGAAGCACGGCATCTTCGTCGAACGCCAGGCGGAGATGGTGACTGACGGCCTGCGAGCCCTGGTCCTGGAATGCTTCGGCTATTCCACCAAGGTGTTTGAATTCATCTCGGATGCCCATACGCCGAAAAACGTCATGATCGTGGGCACCAGAAACCTGCATGCGGGGTCACCCAACCCCGCCATCCTGGAAAAGATCCAGGCCGCCAAGGCCTATTTCGGAATCGGGCATTTCCATCTGGAGACCCTGCTGGGCCTATAGCTGGCCACGCTTCGGGACGGAATCTCACATGTTCCGGGACATCCATGCCTGGGGCAGAGTGGGCCTGGCATTAGCGCGGCGCCAGGAACTGGATTCACACCTTTCTCCGGGAGCCATAGGCAAGTGCTTGGCCGCGTTTCGCAAGAACGCGAAGTCGCGGACGGAGTTGTCAGAACCCATGGGTTGGGCGCAAGCTTCTCCGAATAAAACCCGCTCAAGCGGCAAGAGGAGACAGGCATGGATGACTACCAGGCGTTCTATCGCCGTTCCATTGAAGACAAGCAGGGATTCTGGGCCGAGCAGGCCCAACTGATCGACTGGCAAACCCCTTTCGACCAGGTCCTGGACTACAGCCGACCCCCCTTTGCCCGCTGGTTCGTGGGGGGACGCACCAACCTCTGCCACAACGCCGTCGACCGGCACCTGGAGGCTCGAGGGTCACAGAAGGCCATCGCCTACCTCTCCACGGAGACGGGCATCGAAGCCAGCTACACCTATGCCGAGCTCCATGCCGAGGTGAACCGGGTGGCGGCCATGCTTGGCAGCCTGGGCGTAGCAAAGGGCGACCGGGTGATCATCTACATGCCCATGGTGCCGGAGGCGGTGTTCGCCATGCTGGCCTGCGCCCGCGTCGGCGCCATCCATTCCGTGGTGTTCGGCGGCTTCGCCTCCAACAGCCTGGCCACCCGCATCGACGACGCCCGCCCCAAGCTGCTGATCACCGCCGACACCGGCATGCGCGGCGGCAAGACCATCCGCTACAAGACCCTGGTGGACGAGGCCCTGGACCTGGCCAAGGCCCCACCGGAAAAGGTGCTGCTGTTCAACCGGGGCCTGGACCCGGAACTGCCCTGGACGGACGGCCGGGACGTGGACTGGGCAGGCCTGAGGGAAAAGCACATGGACGCCCGGGTGGAGCCGGTCTGGCTGGAATCCTCGGAGCCCTCCTACATCCTCTATACCTCGGGCACCACGGGCAAGCCCAAGGGCGTGCAGCGGGACACGGGGGGCCACGCCGTGGCCCTGGCAGCCTCCATGAAGCACATCTTCACCGGCAAGCCCGGCGAGACCATGTTCACCTCCAGCGACATCGGCTGGGTGGTGGGTCATTCCTACATCGTCTATGGCCCCCTGCTCGCGGGCATGACCACCGTGATGTACGAGGGGTTGCCCATCCGCCCGGACCCGGGCATCTGGTGGAAGATCGTGCAGGACCACGGGGTCAACATCATGTTCACCTCCCCCACCGCCATCCGCGTGCTGAAGAAGCAGCCTCCGGAATACCTGCACAAGCACGACGTTTCCAGCCTGCGTTCCCTCTACCTGGCCGGGGAACCCCTGGACGAGCCCACGGCGCGATGGATTGCCGAGGCCCTGCAGGTGAGCATCCGCGACAACTACTGGCAGACCGAGACGGGCTGGCCCATCCTCTCCGGCGTGCCGGAGGTGGAAGACCTGCCACGCAAGTACGGTTCCCCGGGTGCCGCCGTCTACGGCTTCGACGTGAAGCTGCTGAACGAGCAGACCGGCCAGGAGGTGGGGGCGAACGAAAAGGGCGTGCTCACCGTTGTGCCGCCCCTGCCGCCCGGCTGCCTCAGCACCGTCTGGGGCGACGACACCCGTTTCGTGAACACCTACTTCTCCAACTTCGAGAACGTGCTGGTGTACTCCACCTTCGACTGGGCCACCCGGGACGATGACGGCTACTACTTCATCCTGGGCCGCACCGACGACGTCATCAACGTGGCCGGCCACCGCCTGGGCACCCGGGAGATCGAGGAAGCCGTCTCCGTCCACCCCAACATCGCCGAGGTGGCGGTGGTGGGGGTGCATGACGACGTGAAGGGGCAATGCGTAATCGCCTTCGCCGTGGTCAAGGACGCCAGCCGCACCGCCACCCCCGAGGCTGAAGCCTTGATGCAGAAGGAGGTGATGGCCACCGTGGACCACGAACTGGGCGCCATCGCCCGCCCCACCCGGGTCTGCTTCGTCACCCTGCTGCCCAAGACCCGCTCCGGCAAGCTGCTGCGCCGCGCCATCCAGGCCCTGGCGGAAGGCCGCGACATTGGCGACCTCACCACCCTGGACGACCCCACCGCCCTGGAACAGATCAAGGCGGCAGTCGCTAAATGGCGAGATGCGGGATAGCCGGCTTTCCAATCAAGAACGCGAGGGTTTGCAAGGTAGCAGGTCTTATGTGCTGGAGCCTATGGCTGGTGCGTAGACCCTACAATCGCACTTGCTCGAATTTTCCTCTGCCGGAGAAGTTCCAGCCGACTCTAAATGCTGCGCCGCCCTGAATGCCCTCGGATTGCTCGATGATTCGTGGCCACCAACGCACTAATTGGTAAGCCTTGTCCCAGAATCGGTGGTTCCCCCAGGATTTGTCCAAGAAGAATACCAACAGCCCAGCCCGCCTCAGTGCTTCCCGTTCTAGGCCTTTGTTGAAATTGTCGTGGGTAATGACAACCCACTCGCCCTCATTTGAAAGTGCTTCCATCCAGGTGATGTCCTGTACGTCCGCAGAGAATCGGTCTCTTAAGTGGATGACAATATGTTCATCGGGTTCTGAAAGTGCATGGAGGGCATGTGCTAGGGCAGGGGGTAGGTTGTTATCTACGAAGAACTTCACGCTGATAGCCGTTCTTCGAACAATATCGCTGCTTCAACAGCAGAGAGAGGAACCTCATATTGCTTTGCAACGCTTTGCTTTGTTCTCTCGGCCAAGAAGGCCTCATAAAGCGTCGAAGTTCGCACGCCAACATTTGTAATTGTCGGTTTTCCAAACGCAATAGCAGGGTCAAGTACCACCGCTTTGCTACGCCCCATCGGAAACCAGCGGCGGGCTAACTCGTCCTTATCGAACTCAATGCCGCGATACAGCGAAGGCTCGATGACTTGCTTAAAAGCGTATTGTTTTCTTACCAAATCAAGAAACTGTGTTTCTCCAGTTACCTCAATTGCTTCGGCGAAGATTGTGCGACCGTCTGTCTGGAAGCGTCGACAAGTGAAAGGGTAAGGGTGGTTGAAAATATCTCTGGCGTGCTGGCTTGCACATCGGATGGTCTGCAAACTGACCCCAAGCTTGCGAAATGCTGCTACGAAGCGAACCTCCAGTAGGTCGTGGAAACTAATTCCTTCCACTTCTTCTCCGGTTAACTCGGTATCCCACAGAGGTGGAATCTCAAACAATGTGTCAGATTCTCTGGACTTGTAGCTATACCCATCAAGCCAACGATGCAGGTCCCTAGCCGGGACTTTCGTCAGCTTTGATGCTTCGCCAAATGTGTAAAGCCCGACGCCGACCAAGCTCATCCCAACCCCGCTACTTATATATTGAGTCCAGTGCTGGACATTGAATAGATAAAACCCAATTAAAACAGTTGGTTGACGCAGTTTCTTGGTGCGTAATTTTAGTATGTGGACGGGTTTGCAACAATAAACCTTCTGCGCATTTCTATGTTCAAGTGTTTTCAGTGTGGCCGAAATACCTTCGGTTACAGGCTTTCACCAAATACATACCCCCACAAACTCCGCACCGCATGAATCTCCTGGGCCATGCCGCCGTGCTCGGCCCGGGCGTGGTCCAGGCCCTGCAGCTTGAGGGCGTGCTGGCGGCGGCGCAGTTCCCGGTAGGCGTCGCCGGCGGCCTGGCCCAGGTCTGTTGAGATGAGACCCAGTTCGCCGGCCTGGCGCAGCAGGGCGATGTTGCCGATGTTGGCGGTCATCTCCGGGTGGCGGCACGCGTGGGCCAGCACCAGGTACTGGACGGCGAATTCCACGTCCACCAGGCCGCCCCGGTCGTGCTTGATGTCGAACAGGCCTGATGGGTTTGGGTGGCCGTCCAGCATCTTCTGGCGCATTTCCAGGACATCGGCGCGCAGCTTGTCCAGGTCCCGGGGCTGGCACAGCAGGTTTTCCTTGATCTGCTCGAAGCGATCTCCCACGGCCTTGTCGCCGCAGCAGAAGCGCGCCCGGGTAAGGGCCTGATGCTCCCAGGTCCAGGCCTGGGTGCGCTGGTAATCCTCGAAGGCCTCCACGGAGCTCACCAGCAGGCCGGAGGCCCCGTCCGGGCGCAGGCGCAGGTCGGTCTCGTAGAGGATGCCGGCGGGGGTGAGGGTGGACATCCATGTGTTCAGGCGCTTGCCCAGGCGGGCGTAGATTTCCTGGGCGTCCGGGTGAGGGTCGTCGTGGAGGAATACCAGGTCCAGGTCCGAGGCGTAGCCCAGTTCCTTCCCCCCCAGCTTGCCGTAGGCGATGACGGCGAAGGCGGGCTTGTCACGATGGCGGCCGGGCAGGTTGGCCCAGATGAGATTCAGCGTGGCCTCCACCAGCAGGTCCGCCAGGTCCGCCAGGTGGTCGGAAAGCTTTTCCAAGGTCCACATCCCGGCCAGATCCTGGGCCAGGAGTCGGAAGGTCTCTGACTGCTTGAAGACGCGCAGCTCGTCCATCTGTCGTTCCACGTCCCCGTCCAGGCCCTCGATGAGGAGGCGCAACTCCTCCCTGGCCTGGGACCAGTCCGGGGGTGCCATGAGCTGGCGGGCGTCCAGCAGTTCGTCCAGCAGGTGGGGCTGGCGTGTGAGGTATTGGGCGGCCCAGGGGCTGGCGCTGACGATGCGGGCCACCTGGTTGAGGGTCTGGGGATATTCCTTCAACAACGAGAGGTAAGGGGCTCGCTTGGCGATGGCCTCCAGCAAATCGAGGATGCGGCCCAGGGTCTCCCGGGCATTGTGGAAATGGGCGGCCACTTCCACCAGGGGAGGCAGCAGTCCGTCCATGGCAGCCTTGTTTTTTGCGGGCAATGCGGCATAGCGGCTGCCCTGGGTGAGTGCGCGCAACTGGGTCAGCGCGGGTTCCGGTTCATGGAAGCCCGCCACCCTGAGTCGGTCCAGGGCCTCTTCGTCGGGCCGCTGCCACACTCCCGCCAGTGGGTGGGTGGACTGGTCCTCCTGGGGGGCGCCGAACACCTGCTCGAACTGGCTTGCCACCCGCTTGCGCCGAGGGGCCAGGGCGGCCAGGAAGGCGGCCCAGTCCTCGCAGCCCATGGCCTGGGCCACCTTGAGGCAATCCGCCTCGACGGTGGGCAGGGCCTGGGTCTGGGCGTCGTCCAGGTATTGCAGGCGGTGCTCCAGGTTGCGCAGGAACACATAGGTGGCCTCCAGGTCTTCCGCCGTTGCGTCCGGCAGCAGGTGGTAGGCAGCCAGCTGGTGCAGCAGGGTGCGGGTGGGCCGCATGCGCAGGGAGGGGTGGTGGCCGCCGCGGATGAGCTGGAACACCTGGGCGATGAATTCGATCTCCCGGATGCCGCCGGGACCCAGCTTGATGTTGTCGTTCTTGTCCTTCCTGGCCACTTCCCGCCGGATCTGGGCATGGAGCTCCCGCATGGCGGCGAATGAGCCGAAGTCCAGGTACTTGCGGAACACGAAGGGCAGGCGCAGATGCTCCAGGTCCTGGATGCGGTCGCCGGTGAGGGCCCGGCCCTTGATCCAGGCGTAGCGTTCCCATTCCCGGGCCTGGGTGAAGAAGTACTCCTCCAGCATGGCGAAGCTGGAGGCCAGGGGTCCGCCGTCGCCGTAGGGCCGCAGGCGCATGTCCACCCGGAACACGTAGCCGTCGCCGGTCTTGTCGTCCAGAGCGGCGATGAGGCGCTTGCCCAGGCGGGTGAAGAACTCGTGGTTGGCCAGCTTGCGGGGGCCCGTCGTCTCGCCGTCCTCGGGGAAGACGAAGATGAGGTCGATGTCCGAGGAGGCGTTGAGTTCGCCGCCCCCCAGCTTGCCCATGCCCACGACGATGAGCTGCTGGGGACGGCCCTTGCCGTCAACGGGCTCGCCGTGGACCTCGGCCAGATCCTTGTGCAGGAAGGCCAGGGCGGCGCGTATGGCCTCCTCCGCCAGCTCCGTGAGGGTGCGGGTGACTTCCGCCAGATCCGCCATGCCCCCCAGGTCCCGGGTCATCACCCGGGCGAAGACCTGCTCCCGCAGGCGCCGGAGCTGTCGCCTGAGATCGTTCTCGGTGGGGCCGCCCAGGGCCAGGATGGCACGCATTTCTTCCCGGGTGACGGGGACCTGCACGGTACCGACCAGCCATTCCCCCAATTCCGGGCGTGCATCAAGCCGGTGACTCAGCCAGCGGCTGTAGTTTCTGGCTAGCTGGATCAATTCCTGGGGGCTCATTGCTGTGGCCTATTTGAAAAAAAGACGGAACTAGCCTAATTTTGCCTCTTTCCCGGGGAAGGGTCATTTCAGCGCTTGGCCCAGGTACCGTCAGAGGTATCGCCAAGTCCGCCTAAAACAGCCGTCATGGAGATGTAGCCGACATGAGCACCACCATCGAGTCCGTCATGCATGAAAACCGGGTCTTCCCGCCTTCCGACGCCTTCAAGGCCCAAGCCACCATTTCCGGCATGGAGTCCTACCAAGCGCTGGTGGACGCGGCCAATGCCGACTACGAAGGCTACTGGGCCAAGCTGGCTCGGGAGCACCTGAACTGGAAGCAACCCTTCACCCAGGTCCTGGACGAAAGCAACGCGCCCTTCTACCGCTGGTTCGCCGACGGCAAGCTGAATGCCTCCTACAACAGCCTGGACCGCAACGTGGAAGCGGGCCTGGGCGACAAGACGGCCATCATCTTCGAATCCGACGACGGCCAGGTCACCCCCGTGACCTACAAGGAACTGCTGGCCCGCACGGCCCAGTTCGCCAACGGCCTGAAGTCCCTGGGCGTGAAGAAGGGTGACCGGGTCATCATCTATCTGCCCATGTCCATCGAGGGCATCGTCGCCATGCAGGCCTGCGCCCGCATCGGCGCCACCCACTCGGTGGTGTTCGGCGGCTTCTCCGCCCACTCCCTGCGGGACCGCATCGAGGACGCCGGCGCGGTGATGGTGATCACCGCCGACGCCCAGCACCGGGGCGGCAAGGCCATCCCCCTGAAGCCCGCCGTGGACGAGGCCCTGACCCTGGGCGGTTGCGACACCATCAGGAACGTGGTGGTGTACCAGCGCGCCGGCATCGACTGCGCCTGGAACGCGAAGGACGTGTGGTGGCATGACGTGGTGCAGGGCCAGTCCGATGTGTGCGAGCCGGAATGGGTGGAGGCCGAGCACCCCCTGTTCCTGCTCTACACCTCCGGCTCCACAGGCAAGCCCAAGGGCGTGCAGCACTCCACCGGCGGCTACCTGCTCCATTCCGTGCTCACCACCAAGTGGACCTTCGACCTGAAGCCCGACGACGTGTTCTGGTGCACCGCGGACATCGGCTGGATCACGGGCCACACCTACATCGCCTATGGCCCCCTGGCCTGCGGCACCACGTCCGTGGTGTTCGAGGGCGTGCCTACCTACCCCAACGCCGGACGCTTCTGGAAGATGATCCAGGACCACAAGGTCAACATCTTCTACACTGCCCCCACCGCCATCCGTTCCCTGATCAAGCTGGCGGATGCCAACCCGGACCTGCATCCCGCCAAGTACGACCTCTCCAGCCTGCGCCTGCTGGGTACCGTGGGGGAGCCCATCAATCCCGAGGCCTGGATGTGGTACTACGAGCAGGTGGGAGGCAGCCGCTGCCCCGTCGTGGATACCTTCTGGCAGACCGAGACCGGCGGACACGTGATCACCCCCCTGCCCGGCGTCACCCCCCTGGTGCCCGGCTCCTGCACCCTGCCCTTCCCCGGCGTCATGGCCGACGTGGTGGACGAAACCGGCCACGACGTGGACTGGGGCAAGGGCGGCTTCCTGGTGATCAAGCGCCCCTGGCCCTCCATGATCCGCACCATCTGGGGCGACCCGGACCGCTTCAAGAAGTCCTACTACCCCGAAGACCTGGGCGGCAAGCTCTATCTGGCCGGCGACGGCGCCGTGCGGGATGCCAAGACAGGCTACTTCACCATCATGGGCCGCATCGACGACGTGCTGAACGTGTCCGGCCACCGCATGGGCACCATGGAGATCGAGTCTGCCCTGGTGTCCAACCCCCTGGTGGCCGAGGCCGCCGTGGTGGGCAAACCCCACGACGTGAAGGGCGAGGCCGTGGTGGCCTTCGTGGTGCTGAAGCGCAGCCGTCCCATGGGCGACGAGGCCAAGCAGATCGTCAACGACCTGCGCAACCATGTGGGCAAGGAGATCGGTCCCATCGCCAAGCCCGACGAGATCCGCTTCGGCGACAACCTGCCCAAGACCCGGTCCGGCAAGATCATGCGCCGTCTGCTGCGGGCACTGGCCAAGGGCGAGGAGATCACCCAGGATACCTCCACCCTGGAAAACCCGGCCATCCTTGACCAGCTCAAAGAGGTGGTCAAGTAAGCGACTAGTCGCGACCGGCGAAGCCGATAGGACGGATTTCAGTACAGGCCAACCTCGCCCTAAGGGCGAGGTTAAGAGGTCTGAGCGGGCCGCGTAGCGGCGGCCGAAGCAGAAATACCCCCATCTGACAGCTCAAGAAAGTGGTGAAGCATGGGGAATTCTTACGCGGATGGGAAAAGAGCCCGGGAAACCGGGCTCTTCCTTTATCGCACCGCGAAGGCGCTGTTCAGGTCGATGCCGCCCTGGTCCAGCTGGCTCTTGGCCTTGGCCATTTCCTCCTGGCTGGGGAAGGGACCCACGCGGACGCGGTAGAAGGTGCCCTTGTCCGGAATCTCCATGGCAACCACGGTGGCTGGAGCGCCCGCCAGGACGATGCGGGCCTTGAGGGCGTCCGCATCCGCCTCGGCCTTGAAGGAAGCCACCTGCAGATAGACGGGCCGGGCCTGGGGAGCGGCCGGGGCCGGGGCAGAAGCGACGCGGCCGCCTTCGGTGGGCGGCGGTGGCAAGGGTTGCTCCAGGTCCGGCCGCGACGGGGTCACGGGAACCTTCTCCAGCACGCCGTAGAACTCGAAATCCTCCGGATCCTTGCCGGGGCGCACCGTGGGTTCGGCCACTTGCGCTTCCACCGGCGGACAGTCCAAAGCTGCGTTCGCTTCGGTTCGAATGGGCTGCGCTGGCGCCTTGCCGGACTGGTGCAGGTACATGCCCAGCATGCCGGCGAGGACACCCAGGGCCAGGCCCATGATGAATGGCTTGATAGCGGGCTTGCGCCCCTCGTTGGTGGTGTTCATCCGCGCCCGGGAGGGCATCTCCTGTGTTGGATGGCCTGGATCGACTGGTCCCTTGGGGCCCCTATGAGTCATACCGGGCAATTTTCGTTCAGACCCGCCCCAGGAATCCACCACTTGCGATACGGCCGCTATCTTGTTGGAATTTTCTGCCGGGTGTGCAGGCGGGTCTCCAGCAGGCGCATGCCGACGGTCATGTCCTCGCCCAGTACAATGGCACCAATGGCCTGGAGCGGCTCCCGCGCCTGCAGGGAAAAGTGGCTGCCGACGAAGATTGGCGCTTCCACCTCCAGCGCCAGCCAGGCGATGTCGCCCAGGACGGAGCCGGGATCATTCACCTGACGGCCGGACAGGACGATGCCCTGGGCACGGACGTGGCGGGCCACATGGACGATCTGTCGCGTGGGCATGTTGGCGCCCAGGTAGATGATGCGATAGCCCCGCTGCAGGGCGGCCAAGGCGAATACCAGCAGTCCGATCTCATGGTCCTCGTGGGGCAGGCAGGCCATGATGAGATGGCCGCCCTTGGGCAGACTGGCGGCGTGGTGCAAGCGGGCGCCCAGCTTGTTGCGCAGCCAGGCCGTGAAGAAATGCTCCTCGGCGATGCCGGAAGGCCGTTTGTCCCACCGCTCGCCAAGTTGTTCCAGCACTGGAATCAGCAGGTTGTCGGTGACGATGTCGATGGGATAGAGGGCGCAGGCCTCGTTGTAGAGATTGTCCAGGCGCTCCGTGCTGAAGTCTTCCAGGGCGACCAGGGTCTCGTGGAGGTAGCCCTGCCAGGCAGAGCCCCCGGGAGGCATGGGCTGGGTCAGACCTGCAGTGGCGGGGAAACCTGCCGCCGGGGGTGTCTCGGTCAGGAGGTCGGCTATATCCCCCAGGCCAAGGCCCTGGGCCAGCAGGCCCTGGAGGCGACGTATACGCAGTACGTCCTGCTGGCTGTAAAGGCGGTGTCCGGAGGGGGTGCGGATGGGGGAAAGCAAACCGTGCCGGTTTTCCCAGGCCCGCAATGTCGAGGCATTCACGCCTGTGCGGCGCACCAGTTCGCGTATGGGGAACAGATCAGGCGAAAGATCCGGGAAACTTGCGATAGCCATGGCGTAATTCTACACGATACTTGTACATGCATAACTAATGTGTATAATTATTTCCGTGGACAGGACGCGTCGATCTCGCTGATGAACGGGGTGGGCGCAAAAAAATTTGCCCATTGATATCAGCAT